>JAAEQF010000001.1 GCA_024231695.1 FCB group bacterium
CGGGTATATATCTGGGTGGATTCCAGAGACTCATGGCCCAGCATCTCCTGTATGTGTCTCACAGGGGCACCGTTTTTAAGCATGTGGGTGGCACAGGTGTGGCGGAAAGAATGGGTTGTTACGTTCTTTTTTAAGCCTGCACGCTTTGCATTTCGTTTTACAATATCCAGGATGGTCCGGTCGTTCATTCTCTGTGAACGGATGCTTAAAAACACATAACCCTTATCCTGTTCGTTTTTGTGCAAAAATGTGGGACGGACAAACAGGATATAATTTTTGATCAGACCACATACCCTGTGGCTTACAGGTACCACACGTTCCCTGCCTCCTTTTCCTTTTACATGGATATAGCCGTTTCTTAGATCAATATCAATAAGTTTACTGTTTCCCAGCTCAGCCCTTCTTATTCCAGTATCATAGAGGATCTCAAGCATTACCCTGTCCCTGTAGCCAAGCCTGGTGCGCAATACAGGGGCGTCGAGCATCTTTTGGACCTCATCC
>JAAEQF010000002.1 GCA_024231695.1 FCB group bacterium
CTATAACTCAATCCCCATCTTCTCCATAAGCGCGGCAATTTTGGCCAATTTCTCCGGACTGGCTTTCTTCAGAGCCTTATCAATACCCCTCTTCCTAGGGTCTTTTTTCCTACTCTTAACAGGCTCTAGTACCGGAGGACACTGAGTGGCTTTTATGGAAAGAATACCCTCCCGCCATTGACTATCCAGTTCTGTCCTCTCTACTCTAAGAGAGATTATTTGTTTTTGTAACTGATCAATCTGCCGACCTTTTTTATCATACTCATTCTTAATACAGGATAGGCGTTCTTTTTCCTGACTTAGCTCCAATTGTTCCCTCATAATTAGTCTATCCTGTGTCTCCATTCTACCTCCCTCCCATATTTATCATTCTTTCCTTATACTCCATAAGTACTCTTTGTGCATCTGTACATTTATCGCTCATAGAGTCATAATCCTCTTGAAGTTCCTGTATGGTATTTTTAAGGGAATTAATCTTACTTTGTTTTTGTTTAAGAAGAGTAAGTATAGAGCGACCAATCTCCATAGGTGAGAGAGCGAAGAGTTTTTCCTCCTGAGTGAGGAGTTTTTTTCTTTTATTTAAGGGCTTATTACTTATCTTCATATAAACAGGTGTTTTTTGTCCGTTACTCTGCACCACCCCATGCCTCCGGAGAAAGGTAATAGCATTACCCGCCGCCGTGCGGCTGAGTTTTACCGAAAACAATTGCTCCTGTTTTAATAAATAATTAATGAGGGATTTTTTAGTGAACTTACTCTCATTAGGGAGGGATTCTATAAAATCCCTTGCTATATGATAGGCTGAGTTTTTACTTTGAGTAATCATGGCGAGTAGTCTCCTTTTTCCTGCAAGTTAATAAAAATGGCTTGTTTCCTTCTTAGGGCTTTCTTTCCTGCCCTCTTTGATTGTTTCTGAATATAGCAGATCCTTATCTCTAATGCAAGGAAAAAATGCAATTCATTTAGGGGAGAATAATCTTTTTTGCTTTAAGGGCTCTAAGGGAAGGGCCTATATATAAAGGAGATGATTTTTAGCTCTGAGATTGATCAAGGGCTTTAAAAGGGCCTCTTCCCTGGCCGTTCTCCCTAAGCCCCAGGCCTATCTATAGCTTGATATATAACCCATCCCCTATGGCCTATTTTATCCCCTTTCTCAACCCTTCCTCTTTTCCCTTAGAATCTCACTCCTTACTAACCTAGGATCTATATATCCTTTACTCTCACTAAACTCTCGTTCTAACTTAACTAGAGTAATCAATCCGGTTTCTTTTAATTTACCGCAATTCTTAACTCCTTTAAGTCTCCGCTTAAGTACCATTAATTTCATCCTCTGGAATTTTCTTACTCTATTATTCTCTGAAAACTCTTTAAAAGAATGGCATAACCCACAGTCCTTACATATAAGAAAACAATTACTCTCTTCCGTTCTTATTCTCTTAACCTCTTTAACCACCTTCCATGTATTACCTCTTACTCTCTCTCCGCATATCCTACACCTCCCATCATCTCTTATCATTACTAAACTCTTAACCACCCATATTCTATACCTTCTATCCTCACTAATATTATAACTCAATAATGATTCCTTTGGAACCCATTTATAATTACTCTCAAATAAGGTCTTAAAGTCATTCTTTATTTTGTCCTTTTCTTGAGTACTCTTAAGTACTCTCTTAACTATCTCTTTATCACTCATTTCTAAGTAATTATTATTCTCTTCTTGGGCCTTCTCTGAGCCCTTCTCTGGGTCCTCAGTCTGATCCTCAACAATCCCTCCCCCTAAACCTTTATCAATATCATCCGTACCCTGGTCCTCTAACTCCATTACTTTATCCCAGTTACTTATATCTCCCATTCTTTATTTACTCCCTTATAAGATTTCTATATTATAGATAATATAAAGGAGATATAAATGTAATGCAAGCGATAATTGATTAATTGCATAAAGCCCCTAAATCATTAATGAAATCCCAAAAGCCAAGAATATTGCATTCTTTGGATTAATTGCTTTCTTAATAATATCAACAACTTACAAGGCTAAAAACCCCATTCCTCTATTTTCAGTGCACAAGGGGGTCCTCTATCTAGTTACAGGGTGTGTTCTAAAAAAAAAAAAAAAAAAAAAAAAAAAAAAAAAAAAAAAAAAAAAAAAAAAAAAAAAAAAAAAAAAAAAAAAAAAAAAAAAAAAA
>JAAEQF010000003.1 GCA_024231695.1 FCB group bacterium
GTGAGGCCGATGGCCGAACCAAAAACAGGCTCCGCCTGTGAGGCCGATGGCCGAACCAAAAACAGGCTCCGCCTGTCGGCCGACAACTTCTCTTCGTGCAAAATCATCAATCCTGACGTATAATAAAGAAAATGATATTAAGGAATTTTGATGCCCACGGTTATCACTCATTCCATCGTCGGTCTTATTGCCGGTAAAATCATGCCCGTTAAAAACCTGCCCCGACGGTTCTGGGTATTATCTCTGATCCTGCCGGTGTTGCCCGATGCCGATATCATTTCTTTTTATATTGGTCTCCCCTATGAAAATTTCTGGGCCCATCGCGGATTTTTTCATTCAATACCTTTCGCCTTTATCTTAGCATTGACCGTTATGTTTTTATTTTTCAGGAGAGAAAAATATTTTTCCAGACGATGGAATTCTCTTTTGATTTACTTTTTTGTTTTGACCGCATCTCATGGTCTTTTTGATGCCCTGACCAACGGCGGCTTGGGGATAGCCCTCTTTTCACCTTTTGAAAACAGCCGTTACTTTTTTCCATTCCGGCCGATTGAGGTTTCCCCTATTGGAGTCAAAGCCTTTTTCAGCCTGTGGGGGATAAGAGTCATACTGAGTGAAATGCTCTGGTTCTGGCTGCCGGGGATAATACTATTACTGTCGATGCGAGTATTCCGCAGAAGATATTGAATTCACCAAAAAAAAAAGGCCGGAAGCGCGAAACCCCGGCCCGAAGTGTTAATGGCGGTGAAGATAATGAGGTAGTTTTTTTAGCCTTCCCTGAGGGCAGCCTTTCCGCTGGCCGTTTCGATGGTAATCAACGGGGCATCCGTACCCTTGGTGAAACTCTTACGGACATACCGTTCACCCCATTTACGAAACTTCTCCTCGTGGTCAAAATCATAAGGCGCCGATATCCGGCCGCGGCGGTCGCGTGAAACCATCTCAAAAGTACCCTTGATCGGATTGCCCGAATAATTGAGTACGGCTCGACCCGACGCTGATCCGAGATGCAGATCATATTCGCTGCTCTTGGCCAGACGGACATCGACACTACCGGAAGCAGTCGAAAAGGAACTCTCGTACCCGACTACAACATTGTTGGCATCAACGTCGCCGGAAGCGGTGGACAGTTCGAACTCTCCCTCGCAACCGTCCAGCTCAATATCGCCCGAGGCGGTAGATAAATTCCACGTACCACGGCAGTTTTCAAATTCGTAGTCACCCGAGGCCGTCGAGCCTGTGAACTCGCCGTTCAAATCGGAGACAGTCATATCGCCGGAGGCCGAAGAAAAATCGATTTCCACTCCGTCGGGGACAGACACAATCCAGGATGAACTACCGGAATTGGAACCATAAATTCGTTCGGTCAGTTTCAATGTCTTGCCGGATTCCCGCATTTGCGGTTCAAAGGAATCGCGCGGCGAATAGGAATTGATAACTTCCACTCTGATTTCGTCTGA
This sequence comes from FCB group bacterium, assembly GCA_024231695.1. Classification (GTDB taxonomy): domain Bacteria; phylum Zixibacteria; class MSB-5A5; order GN15; family JAAZOE01; genus JAAEQF01. Next base: position 1,461 of record JAAEQF010000003.1, read on the forward strand.
CTCACCCTTCTTGACAATCAGATCGCCCGAGATCGTTTTTACTTTGATGCGATCCTTTTTGTCGAATGTCCTGACCAGTGTCCGTTTTCCGGCCATAGCTCCTGCCGAAAGGAGAAATGCGGCCAGAGTCAGAATCACGACCGTTTTAACAAATATCCTCATCTTAACCTCCTGCAAGCCCTATGATACATCATTCGTTATTTTACAGTCCAAGCCGTTGTATACTATTTTGACGTATAATCCGGACCGAAGGTTGCTTTTTTGACAAATCGAAAATCACTATGGACATTGAGATTTCTCGTGCCTATTATATCATTACGAAACGGAGGAAATCAGATGTCTGAAAATAGAAGGAAATTGATTGAGGCGGCATACGATGAATTTCTTGAGGTTGGATTTTCCGAAGCCAGCCTGGAATCAATAGCCGCTCGCGCCGGAACCGAATTGGAGGTTGTCCGGGCGCTATTTATCGATATAGATAGTTTATTAAAAGTACTGTTGAAGGAAGTTACCGATCCGATTGTCAGCACTATTGCTCTGGTTACGGATAACGCTGATGACCCCCGCACCATGATCAGCGAATGTCTGCGGCTGATGGACCAGTGGCTGTTGGTCAATCCAAAATATATCCAATTGATCCGCAGCTGCATGGCCGAGGGATCAGCCGCAATGCGCGACATCTACCGTCAATCGCTTTATCCGTCCGATTTCTATGAACGGTTGAGCGGTTTCGTGAAATCCGGGAAAATACTGGGCGGTGATATATTAATGGTCATGGTGCTGTTGGATTCGCTGATGTTTTTTCCACACCTGGTCATGCCCGCCATAAAAGAAATGATCGGAGACGAATCTGAAAAAGATTTCCACAGCCGCCGTCGCGAAGCAATCATGAATCTGCTCGATCGCGGGATGTTCGCCGATTAGAGAGCATTTTAGTCGGGCATGAACGCCATTTTTGTATTATCTTCTGCTTATATGCCGCTTGGAATAAAAAAAGTATCGGTCTTTACCATTACCCTATCGTCCATGGTCGTCTGGGTCGGGTTTTATACCTGGCGGATCATGTTCAATAATTTTGCCATCGAGATTTTCGGCGCTTCGCCCATCGATGTCGGCATTATCCAGGCCGCACGCGAAATCCCCGGTTTACTGGCCTTCGGAGCCGGAGCGCTGGCTCTTTACTTCACCGAATCGAAAATTGCCGCCTTTTCCATCGTCGCAGTCGGACTGGGACTGATTCTATGCGGACTGTCGCAGTCGATTATGATGCTTGGGCTGGCCACGGTTCTGATGTCATTCGGGTTTCATTATTTCGAACCGACTAATTCCTCCCAGCTGTTGATGCTGTCCCAATCCGATAATCTGGGCCGAACTCAGGGTCGTCTCCGTTCCTATGAGTCGATCGCCGGACTGACCGGAGCCGGACTGGTTCTGGGCTTGACCCTGTTTCTCGATTTCCGAGTCACATTTTATATGATTGGTGCGGCCGTGGCCGCAATAGGGCTGTATCTGGCCATTGCTCTACCCTCCAATCGTGCGGCAACGGAAAAACGCAAAGTAAGAATCAAGAAAAAATATCGGCTTTACTATACGCTTTCCTTCCTGCGCGGCTGCCGACGGCACATATTTACCACTTTTGCTATTTTTCTATTGGTCAAAAATCACAATCTTGACATCACGATAATCGCCACTATCTCGCTGGCCAACAACGCCGTCACTATTTTCACCAATCGTTTGATGGGCCGCTTAAGCGACCACCTGGGCGAAAAGGTGATTCTGGTCGGATGTTCGTTTTTATTGGCTTTTATCTTTGTCGGCTATGCCTATGTCAGCTATCTGCCGCTTCTGATCGCCCTTTATCTAATTGACAATATCCTTTTCGGGTCTTCCATCGCCCTGAAATCATATTTACGCAAAATTTCCAATGCCGAAGATCTGACCGGCTGCCTGTCTTTCGGCATGACCGCCAATCATATCACCGCCATTGTCATCCCGATTATCGGCGGTATGGCCTGGTCATTGTTCGGATATCAGGCCACGTTTATCGCCGGAGCGGCGATTGTCCTGATCGACATGCTTTTCGCCTTGAAAATCCCGGGGAAAGTTCGTTTGGATTTGGAAAACAAAGCACTCGAACAGCACACCGTTGGAGGATAAAATGAAAATTGCTCTGATATTGATTGCCCTCACAGTCTTTATTTCCTGTAATTCGGAAGAGGTTCAAAAAGGCGATACTGAATTCATTCCGGAAATCAACAATCCCAATTTTGCCACCGGAGCTGGTCCGGTAGTATTAATTGACGAAGGACACAACAATTATCACACTATGGACGGACGATATAAGCCCTTTGCCGAAACTCTTCGACGTGATGGTTATAGTGTCCGCCCGCACTCCGGTGCGTTTTCAACCGCATCGTTGGACGAGGGAGATATTCTGGTAATAGCCAACGCGCTGCCTCCGGACGAAGGCGAAGATGAAGCCTGGAGTTCGTTGTCGCCGGCTTTTACACCGGACGAAATTCAAATTCTTGTCGATTGGGTACGAGGTGGAGGATCGTTGTTTTTAGTCGCCGACCATATGCCTTTCCCCGCTGTAGCGGCCGATCTGGCCCTGGCACTTGGTTTTGAATTCAATAACGGCTATGCCATCGACACTATTGCTTCCGGGCCGACCGTCTTCACCCGGAAAGATAATACTCTGCATGCTCACCTTATCACCGATGGCCAAAGTGAAGAGAATCGCATCAGTGCGGTGGCTTCATTCACCGGGCAGGCTTTCCGGGCCACCATTGCCGTCGATACGATTTTATCCATGCCTTCCAGCACCGGTAATTACACTCCTGAAGAGGAAGAGGAATTTGATCGAGCCAAAATGACTTTTGAACCGGTGGGTGGATGGTTGCAGGGTGCCGTTTGCGAAGTCGGTCAGGGACGGCTGGCAGTTTTCGGCGAGGCGGCCATGTTTACTGCTCAGACACACGGAACGCATAAATTCGGCATGAGTCACCCGGACGGCAGACAGAATTTGCAGTTTCTTCGTAATCTCATGCTCTGGCTGGCCGATAAAAATTGAACATCGGAATTTAGATGATTTACGCGAAAACCATACCGATATTTTAGCGAAGGGTTGATTAATGAAACGCCTCTGGATCATACATCCATTACTTTTTGCTGCCTTTCCGGTGCTGTTTCTGTATGCCCAGAACGCCGAAAAGATGCGGCTGGCGGAGATTACCGGGCCTTTGGCTTACTGCCTGGCCGGGGCAGCGGTATTAACACTTGTGCTGTCGGCTATCATTCGCAATATGAAAAAAGCAGCTCTTCTTGCCACTCTGTTAGTCATTCTTATCTTCTCCTTCGGACATGCAATTCAGGCGATTGGCGAAATCACGATTTCTCCGTTTGGGTTACATTATGAGACTGATGATATTGTCGCAGTTAGTTGGATCGCCCTGCTCGGTATTAACGGTGGACTGATAATCCGCACTCGCTGCCGATTGGATAAATTTACCGCAGTCATTTGCCAGGTGGGCTTGATCCTGGTTCTTATTCAGCTTGCCCAGGGAGGTTATGCACTGGCTTCAATGGAGAGGATTAAGCCGGTCCTGGATACTGCTGTCGATCGCAACGAAATACCGGATCAATTACCAGACGTTTACTTTATCATCATGGATGCCTTCGGTCGTGAGGATGTTCTCCGCGAGGTATATGATGTCGATATTTCTGATTTTACATCCTTCTTGCGGGAACGAGGCTTCATGGTCGCCGATGAAAGTCATTCGAATTACATAAAAACGATATATTCATTGTCGGCTACAATGAATTTCAACTTCCTCGACTCTCTGGATGGATATGGTTCCCAAAACAAATCCCACATACGCAAGTTGTCCGCAAAATACCTTAAGGATAATAAACTGTTTAAAGACTTCAAGAATATGGGATATACCATAGTTTCTTTCGCCACGACCGGGGTAAGTTACACCGAGGCCATAAACACCGATGTGCTTTTGGAAACCTCGGGGGGAATGAAGGAATTTCAGCAAATGCTGGTGTCGACCACGCCTTTGTCATTTGTCCTTTCCGAGCAAGAGATAACTGAAAATCCCCGTCGCCAACTGGTGCTTTCTATCTTGGAAAAACTATCTGACATTCATGAGGTTCAATCACCCAAAGTCGTTTTTGCCCATGTAATGAGTCCTCATTCACCGTTTGTTTTCGGTCCCGATGGCGATTATGTTCCACAGAAAAATCAAAATCCCGATGCCCGGCAGGGACATGATCCAGAAAGCCTCCGGCGTATGGATTGCATCGACGGTTACTCCGGTCAAGTAACATATATCTGCAAAAGGCTTAAAGGGGTTATCGATGATATTCTCGATAATTATTCCGACAACAAACCTATAATTATTCTACAGGGCGATCATGGGCCGCGTTGCGCCCGGGTTCAAGACAGTTTCAGAAAAACGAATATGAAAGAGATATTCTCGATCATGAATGCCATCTATCTACCAAAGGGACCGGTGGAGTCGTTTTATGACGGGATCAGTTCGGTCAATACTTTTAGATTGATCTTTAACGAGTACTTTAATACCGATTTTGATCTACTGACCGATATAAGCTATTATTGCACTGATAATCGCTACTTTGACTTTCAGGAGGTTCCCGCGGAATTAATATCAGATGATCGCGGCCCATATAGCAATTTGTTGGAACAGGAATTTGACAGCCTTACGACATTAGATAGAATGAGGCTTTTTCAGCTAGGTCTGACCGAGCGAACTCTTGAGGACTGCTATGCCCAAGACGAACCGCTGATGACGTTCGGCGGAAACCAATTGGAAATGGCTGATTGTCGGTTGAGTTTTAAGTCCCCAAAGCGCTATTCATTTGAAGCCATATTCATTCCCCATAACCGAGATCTCGATCTGGATCTCACGCTCAAGTTACAGTTATACCGTCTGAAAGATGGCAAGCCGTCCAAATCCAAACAACCTCGATTATTCACTTACCAGGCGACGCTCCCCATACAAATTATGCCATTCAACGAACCTTCTCATGTAACTTTCGATATAGCTTTAGATTTTGAGGTTGAACGTTACCGAGTATCCATATTTCGCCCGGGGCAAAGACCTCCGCGTAGTCTGCCAATGGATGGTAACAAAAGACATCGTTTACGAGTTGTCAAAAGCGATACGTGTTGCCCAAATTGACCAAGTTCAACATCAAACTTTATTTTGGTTCTGCTTTCGATAAGGTTTTTATTACATTACTGTGAGTGTTAACGAAATGAGTATTGTGTGAAACGTCTGTGGTCGATACATCCACTCCTCTGGGCCGCCTTTCCGGTTTTATTCCTCTATGCCCAAAATGCGGACAAAATGCGACCGGCAGAAACATTCGGACCGTTACTCTTTTGCATTGGCGGAGCGGCTGCGCTGACTTTGTTTCTGGCCTTGATAATCCGCCGCCTGAGAAAAGCCGCCTTGCTGTCCACACTGATTATTACTCTTTTCTTCTCATTCGGACATGCAATTCAGGCGATTGGCGAGATCACGATTTCTCCATTTGGGTTACATTATGAGACTGATGATATTGTCGCAGTTATTTGGATCACCCTGCTCGGTATTTTCGGTGGACTGATAATCCGCACTCGCTGCCAATTGGAAAAACTTACCGCAGTCATTTGCCAGGTGGGCTTGATCCTGGTTCTTATTCAGCTTGTCCAGGGAGGGTATTCACTGGCTTCAATGGAGAGGATTAAGCCGGCCCCGGATATTGCTGTCGATCGCAACGAAATACCGGATCAATTACCAGATGTTTACTTTATCATCATGGATGCCTTCGGTCGTGAGGATGTCCTCCGCGAAATTTATGATGTAGATATTTCTGATTTTACATCCTTCTTGCGGGAGCGAGGCTTCATGGTCGCCGATAAAAGTCATTCGAATTACATAAAAACGATGTATTCACTGTCGGCTACAATGAACTTCAACTTCCTCGACTCTCTGGATGGATATGACTCCAATGCAAAGTCCCACATACGCGCGTTATCCATAATATACCTTAAGAAAAATAAAGTCTTTAAAGACTTTAAAAATATGGGATATACCACAGTCTCTTTCGCTACAACCGGGATAAGTTACACCGAGGCCTTAAACAGCGATGTGCATTTGGAGACCTCGGGGGGAATGGAGGAGTTTCAGCAAATGCTGGTGTCGACCACGCCTTTATCGTTTGTCCTTTCCGAGCAAGAGTTAACTGAAAATCCCCGTCGCCAACTGGTGCTTTCCACCTTGGAAAAACTATCCGACATTCATGAGGTTCAATCACCCAAGGTTGTTTTTGCCCATGTAATGAGTCCTCATTCACCGTTTGTTTTCGGTCCCGATGGCAAACATGTTCAACAGAATAATCAAATTCCCGATGACCAGCAGGGACATGATCCAGAAAGCCTCCGGCGTATGGATTGCATTAACGGTTACTCCGGTCAAGTAACATATATCTGCAAAAGGCTTAAAGAGGTTATCGACGATATTCTCGATAATTATTCCGACAACAAACCTATAATTATTCTACAGGGCGATCATGGGCCGCGTTGCTCCCGGGATCCAAACAGTTTCAGAAAAACGAATATGAAGGAATGCTTCTCGATCATGAATGCCATCTATCTACCAAAGGGACCGGTCGAGTCGTTTTATGACGGGATCAGCTCGGTCAATACTTTTAGATTGATCTTTAACGAATACTTTAATACCGATTTTGATCTACTGCCCGATAAAAGCTATTATTGCACTGATTATCGCTTTGAATTTCAGGAGGTTCCCGCGGAATTACTATCAGATGATCGCGGCCAATATAGCAAATTGTTGAAACAGGAATTTGACAGCCTTACGACATTGGATAGAATGAGGCTTTTTCAGCTAGGTCTGACCGATCAAACTCTTGAGGACTGCTATGCCGAGGGAAAGCCGCTGATGACTTTCGGTGATAATCGACTGGAAATGGCCGACTGTCGCGCCAGCTACCAATCACCAAAGCATTATTCGGTTGAAGCAGTATTTATTCCCCATGATGATCTCGACATCGACTATACCGTTCAAATACAGTTTTTACGGCGGATCAGTAATAAGACCGACCAATCAGGGCAAGATCGATCATTCATTTTTACTGCCCCGCTCCCGGTAGTGACTATGCCCCTGGATGTTCCTTCCTATGTGATGTATAGTGCCAATCTGCCTTTCAAGCCGGAACGCTATTCACTATCGATATTCCAATCGGTTAAGAACCAACGCAAATTCCTGCCGATTGATGGGAGTGAGAATTTGATTTTTGAAGTCACCGACGATGATACTTGTTGCCCGGAGTAGCCAAATTTCGATGATTCATTTGATTTTTGTTCGAGTTATGGTCTGTATCTGTTGTCTTGCCGTAAGTGTTGTTGAAATGAGTTATATATGAAGCGATTGTGGTTTATACATCCACTCCTCTGGGCCGCCTTCCCGATTTTATTTCTTTACGCCCAGAATGCGGAATTAATACGTCCGGCCGAACTCGCCGAACCAATATTAATCAGCCTTACCGGAGCGGTGGCCATAACTTTGCTTCTGACTTTAATTCTGCACAGCTTGGGAAAAGCCGCTTTACTGGCCACATTGTTTATCTCCCTCTTCTTCTCTTTTGGTCACGTTTCCGGAGCTTTGCCTGAAGTACAGGAATCTCTGTGGGGCGTAACGTTCGGGACAGAAGATATTGTCGCCGCCGTTTGGGTAACAATTTTTATCGTAAGCGGCATAATTATTTTCAAAACGCGCGGTCAACTTGAGAAGACTACCGCAATTCTGGGGCAATTAGGCTTATTTTTGATGGTCATCCAGATAATTCATGGAGGATACACTCTAGCCGCCCGCTTCGCAACCCAGCCGGAGTTGCCGGAGATGGCAGACTTTGACTATCAACAGGAAAAACGTCCTGACATATATTTTATCGTTATGGACGCCTTTGGGCGATCGGATATTTTGCGAGAAATATATAACGTCGACAATTCCGATTTTATTGACCATCTGCGAAGCCGGGGTTTTTTTGTAGCTGACACGAGCCATGCAAATTATTTCCGGACAGTGATGTCGCTGGCCTCCACTCTGAACATGAATTATCTCAATCAATCTCTCGGCTTTGACCCCGAAATAAGAGATAAGAACCTGTTGCCTGAGAGACTTGATGAAAACCAGGTATTCAAGATCTTCCGGAAGTTGGGATACACAATCGTATCGTTTGATAAAACCGGGAGCAGTAATACTGAACAACTTCCGGTGGACATACGTTTGTCGGTTGCCGGAGGACTAAGCGAATTCGAGACTACTCTGATTGCTACTTCCACCCTGAAGCTCTTTTTTCAGAAAAGTAAAACCGAACAAAATCTTCACCGTCGAATGGTAGTCTCGACTCTGAATAAACTGGGCCATATCACCGAAGTCCATTCTCCTAAATTCGTTTTTGCTCATGTGCTGTCTCCTCATCGCCCTTTTGTCTTCGGCCCCGATGGCAAGCATGTACCCAAAGACAAGTACCGGCGGGTAAATAGAGGCGGTCGCTTTGTACCCCTTCATCTTCGTGATCAATACATTACCGCATATGCCGATCAGGCAATACATATCGGCACCGTTCTGAAAAAGGTCGTAGATGATATTCTCGATAGTTCCCCGGAGAATCCCCCCATTATAATAATTCAGGGCGATCACGGTCCCCGATCCGGTTTGGACTGGCATGATGCAAATAACTCCGACCTGAAAGAGTGTTTTTCCATCCTCAATGCTATTTATCTGCCCGGCGTCAATTCATCTCCGCTTTACCATGGTATCAGTTCGGTCAATACATTTCGGGTTATTTTCAATACTTATTTTGGCACGGATTTAAAAATCCTTCCAGATGATTGCATCTTTGCCCGCAGCGGATATGTCTATCCCAATAGACTTATTTCGCCTGAGGAACTGACAAGTAATCGCGAGCCGCATATACCTACTGTGGCTCCGGAATTCGAAACTCTGACCACGCTTGATCGCCTGCGACGATATGAAAGAAAAATGACGGATCATCCATTGAGCGATTGTTATGTGGATTCACTGCCAATGATGACATTTAATCGTGGGAAACTGGAATTGGCCGACTGCCGTCTGAAAGAGTCTGGAAATAGGAAATATACTTTCGAAGCGGTTTTCATTCCTCATGGATTGGCACCAAAAGACTATACAATTCAACTCGTTTTTCAACCCCGACAAAGGGAAATTGTGCGAGAATCCGACCGTCAAGGCAATGGCAGGACGTACACTTTCAGTGCAAAATTACCGGTGGAAAAAATGAAAGATGATTTGCCGACTTTCGTCAAATATCATATTACCGTACCGTTTGTGCCGGAGGAATTCGAGGTGTCGATATTCATTCCGGGGAGAAGGCCGCCCGAATATCTTACCCACGACGGAGATGCAAAAATAATCAACAAGATTTACAACGACGACCGTTGCCCATAGGTTATTTGGCATTGACCGACTTTGGATTTTGCTTCTGGCTTCGACTTCGATTTATTATCTTGTTCTCGGACCAGACGATGAAATGAGATTTTCGTGAAACGATTGTGGTTGATACATCCTCTTCTCTGGGCCGCTTTTCCTGCACTATTTCTCTTTGCCCAAAATGCACGGGAGATGCACCTGTCAAACCTGTGGGAGCCTTTGGGGCTGTCCCTTATCGGCGCGGCCTGTCTGACCCTCCTTTTCAGTCTCGTTTTCCGCTCTTTTAACAAAGGCGCGGTTTTAACCTCGCTGACATCCATCCTGTTCTTTTCCTTCGGTCATATCGTCGATATTTTCCCGGAAATTGACTTTTCTCTGTTCGGCGGGGTCATTGATGCAACTGTAATAGTGACTGCATTGTGGAGCACGATCTTTACCACCGTCCTGATAATCCTGATAAGGCTTCGCCGCGAACTGGAAGCGATAACAAAAATCCTCGGTCAATTGGGCCTGTTTATTATCGCAGTGCAGATAATACAGGGCGGCTATATCCTGATGAACCGCCCGGAGACAGAACTGACAGCACCCACAGCGATAGATATTACAAAACAGACCGGACCGCGACCTGATATCTATTTTATTATCATGGATGCTTTCGGCCGGGCCGATGTTCTTCGCCATATTTACAACGTCAATAACACCGCCTTTGTCGAATCTCTTCGACAGCGTGGTTTCTTTGTAGCCGATTCCAGCCGAGCTAATTATCCCCAGACGGTATTGTCGCTTACCTCTACCCTGAATCTCGAATACCTTCAGGATCTGGGGAAATTCGATCCCAGGCAGACCCACTATCGCCCCATGGGAGCACTGCTGGCCAAAAATCGCATTTTTGAGATATTTCGAAAGCTGGGTTATTCCATTGTCGCCTTTCAATCGACCGGAAGCAATTACACCGAGGTGATGAAGGCAGATCTAATGCTGTCCGAAGCGGATATGGTTAATGAGTTTCAACGTATTTTATTGCTGGGCACGCCTCTGCGGTATTTAATTGCCACCGGAGTCACGGGTATCGAAAGCCAGCGTCAATTTATTTTATCTAAACTGGACAAATTGGCAGGTATAGACGAAGTTGATTCCCCCAAACTGGTTTTTGCCCATATCATGTCGCCTCACAAACCGTTTGTCTTCGGTCCCGAAGGCGAATTCCCTAACGATGAATGGGCTGTCCGTATTGATCACGGCGCCGATAATGTCGATCCTGCTCACCTCCAGAGTTACATAAAGGGGTATGCCGGTCAGGTAACATATATATCGAAATACCTTATCGGGGTAGTCGATGATTTACTGGATACCGATACTGACCATCCGCCAATTATCATCATCCAGGGCGACCACGGACCCAAATCCGGACTGGATCGAGCCAGTTCGGTCCGCAGTGATCTGAAAGAAATATTTTCCATCCTCAACGCCGTTTATCTTCCGGGCCTGTCCAGCCAGCCTCTGTACCATTCCATCAGCCCGGTCAATACTTTCCGGGTCATCCTCAATGAATATTTTGATGCGGACTTCCCTCTGCTGCCCGACAATAGCTATTTTCCGGTGGAGGGCCATCCTTTTGCGCTCGAATTAATTTCGCCGCAAAAGATGGTTCATCCGGGAGAACGTTTTTCCGCCCTTCGTCAATTTGATTTCGATGACCTGAAAACCATCGACCGCATGCATCTTCATCGACTCGGTCTGACCGACCGGCCGCTGGATGACTGCTACGCGGACGGGAAACCATTGATGACCTATGCCGGAAATAGTTTTGAGCTGGCTGATTGTCGGCTCAGTCGCCTGTCGCCGCAAACATACAGATTGGAAATTATCGCCCTCAATCATGACCTGACCGAAAAACGACTCACTCTACGTTTGAATTTCCATGCCGATGGGTCGGACAAAACGAATATTTCCAACATGCCCATCGATGTCGGCGCTATACCCGCAGGTGTTCCCTTTTATTTTGAAGAAGTCTTTGTTCTACCGTTTGAGGCTGAGAAATGCAGTGCTTCGTCCCTGGTAACCGGCAGTCGGTTAAGAAAGCCGCTTCGACCGGACAAACCCGGCTCACTTATTTTTTATCCGGAATAATATGTGTCATCAGTTCTTCATCTGTGATGCAATTTGATTCTTACGCATCGGCAGACCGGAGATTATCAAAGCGACAAAGATGAAAAATCCACCTATAGCGCCATGCAAAACAAACTGTTCGCCCCCAAGGGTCCAGGCAAAAATCCCGGCGAAAACAGGTTCCAGGGCAAAAATCAGGGAAACTCGAAGGGGTGATATAAATTTCTGAGAAATCATCTGGATGACAAAGGCCAACAGCGTGGGGAAAATAGCCAGAAAAATAACAACCTTGACCGTTCCGATCGAACCGACATCGAAAGGCAGATCGAAAATCAGCCCGGTGATTACCGAAAACAGACCGATCAAAAGAAACTGCTGACAGTTGATAACAATCGGATCGATGCCGGTTTTCATGTACTTGTCGGCGAAAAGCAGATGTAGAGCATAGGCAAAAGCCGCCAGCAGGGTCAACATATCGCCGACATTGACCTTGGTCATCCCGCCCGTCAGAATCCAGAGACCAATCAATGAAACGACCGAGGCCATGACTTCCAAGAAGGTCGGCTTCCGTTTGAAAATTATTCTCAGCAAAACCGGCACAAAGGCGACGAACAGTCCGGTGATAAAGCCGGAATTGGAAGCGGTGGTTATTCCCAGCCCAATAGTTTGGGGGACATAGAGCGCCCAGAGAATAACCGCCAGCCAGAAGCCTTTACCTAATCCGGCCAGAATCGGTTTGCCGGTCAAAAGGAGATATACCAACAGAATCAGACCGGCCAGAAGGAAACGATAGGCGACCATGATAACCGGGTCGATATCAGCGAGAGCGGCCTTGACCACAAAAAAGGTCGAACCCCAGATGGCGGCGGCATAAAACAGGCCCAGATGGGCCAGCAATCGGGTTCGCTTGGAAACAGTCTCTGTCAACATAAGGCCAGTAAATCAATTCCCACGAGAATGTCAAATGAAATATCCACCGAGATAACTCGAAGATTTGTTTTTATAATGATAATCAGCGGCGGTGGTTCTTCACTACCGTCACTTCACCCGCCGAAAAAGTACGGCAGCCGGTCGAAGTTTCGAGGACCAGATTACCGTTTCGATCGATATCGACCGCCTTTCCGGCGATAATGGTACCCTGCATATCCAGCTTGATATTTTTTCCCAGCAGACTGGAATATTTCAGTATTCTTCGCCTGAACGGTTTCAGACCGGACCGACAAAACCGCTGATAATTGTTTTCGAACTGCTTGAGAAACCTCCGCAGAAACCTGACCCGTCTGATTTCGGTTTTAGTTTCGGCTCGAAGAGAAGTTGCCGTCCGCCTGATTTCCGGCGGAAAATCGGTACGCCTTTGATTTAAATTGACGCCGACGCCGACGATAACATGATGCACGCTGATCAGATCGGCCGATAATTCGGTCAGGATTCCGGCCGTTTTGCGACCACCCAGAAGACAATCATTGGGCCATTTGATGCTTATTTCCGATGGATCATATCCGGCCAGAGTATCGGCCAGGGCCAGTGAGGTAATTATCGACAGTCCCGGTGCATCGGCCGGATTAATCTCGGGATAGAGAATTATCGACAAATAGATGCCGGCCTGCTCCGGCGAATACCACGGCCGGGCCATCCGTCCGCGACCTTTGGTCTGCGACTCGGCGACGACAACGGCGCCGTCAGGAGCTTTGGCCTCGGCCAGCTTGCCGGCCACCGAATTGGTCGATTGTACCGAATTATAGGCATAAACCGTACGACCGACAAACGAGGTCGTCAGGCGATGAGTTATTTCCGCCGCCAGTAATAGATCGGGGGCCGAGATGAAACGGAACCGCTCCTCGCGTCCGGACTTTATATCATACCCGGAGCGACGCAACAGATCGACGGCAAATAAAATATCTGCCGGGCAGCAATTGTGCAAAGTGGCCAGTTGACTTGCGGGATAGGAGCGGATTGGCTGGCAGCGAAGGGTGTCCAGCAGATTATCGGAAAGCGAGTTTAGGGCCGCGTCATTCATCTTCAAGGAGCTTGAGTGAGAAATCTGAGGCCGGGGCAGAATGAGTCAGTGCGCCCACGGAGATAAAATCGACGCCGCTGGCGGCGATATCGGCAATGTTGTCAAGAGTCACGTTGCCGGAAGCTTCCAGTTTGATTTTGTTTCCCCTGGGGCGTTCGCGGACGATACTTACCATCTCGGCCAGATGTTCCGGCGATTTGTTATCCAGCATGATCCGGGTAATCCCCTCATCGAGCGCTTCCTGCAACTGATCGATACTTTCTACTTCAATCTCCACTTCGATACCGGCCGGGTCGGTGTGGAATATCTTGAGGAATTTATCCGAGGCCAGAAAGTCGCGGATTTTCCCAATGGCATCGGCCACAGATCCAGCCGCCGCAATATGATTGTCCTTGATCAGAACCATATCATAAAGACCGTAACGATGGTTTTCGCCGCCCCCGGTGGCTACTGCATACTTTTCCATGAAACGCAGACCCGGTGTCGTTTTGCGCGTGTCCAGTATTTTCACTCGTTCGTTACCGGCGGCCATGACCATTCGATGGGTCAGAGTGGCAACACCAGACAGGCGCATCAGAAAATTCAGAGCCGTCCGTTCGGCAATCAAAATCGAACGCAGGCGTCCCATGATCATCGCCACCTGATCACCCGCCTTGAAAGACTGACCTTCCTCGAACAGGGCTTTAAATTCAATCCCTGAATCAACTTTAAGAAAAGTGTATTCGCACAGGGGAAGACCACAAATCACGCCATCCGATTTGGCGGTGATTTCGGCTACGCCGATGAGTTCATAATCAATCGAGGCCAGACTGGTAATATCTCCGGCTCCGACATCTTCAAGTAGCGCTGCCGAAACTTGCTGTTGCAGGATTTTTTCTCTGCTTGGCATAGATTACTTATAACCTATTTTAGAATATTTTGTCAATTATTATTCGCAGGTCAAAAAAGGAATTTGAACGGCCCAATTTCGCCCGTATATTGATTGAACTAACCAGAGGAGCTTATGACTCGGAAAAACCTGATTGCCGTTTTGGGTTTCGGATCGCAGGGACAGGCCGTCGCCTCCAACCTGAATGATTCCGGATACAATGCCATCGTCGGACTGAGAATGAAATCAAAGAGCAACCGTATCGCCCGGCGGATGAAAATCCGCACCGCTTCACTGGCCGAAGCCGTCACCCAGGCCGATCTAGTAATCGTAGCTCTGCCGGATCATCTTCATGGCCGAATTCTAAACGACCGGTTGTTCAAACAAATGACCAAACGACCGGCATTGGTTTTTCTGCATGGCACTTCGATTCATTTCCAGCAGGTTGTCCCGCCGGATGATATCCCGATTCTGCTTTTGGCGCCGCATGCTCCGGGAGTGGCCGTTCGCGATAATTACTTGACCGAAAAACCGTTCTCGGCCTTCTATTCCGTCCACCATGGCGCCAGAAGGAAATACGAGTCAATGCTCTTCAAATTGGCGAAGGCTATCGGCATCCCCCGAACGCATCTGATCAAGACTACCGTGGCCGACGAAGCTGTCGGTGACCTGTTCGGCGAGCAGGCGGTACTTTGCGGTGGATTGGCTCGCCTGATAAAATTCGGCTTTGAAACGCTGGTCGAAACAGGGATGCCACCGCAAAACGCCTACCTCGAAGTGGCCTATCAATTAGACCTGATCGTGGACCTGGTCAAAAAAAATGGACTGGCGGGAATGTTCGACCGCATATCGCCGATGGCCCGTTACGGCTCGGTAGTCAACGGCCCGAAGATCATTACCGAGCAAACCAAAAAGAATATGAAACGTGTTCTGACCGAAATCGAATCAGGTAAATTCGTCTGCAAAATAGAAAAAAACGGCTTGAAACTGACCAAAGAACAAACCGCCGCGCTGACTAATTCGCTTTTCGACCGCCAGGTTAAACGGTTCAAAAAATAATGATTGAAACTAAAAAACGAGCGGCCAAGATCGTGGTTCGGTTGAAAAAGGCCTACCCCGATTCGGCCTGTTCATTGAAGTATAAAAATGCTCATCAATTATTAGTCGCAACAATTCTTTCGGCTCAGACGACCGACGAACAGGTCAACAAAGTCACGCCGAAGCTTTTTAAAAAATATCCGGATATAGAATCTTTCGCCGCGGTCGATATAGAAAAGCTGGAAAACGATATCAAATCGATCGGGCTTTTCCGCAACAAGGCCAAGTCGATTAAGAACTCAGCCGTTATGCTTCTTCATGAATTCGGCGGTAAAATACCGGAATGCCTTGATGAGATAATCAAACTCCCCGGAGTCGGCCGCAAAACCGGTTCGGTGGTTTTAGGGACGTGGTTTGGCAAAGCCGAGGGAATCGTCGTCGATACCCATGTCAAACGCATCGCCGGACTTTTGGGGCTGACCGAAAACAAAGACCCGAATAAAATCGAGCAAGATCTGATGCAAGTGATAAATAAAAAAGACTGGATTATCCTGACTCATCTGTTGATCGATCATGGCCGAGCCGTCTGTATCGCTCGCCGCCCCAATTGTAAGATCTGCATTTTAAATAAACTCTGCCCCTCGGCACAAATTTAATATCACCGAAACTGAGAACCTTGGGAATAACGCCACTACTTTCTCAACGGTTCTCCGCAAGTATCCCGCCACGTTCCGCAATCGACCGGCATCGGGCCGCTTTTGAAGACGTAATTGATCAGATAGACCGCGTCGCCGACGTTGCAACTGCAGTCGCCGTTGCTGTCGCCATTGCACAATTGGTAAGGCGCCGGCGCCGGACCACCCTTGAAAACATAATTGATCAGATAGACGGCATCACCGACATTGACCGCACCGTCGGAATTGGGATCACCGGCGAAGCAGTCACAGATTTGCTCAGGCATGATATTGTACGCCTGAGCGCCAACCATCAGCACGCCGGTATTTTGATCGAATTGACCACGGATGAAACTCTTTGCCCTGATCGGATCGGAACCCGGAAACAGATCATTGGTTATTGTCGAAAGGATAGTGACGTCGATCTGATTGGTCGAATAAACATAAGTGCCGTGTATGCTGGAAGTATCGGTCAAATCGAGCTGGACATGGTTAATACCGGTCGGCATTCCATTGAACAGCACCGAAGGAGCCTCAAAACTGTATTCGGTCAGCACCAACTCGACCGTATCGGGATCGGCAGAAAGTACTGCCGAGAGTGTGAGTTGGCCTGTAAAATCGGATACATAGAGCACCCCGCCCAAGCTATCAGGCAGTTCATAATATATCGTGCGCGGGAGAGTGTCGATAAGGGTGAAGGATATCTCAGCCGGGATTTCCGGTACCGGCAGGGCCGTCTGGAAAAAGAGCAGGGGGTCGCTGTCAACTTTGGACTCAGGCGATTCGCACGGCGAAAATTCACCGCAATCAAACTGTCTGCCCGATTTTACAGTACCTCCGGCGGCCTGACAATCGGCCGTTGAATAACTATCACCGAAAGCAACACAGGTGCCATCGGTCAAACAGCAGACACCGGGAAGAAGAGTTGAGATACCGGCCTCAATGATATCCACGTCCAGGTATTCATCGCCTGCTGATTCAGTGAGTTGGATGGCGATGAGATTATTGCCCTCGTGTAATTTATCGGTAATATCCACAGGGTCCACGGTCAGGTTATTGGAGCAGGACCAGGGGGCGTCGTTGAGGCAATCGTCGCCGGTACATTGGTCGCCCCATTGACCGGCCGGCAAACCGTTGACATAGAGCTTTACGCCGTTGTCAGCATCAAAATCAACTTTCACTGTTTTGTCGATGGCATCACAACGATACCAATACCGGAAACAGTAATTGCAATTTTCGCAATTATCACCCTGCAATGGCAGTTCCACCGGCGACCAGGCGCTCTGATCGAAGAACGGATCGTACCACCAGTAGCCGTTTTCGAACGGTCCTTCGCAATTGGCGATAGGTCCCGATGAATACCAGTCAGACGGCTGAGTTAACACAATATAGGTCTGTGGATCATGTTCCGGATCATGGATAATTTTAAGCGGTCCGAGATTGCCTTCTTTGAATTCCTGTTCGTAAGCCCCCCTCATCTCGGTGACAGTCGTCGCGGCCTTGCCCACTTCCGGCCGGCCACCATTTTCCTCATAAACCTGGGCAAAGAGATAGGAATATTGCGGGTTCCACCCGGTCGGGCTCCATCCGGGAGCGCATAAGGCATACTCGTCGCCATAAGCACGGGTCATGCCGTTATCAATAAATCCAGTTTGAAAATCCTGCCGCCACGATGATCCGGTCCAGTAGGAATTGGTGATTGGATTTCCCAAAGGTGATATCGGCCCACCGGTTGACGACCATTCATTCCATTCATTCCAACCGACAATGTAGGCCCGGCGAGCCCCACCCAAGGCATCATAGACAACGGCTCCGTTATAGTCATGACCAAGAGCAACACCCTCATAGTTTTGAATGAAGCAGTTTTTAGCCGTATTGCCTGCCGGATCATACAGATCACCGGGGTTGTATTCATGATACCAATGAATATCGCCGTTACGAGGCCCGAATACGGCCAGAATATTCTGACCATTGTGTAATGTCTGCTCGCGTGAATCAATGTTGAGAGTCGTTACAAATAGTTCCGGATCACGGTAAGCAGTAGCCACATTTGATTCGCTTTGAATAAAGCTTGTCCAGTATGCTCCATACTCGGGGTCAGGATGATCAGGTTCAGGCATTCGGATTTCCCAATGCAGATGATATTGGCCCGGGGAACCAACATCGCCAACCAATGCTATTTTTTGTCCTTTCTTTACCGGTTCACCTTCTGAAACAAAAATCTGTTCACAATGCCCGTATTGCGAGTAGAACGTATTGCCTTCAAAATCGTGTTTGGTTACCAAAGCCCCCCAGGATTGCGGCACCCCACCGATGTGATCAGAATAGACGACATCGCCATCAGCAATTGCATATACTTCGGAATGGGCATCTGCATTGCTTTCCAGATTCATATCCCAACCGGGGTGATAAACACAACCGATACTATATCCGCAGGCATATTCTAAGAATGCATACCCGCATTCGGTGGAACATCGTGAATAGTTGCCAACTATCGGTAACATGGCAGTCGGATAGGAAGCCGGCCACACACCCGGACATTCGTACCCGGTCATGTCGCCGAATCCCATTGGATAAAGGCCGACCGAAACAGGATCGCCGACCTGAATGCCATCGCTGTCATATTTAACCATTTCATTATCGCTCATTTTGGCGATCCAGATATACCCATATCTATCGATGGCTATCCCGCCGTTCGGAGAACCAAGAGAAAAGTCATCAAATTCAGGGATGGCCTGATCATATTTTACCAGCGTGCCGACAGTATTGCCGGCCCAAATATTGTTCGAAGTATCTACTGCCAGGCCGCTAAAGGAGCCACTGTAATTCGAGATAGGAATGGAGAAATAGGCCCGACTGGAATCAGGCAAATAGCTGACCAAGTAGTTTTTGCCGTTTCGATTGCCGGCTGTCCAACCGGTTCCGAATTCATCGTAGGCAACCCCGGGTCCTCTATACCCATAAGTATAGACACCTATTAAATAATATGTAAAGCTGAGGTCATCCGTGTTGAGAACGGTTATCCCCCCTTTGGCGTCCCAAGTCCTGGTCCAAGGCAATAAAGCTTCGGTGCCGGAACGATTAACGGCGATTCCGGCATTGTATAAACCACTGCGATCTCCATGACCGGAAATGTTGAGCATATCGGTCGAGGCCACAATTGTCCCGGAATGATCAATCTTGGCGATTCGGGCGAGGTCGTAATTGTAAGTACCGATTCGGTTGCGTCCCACGACATAAGCATTATTAAAACTATCGACGGCAACGCCGATACCGAAGGCCATCACCGAACTCAGATCTATATAATCGACAACAACGTCGTCGGTCTTCGAGATACGGGCCAGATTCGGCGTGTAGCGATGAGTTACATAGACATATTCCCGGCCGACGGCGATCCCACCCGGGCCGCTTTCCACCGGGATAGTCGCCTCCACCTCATGCGTCAGCACATTGACCTTGTACACGGCATCATCCGTGAAACAAGGGACCCACAGATAGTCCCCGGTATTCCCCTGAGCATCCTGAATACAAAAGGCCGATAAACCCAACAGGCACAAGCATCCCGCAAGTTTGCACAATCCTGTCATAACTACCCCCAAAGAGATTGTCTCATGGCATGTATCGATTTGGTATTCGAAAAATATTTTGTTCGGCGTATGAAGATGAATACCTGACAATTAACTATATATTTTTATTTTGCGTTTGTCAAGAGGCCGAGCGATCTGTATCGTTCGCCGCCTCAATTGTAAAATCTGCGTCCTGAACAAACTCTGCCCCTCGGCGAGATTTTAATCCAGTTTGACCTTTATCATTTTGAGTAATTCAGTTGATAATGCGCCTTTTAAATATTGCATGCCTATTACTAAACAGGACAACCCAAATAGTAATTGGAATGATAAGAACACCAAAAGTTAACATGTAATCAGATAGTGACCTCTCATTGGGCAGTAACCAGTCAAATATGGCGCGTATGACATGGACACTCCAAAGTACCACTATAATCGTGCAAAGATACAGGCTCCATATTTTCGCTCGGAATAAACCATAAGCCATTGAGCCAAAAAGAATCATAACAACTAATCCGTGGCTATAATACTCTATTAGCAGTTCTCTCTCGCAAGATATTTTTGATGGAATATCCAGGAATGTGGAATACGCTATAAATAGACTTAGGGCTAAAAATCCACCGGCCAATAGCTTCCTGAATACCTGCACTTAATCCCTGCCCACCAGAATTGATTATTAAAGGCATAATTTTAAAATCATTATGTTTTAAAAGAATATTTGATGTTTGGTTCCAGATCAATATAAAATATAAAAGGCCGGAGATTTAACTCTCCGGCCCTTCTCGTGCAGGGGAATGGAGGGGGGTTTTTTTTAGGTCACCCTTTGGAAAAGGTCACCGTTCTCAGGACCAGGCCAAGCGTAAATAGGGCGGTCGTCGCCGGCAAAAGATAGAAAAAGCTATAGGGCAAAAAGAAGGTCAAAACAAAAGCGGACAGAACCGACGGCAGGGCAACAAAGAATATAATCTCGAAACAGGTTTTGATCAACTTGAAGACAATCAGGGCGCCTATGGCCGCCACCAGTAAATAGGCGGCATAAAGACCGTTTTGGCCGAAATTGTCGAAAATCAGCTGACGGATCGGGTCCAACACCTGTTGATTCTCGGCAAGAGCCCGGGTTATTTCGCCTGCCTGTACATTTGGAAGAAAACTCATATATTCACCTGCTATTCTTATTATCGGTCCAATCGGTCAACCTCTTAATCAACCGGCTCAATTGTCAGACTCGATTCACCGACATAAGTCAACCCGACCATTCGGCTGGTGAGAAAGTTCTTGGAAGTGATCCATTTTTGCGAAAGCTCCAAAACCTCATCCTGATTAACCTCTTCCTCCCAATCGAGGATTATGTTATCGAGGTGGTGTTCATTGACAGTGACATCATCCATCGTCAGGGTAAACTTGACTTTCATTGCATCCGCCTCTATTTGACGTTAATGACCACGTCAAACGGTTTTGCAAGAGGGGTGCCAATAATTGGAGATTTTTTAATTATTATACATCTCTGTATAACAACAACTTACAGTTACCCGCCGTGGCCTTTGTCGGCACCGTTGATTTCTCTACCAAGATGCATTCAATACAGTATTGGAATATCCCCATACCAGCGGGAGATCATTTACTTGTTTTTTAAGGCAACGGACGGAGCGGAATATTCATCTATGTTATGGAACAATTGATTTAATCGCCGGTAAAAACCTGCGGACAGGAAATATATTAACCGCCTGGAGGTATAGAATGAAAACCAAGTTTTCAAGAATCGCCCTGATCCTGTCACTCTTCTCACTCCTCTTAATCACCGTCGGCATGGTCGCCGCCAAGAAGTACAGTTCCCGCGGCCCCTGGATTGGTGTCCATATGCAGTCGATTGACGAGGATTTGCGCGACGTGTATGAACTGGATGACGTGGACGGCATTTATATCACCGAAGTTTCCGATGATTCACCGGCTGATGATGCCGGTTTGCGCCGCCGGGATATCATTATCAAATTCGACGGCAAAAAAGTGACCGAGCCGGATTTTCTGGCCGATCTTGTTGAAGATACCGAAATAGGCGACGAGGTCGAAATCACATATCTCCGCCGCGGCAAAGAGAAAACCGCGATGGTCGAAATCGGCCGCAAACCCAGATCGGAAAGTTACGGCCTCATTTTCGACCGAGGTGGTAAATCCAAAAACAAACACTATCAATATTCCTTCTCTTCGTCTTCAAGCGGCCATATTGGAGTAGTCGTCCAGAGTCTTGAGGATCAACTGGCCGAATATTTCGGCGTGGATGA
>JAAEQF010000004.1 GCA_024231695.1 FCB group bacterium
T
Source organism: FCB group bacterium (assembly GCA_024231695.1). GTDB lineage: Bacteria > Zixibacteria > MSB-5A5 > GN15 > JAAZOE01 > JAAEQF01. Next base: position 2 of record JAAEQF010000004.1, read on the forward strand.
CGAAGGGGTATCGCTCGCAGTCGTAACCATACGGGCACGAATCGCAGCGAAGGACGTTGCCCTTGTGAGACTGTCTAGCCACGAGGTATCCGGCAACGAAAAAGGGCTTGCAACACCTACCCCATTGACACTCGCCAAATCGCTAATGACCTGTGCAAGTTCCTTCACAATGTCGAGCGGGATATTTTTGATGCACTCGGCTTTCATCTGTTTTCGGTCGTTGCGAGTCTCGAATTTGATTTCGAGTTCGTCGGCGTTTTCGACCTTCGAGCAGTGCGTTATCAATAATGCTGCGGGGTCGTCAACAAGATGCTCCATCCCCGATCGGAGCGGCGACAATGTGAACAGGGCGGGTTTATGCTCCCAAGATTCGTATTTAAGTACGCTAAGATCTCTTGTTTGCCCATATGCCATTACATCGGGGACGGACGCGCATTTTATCGCGTCGGTATCGTGCAAGCTGATAACTTTTATTTCGTCGGTGAGTCGTTTCTTTAGCATGTATCCCTCCTAGTTTTTCTATGATTCTTCGCCACTGATTCCAATGTAGA
>JAAEQF010000005.1 GCA_024231695.1 FCB group bacterium
AAAGTAGGGTGCAGCTCCCACACCAAAAAGCAATTTGGATGCAAACAATTTAAAGTTTATCAGAAAAAGTTAACGACATAATAAATTCAAAAAATAATCGCCACGATATTTTCTTGATACCAAGGCGATTTAATGTTATCACAATGTTTTATTGATTCATTTTATGAATCCGTGCGTGTGACATACGCTACCCGACTAGAAATTTATTAAAATGATTTGAAGGTTTAAAATATGGCAAATTATACAGATATTACTGGATGGATTAGGATTTTTGATGATGAATATGATATTGTTGAAGATATAGTTAAGAAATTTTCTGATAAAAATGAACTAGAAAAAATATTTGAACCAGTAGTTGAACATGATGACGAATATGGTGATTTTTATTATATTGTGGCTGGTGATGAAAAATATTATATGGGAAAGGATGGGATTAATTATAGGTCAGCATTAAATTACCAAAAGGGTTGGATTTTTCATGGCCATCCAAATACGATAATAAATTGCTATTTAATGTTCGGTGCTACTGTAAAGTCTACTAGACCCAAAACAAGTGTACTCTGAACGGGATTATGCTGGAATTTTGGCGTGCCAGCGACCGGCGGACCGATGGCGTGGCGGCTGGTTGGCCGTTTTGCATTTCGTTCAGGTTTTTGTTTGAGCATAATATTTTTTATTTTCTGCTTAAGGTTTCGGATTGATCGCAGCGTCCATACCGCAATTTCAATGCCGGCGGTTCAACATCTCAACGGTCGGCTAAAAATATTGACTGCCCGCAATAGTATCTCAAGGTATTTATTCCAGCCCAATAAACGAAACAGAAGTTTCCGTCCGGTTCTGACAATTTGGCACGGAACCATAATAAGATAGTTTCGGAATGTTTTGAATTCCATCCGCAGGACTTTATTCTTTTGGCGCCGCCTTTTTTCCTGCCAGCGTCCTGTTGCCGGCAGTGATAACGCAAACCAGGCCTTCAGATTCCAGGCTAAAGAAGCCATTACCATATAGGCCCAGTTGCTGGTCAGAGTATCGACCGGCATCCGCATGGCGTTCACGCCGTTTTTTAACTGCTCAATCAGATTCTCTTGATTGCAACGCTTGTTAGCGTGTCGAACAATGTCGGCTTTTGTCGCCTTGCGGTCGTTGCTGATATAAAAAAAGTAACGAATGTCGTCAAAAAGAACATTCTCGCCTTTTTCCACTGATAAGTTCTTTCGCAGTACGATCATGCGATAGGACTGTTTGCATTTGTTCGGCTGATAGGAAAACTCAGCGACCTGTTCTGACTGCAATCGAATATTTTTGTACTCCCGCTCTTTGACAATTCGTTCCTTGACATTTTCCGGTTTTTGACGCGGCGCGGTTTTAACCTCATACTTCGCAGGGCGAACAAGGCTCTCCCACGCCGTTTCCGGCAGGAATTCGGCTATATTGACCAGGTTACCCATCGCCATGTACCCGAAAACAAATTTAACGCCGCTATTGTCCCAGCCGTCCAGGTAACCGGTCTGACTGAAGTCGGTATCGCCGCGAAGCCGAATCTTTTTGAACCCGCCTTGCCGACATAGGGTAACGGCCTTGTCCAGATACCCGGCCGCCCGGTCACTGCTTTTGCTATTGCCGCTGCGATTGGCAAGAAACAGCGGTTCGTTGGTATTGGCAAGAGAGATGACCAGAGGGTGATAACCCCAAACGCCTTTGTATGATAAATCCATGCCTTCTTTGCATTCGCCGGTTGTTTCGGCAATAGTGCCGTCGGCGTCAATAATCGCTTCGTTGAAAAATTCCGGCTCCTGTTGGTTCCAGACTTTCAGACGAACTTCATTGACGGCGTCTTGTAAGGCTTCAACATGTCCAGCGTCAAATCGCCGACAAAAATCACCGGCGGTTGTCGGGTCAGGTATCCGGATTGCATTAACTGCGTCAAGGTACGCCTCATCGTTTCGCAACCGCTCAATGTCTTCAAGGCATTCGCCGTTGCAGAGGATATTGTAGGCTATATTGAGAACATGATCAGATTCGTAATAGGGATTGTGTATCTTGAAAATATGAAGACGTTTATTGATGGCGGCGTCCAGGTCCAGGCGTTTGACCAGCTTTTGTACAGCGCCCATTCCGCCGTAGAGTGTGCCGTTGCTGCGATCTGCGATCTCGTAATGAATGTTCCCCGGATTAAGCATCGGCCCGGCCGCCCCCTGTACCGATTTTTTATTCAGACGATTTTGAATTTTTTGCTTGCGTTGTCTCAATTGTTTTGCTATTTTCTTATTCACTCGAAATGACTCCGTTCATTTAACTTTTTAGTTTTGTTAAATATTTGACAAGTGCATTGTAATGCATCGACGTTGCCATTTCGAGTACTTTTTCAAAATAAAAGATGGTTTTTCGCTTCCAGCTACACTTGTTTAGGGGCTAGTTGAGCATGGGTTTGCCTCTTTTACAGAGTTGCAGGGCCAGGCCCCAGGGATCGCGCAGCATTACGAGATGGGAGCCGTCGTCCGGGCGAACCTCTTGAACCCAACTGGCGCCGGCGTCGATAAGCCGCCTGGCGTCAGCGTCCGGATCCGCCGACTCGAAAGCCAGGTGCAGTATCAGCGGATCCATGTTCGCATACAACGGGACCTGGTCAG
>JAAEQF010000006.1 GCA_024231695.1 FCB group bacterium
AGGCGATACCACCGTCGGTTCCTATCCCGGCCTTTGCGGCACTGCCATCGGTTTTGAAGCGTCGGCCACTGACAACTGCTATGCCGCGACTGTTTACTGTCACCCACCCTCGGGATCGTTTATTCCGGTTGGCGTCAAAACGGTTACCTGTCTGGCCGTGGATATAGCCGGTAACACCGACAGCACCCAATTTACGATTACGGTTGAAGACACCGAACCGCCGGAACTGTTGCTTCCTGAAGATATCACCGCCCTCAACGATCCCGGCCAATGCGGAGCGCTGGTCAGTTACGAGGTCGATGTGACCGATAACTGTTCGGGAGCAACCATGGCCTGCTCACCCGTCTCCGGTTATTATTTCGAGGTAGGTATTACTTCGGTAACCTGTATCGGGCTTGATACTCAGGGCAATGCCGATACCGGCATCTTCCTGATTACCGTGGTCGATACCACTCCGCCGGTCATAAACTGCCCGTCCGATATGCACGTCGCCAACTTCCCCGATCAATGCGGCGCTCCCGTCGATTTCAATATTGAAGCCGCCGATAATTGCTCAGACGTGACCGTGACGACCTTTCCCGAATCAGGCTCTTTCTTCGAAAAAGGTGAGACACCGGTCAAAATTCTTGCCGTCGATGACGCCGGTAATAAAGACAGCTGCGAATTTATAATTAGCGTCCATGATTACGAACCGCCCCAGGCCATTTGTCCCGAAGACATG
>JAAEQF010000007.1 GCA_024231695.1 FCB group bacterium
AGGAGGCTCTCTCACGCGGTTATGTCGAGGGGATAGCTCTGGACACGCGCGGATTTGTCTCCGAAGGTTCCGGCGAGAATGTCTTTATGTTGTCCGGTGGCAAACTGGTTACGCCTGACCTGGGTTGTTCGGCCCTGCCGGGAATCACTCGTGATACGGTCATGAAACTGGCCGGCGAGATGGGGCTTGAAGTTGCCGAGCGGCCTATCCCGCGCGAGGCGTTGTATCTGGCCGATGAAGTGTTTTTCAGCGGGTCGGCGGCCGAGATTTCACCCATCTCCAAAATCGACGACATTACTATTGGTGGGGGGAAGGCAGGACCGATTACGAAGGAATTACAGAAGCGGTTTTTCGACGTGGTCGAGGGCCGGGTTGAAGATAAATATGGCTGGTTGACTTATGTGCCGGCTGGTGTGTCGGTCAAGGCTTAAGGGGTATTGTGATGAAAATCGCTATTGGTTCCGATCACGCCGGTTTTGAGTTGAAAGAAAAGGTTAAAGTGATACTCGAGACGCTGGGGCACGAGATAAATGATTTCGGAACCGATTCAACCGAATCGGTGGACTATCCCGATTTTGGCCTAAAGGTCGCCAATGCGGTTGCCTCAGGTGATGTCGATCGCGGTGTGACTATCTGCTGCACCGGCAACGGCATGAATATTTTGGCTAACAAAATCGATGGAATCAGGGCAACATTAGCCTTAAACGCCGATATGGCCATGCTGGCTCGCGCCCACAATGATTCCAACGTGTTGACGTTGGCTTCGAAATATATTGAAAATAGCCAGTTAGAAGAAATACTTAAAGCATGGCTTGATACTGAATTTGAAGGTGGCCGTCACTTGCGACGACTGTCTAAGATACCCGGCTCAGGAATAGCCGAATAAGATATTAATTGCGGAGAGATTGCTTTGTCCTATGTAAAGAATATAGATCCGGAGTTGTACGAGGCGTTGACCTCGGAAGCCAAACGTCAGGCGTTCAAACTCGAGCTAATCGCCTCGGAAAATTTCGTATCTGAAGCTGTGCTCGAGGCGGCCGGCGGAATTATGACCAACAAGTATGCCGAGGGGTATCCAGGCAAAAGATATTATGGCGGATGCGAGCATGTCGATGTGGCCGAAAATCTGGCTCGCGAACGGGCCAAAGAACTTTTCGGGGCAGAGCATGCCAACGTACAGCCTCATTCCGGCTCACAGGCTAATATGGGCGTTTATTTCGCAGTATTGGAACCGGGCGATACAATCATGGGGCTTGATCTGGCTCACGGCGGGCATTTGACTCATGGTCACCCGATCAATTTCACCGGCAGACTTTATAACATCGTCCCATATCAGGTAGAACCGGAAACCGAGGTTATTGATTATGATAAATTAATCAAGCAGGCGGCCGAGGTCAAACCGAAGCTGATCGTGGCTGGAGCCTCGGCGTATCCTCGTACTCTTGATTTTGCCAAATTCCGCGAAGCGGCTGATGCCGCCGGGGCGCTATTGATGGTTGATATTGCTCATATAGCCGGATTGATCGTGGCCGGGCTACATCCCTCGCCGGTGCCGTTTGCCGATTTCGTCACGACGACCACACACAAGACTTTGCGCGGCCCGCGCGGTGGAATGATCATGTGCAGAGAAAAATACGCGGCCGATATTGATCGGACCGTAATGCCGGGGATTCAGGGCGGACCGTTGATGCATATTATTGCGGCCAAGGCTGTCGCCTTCAAGGAAGCCCAAGGCGAAGAGTTTACTGTTTATCAGAAGCAGATCGTCAAAAATGCCGCCGAACTGGCCAGGCGGCTGACCGACCGCGGTAATAAACTGGTAGCCGGTGGGACCGACACGCACTTGATGTTGATGTCGTTTATTGGACAGAAACGAGCCGACGGCAAGAAAATAACCGGCAAGATGGTTGAAAGAGCGCTGGATAAGGCCAACATTACCGCCAATAAGAATACCGTACCGTTCGATCCGGCCAAGCCGTTTGTTACTTCGGGCATTCGCCTTGGCACACCGGCGGTAACCTCGCGCGGAATGAAAGAGCCGGAAATGGCTCAAATCGCCGATTATATCGACCGAGTGGTGAAGAATCTGGGCGACAAGGAGGCCTACGCCAAAGTGGCTGCAGAGGTAGAGGAATTTTGCGGCAGGTTTCCTCTTTATTCCGACCGTCAGGGTTGATAAAGGTTGGATTGCCGCGTATAAAGGGAAGAGAAGACAGTCTCTAAACAGGGAGTTTGAGAAATGGTGGTGCAGTTTTCGGTTTTTCCTGTGGGGGCCAAAGAATCTTTAGCCCAAGAAGTTGCGAAAGTTATTGACATTATCGATAAATCGGGGCTACCTTGCAAGACTACGGCTATGGCTACCCTCGTCGAAGGGAATTGGGACGAGGTAATGGCTCTGATTAAGAAATGCCATCGAGCGATGAGAAAGTGTCATAATCGGGTTTATACTTCGATCGTGATTGATGATCGCAAGGGGGCAAGAAAAAGGTTGACTGGGAAGGTCGAAAGTTTGGAAAAAGTTTTAAGGAGAAAGATAAAAAAATGAGCGAACATCGCATCACTTATGTCACTGCACCAAGCGAGGTAGCTGAACAGATTGCCACCACTTTGGTTGAGGATGGTTTGGTTGTCTGTGTCAATATCGTCGAACAGGTGCGGACAATTTACAAATGGGAAGGCAGTGTCGAGAAGTCTTATGAGGCCCTGATGATTATCAAGACAGCCGCCGACAAGACCGACGAATTGATCGAGAAGGTGCGGGAGATTCATCCCTACGAGGTACCGGAAGTTATCTCATTCGACATCACCGCCGGAAATCAGGATTATCTCGACTGGCTTTCGGGCAAGGAAATCGTCGTCGAAGAAGCGTTGTTGGATGATGACGAAGACGAAGAAGAAGGCGAAGAAGAGGAAAAAGCCGAAGCGGCCGACTGATAAAATGATCTCGCGCAAAGTCACCGGAGGATATCTGGTGCGATTGGAACGAGGCGAGGAAGCTATCGAAACGCTGACCTCTTTCGTTGCTAAAAACAAAATTCCCTGTGGGTTTCTACAGGGAATTGGCGCAATTAGTGATGTCGAACTCGGATATTTCAACGTCAAAGCCAAACGTTATAAAACCAAAAAAATTAAAGAAACTGTCGAGGTGGTCAGCCTTCTCGGCAATATCTCCTATAAAGACAAAAAGCCGTTCGTCCATCTCCATGTGTCCCTCGCCGATTCCAATCAAAAGCTTGTGGGCGGGCATTTTTTTAAAGGCACGGTGGCGGTGACCATGGAAATATTCATCCGCGTTATAAAGCGCAAACTAAACCGCTTCCATGACCCGGAAATGGGATTTTATTTTTGGGACCTATCATAACCATAACTACCGATTTCGGAACAGCCGACGGTTATCAGGCGGTTCTGGAAGGAATCATCGCTGGAATTAATCCTGAAGCCAGAGTAGTTAATATCAGCCAAGAGATAGCGCCGGGCGATATCGCTGAGGGCTGGTATATGTTGAAAACTCATCACTATTATTTTCCTCCCGGGACGGTCCATCTGGCGATTGTCGATCCCGGGGTGGGGAGTCGTCGAAAAATCATTACCGTGCGCACTCGCCGTTATCAGTTTGTTGCTCCCGACAACGGCCTGCTGTCGTTTATCCCCAAAAAAGATATTCTCTCCATTCATTCGGTTACCAATCGCAAGTATGCTCTGGCCGATATCTCACCGGTGTTTCATGGGCGCGATATAATGGCTCCAGCGGCGGCCTATCTGAGTCGAACCGTCGATCCGGCCTGTTTAGGCAGGAGTTGCCAGAAAATCGTCGATCTGCCGGGAGTGCGGCCAAAAGTAACGAAAGCCGGAATCAGGGGCCGTGTATTACGAGTCGACAGGTTCGGCAATCTAATTACCAATATCGATGCGACCCGGGTTGACGTTTCCGGGACGGTTTCGGTCAACGGCCAGGATTTGGGTTCTCTTCGGCTGACCTTTTCCGATGTTCGTCCGGGGAAGCCGCTGGCCTATATCGGTTCGGGCTCTCATCTGGAGATTGCCGTTCGTGACGGATCGGCTTTTCATTATTTTTTGCCTGCAGAAGGCGATGAAATTCAGATTTTTGTTGCCCGGTAGGACAATCTTCCCGTAAATAAAGCAATTGCAGACGAGGTGATTAAAACGCATGAAATGCCCATTTTGCGGACATGAAGAAAACAAGGTAGTCGATTCGCGGCCGGTACAGGAAGGCCGAGCGGTCAGACGCCGGCGGGAATGTCTTGATTGTCGTGAGAGATTTACTACCTATGAATATATCGAGGCGGTGACTATCAGCGTCACCAAGTCGGATGACCGCCGCGAACCATTCGACCGCCACAAAATCATCCACGGGATGAAACTGGCCTGTAACAAACGGCCGATTACTATCAAGAAGATCGAGGCGATGGCTTCGGAGATCGAGGCTTCGCTTCAGGAGCTTTCCAAAAACGAGGTGTCGTCGGAATATATCGGCGAACTGGTTATGGAAAAGCTCAAAGAGCTGGATGAGATCGCCTATGTCCGTTTTGCCTCGGTTTACCGCAAATTTGCCGACAAGACTGAATTCCTGGAAGAGCTAAAGAACCTGTTGAAATAATCAAAAAGGGCATCGCCCGATCACACCGCCGCTCCGCGACGGCAGGATCGCGCGAAACGGATTTCCATGCCTAAATGTCTGCCTCTTCACAGTTTTCAGATTGACATTTACCGCCAATAGTGATATTTATTGACAACGCTTATGGATAAACCGCCTGAAAAAGAGATGTCGTTCATCGACCATCTTGAGGAACTTCGCCGCCGGCTGATCAAATCTATCCTGGCCGTAGTCGTCTTTGCTATCGGCGCCTATTTCATCTCGGCCTGGCTGGTGGATGTCGTTTCCGCGCCACTCGACGAAGTCGGCGTTTATTTTAAGGCACCGGCAGAAGCCTTTTTGGTCAGGCTGAAGATTTCCATTTTCGCCGGGGCGATTGTGGGCATGCCGTTTATTCTATATCAGATCTGGATGTTTATCGGGCCGGGACTCTTGAAGAGTGAAGTCAAGATCGTTATCCCGATAGTGTTTACTTCGACAATATTTTTCCTCATCGGCGGAGGCTTTTGCTTCTTCTATGTGATTCCTCTGGCGGTTGAGTTTTTACTCGGTTTTGCTACCGGGAATATGCAGCCGATGATAATGATCGGCGACTATATCGGTTTTGCCGGGATGATGGTTCTGGCTTTTGGGATTGTGTTTGAGCTGCCGGTGGCGTCGTTTATTCTGGGCCGGATTGGGGTTATCGATCACAAGATGTTGGGCAAGGGTCGTCGGTATGCGGTAGTGGCGATTTTGATCCTGGGATCGCTTTTGACTCCGCCCGATATAATCAGCCAGATGCTTCTGGCCGGGCCGCTTTATTTATTATATGAAATTTCGATTATCGTCGTCTGGCTGACCGGTACCAAGAGAGATTGGCCAGTTGAGGAAGAATAGGGCGCAGGCATCGCCTGTTTTTGGTTCGGCACGCTTCGCTGGCCTCACTTGCCATACAATCATAATTATTTGACCAACTAACCATTCCATCAGGAAAAGGTTCCTGACAGTACAAGAAGCCGACTCGTTGACTTTTTTATTAGGCAATTCAACCAATCAATCGGCTCACTCCAATATTATTCCGGCTTGACAGGGGGGAGGCGATAGGTTAGATTCGGTTTGCTGTGAGAGAAAACACGCGGGTTTTTAGGATATAACCCGGTAAAAATATATAGAAAGCAAGCGGGCGTAATTCAGCGGTAGAATGTCAGCTTCCCAAGCTGGACGTCGTGGGTTCGACCCCCATCGCCCGCTTATTTTTATGGTATGAAAATTATCGAGATCGACATAGAGTCACCACTCTTCGGACAGGTAGCTGTCGGAGCTGAACTGGTAAAAGTCAACGGTCGGGAAATTGCCGATGATATCGATTTTCAGTTTTTCAATACCGAAGAAACGGTCGAGCTGGAAATAATCGACGGCGGAAAACTGAAAAAGTTTTCCATCGACCGTTTTACCTGCGATCTGGGACTTGTTTTCGAACAGACCAAAATCAAAATCTGCAAAAACGATTGTATCTTCTGCTTTATTCATCAGCAGCCCAAAGGGATGCGCCGGGCATTATATATCAAAGACGACGATTATCGCTACTCGTTTACACATGGTAATTTTATAACACTTTCGGAAATGAGCGACGCCGATTTTGA
>JAAEQF010000008.1 GCA_024231695.1 FCB group bacterium
GAGAATTTTAAAATTTAATATTCCTCAAAATTACTATCTAAAAACTTATTGAAAAGATCGAATATAAATCAATTTTCGATGGAAAATGGTGATCTGAAGAAGCGCTAATTTTCAAATAAATCACGTAGTGAAACCGGGGGAATAGAATTCATTCTTCTCCCCTTTATCTTGGAAATCCAATATCGAACTCCAGTTTCAAAATCATCCAAACCATTCGCGCGAACATCTTTTCGAATGAGGTCGAAATATATGTTTATATCTCCATCGAATTTAACGTAATCAACTCCCTTTGCGCCAGAAGAAACAGTCACACCTGCCTCAAAATCACATGTACTTAGTAAGTAATTAGCCAAAAAAATAGCATGATCAATTCGCCTTTCAGAAGATTTATCGAGGAAATTATCGTTCTCGTCGTACGAAACCAACCCTATTAAATTATTCAAAAAGAATAAATCTTCTTCTCCGATTAGGTAGAAATCACTTATGACCCTTATCCAATATTCTCTTTCGGACATATTAACTTCCTTAGTTTCTTTGTATGTCTTCCCGCGTCCCGGAGCGGGCTGAACATCAATTGTCATTCCTCCCGTGGTTGAGCCATTTATGAGGCCGATCCGTGTTCCGTATTCACGAAGCATCGAAATGCCGTTGTACCCCGGCCGCGTGGCATCCTTAGCCCTTGCCGTGATCTTATTGTATTAGTCAGTGGGCATTGTTGCCCGCCAGCGAAACACTCTGCCGCCCCGCAATCGTGCCGCCACTGTTGACGATATCCTGCGCCGCCTGGAAGGCCACATCATTGCCCGCGATCAGCGTGCCTTGTCCGGTCACCTGCACATTGGAGGCATGGATATAGACCTGCGGCACCTGCACCTCCTGCGTGCTGCCATCAGCCAGCGTGACAGTCTGCTTGACCAGCCAGACAATGTCCGTCTTCAGTTCCGCAATCTGCGCATCGGTCAGTGCCACGCCCAGCGTGTAACGCTGCGATTGCGCCACCTGCACGCCCGCGTTCATCAAGGCCTGGTATTGCGCTTCATTGCTGCTGTATCCGGCCAGATACCGTTGGCCGGTGATCTGCTGGACCTGGCGCTGGATCAGTTGCTGTTCATAGAACCCATCCCCCAGCTGTCGCACGCTGGCCGTCAATCCCAGCTGATTCAACATGAAATCCGACGACAGCCAACTGCGCGTGCCCACGAACTGTGGATCGGTCTGCACCAGGAAGCGCTGCGCCGGACCCGCGTTGATGCGGAAGAGCGCATTGTTGGGTAACGTCAGGTCGAGGTTGGCGATGCGGATGCTGGCCGCGCCTGCACTCGCACCCGAGGCTCCCGATACCGACGAGGCTACCGCGCGCACCGGACTCTGACGGTTCGGTCCGGCTCCACTGGTCGGCGTGATGTCCAGCTGGAAGTTGGTGACGATGTCCTGCGACTGATACGGTGCATCGTCATAGCGCCGATCATCGGCGCTAAAGATGTGGCTCTTGACGTAGGTGTAGCTGGCCGAGCCCGTCGAGACCACGCGCTGGCGGCGTGGGTGCATGCGCGCAATCATATGGAATTCCTGCTCTTCATCGAGGAGCGGGAAGAACTGGCGTTGCGCGATGAGGCTGGTGCGGGTGCGGGGGGATTGATGCATTGATCCGTGATGGGCGCGAATGAACCAAGCATCACGCCAGGACATAAAAAATCCGCTGACGTATCAGCGGGTTTTTCATTTTGGCGGAGAGGGGAAGCCTAATCCTCTTCGCAAATCACCATCGGCTGGCGATTTATCGTTTCAAAAATTTCCAAATACTGTCACTGATACTGTCAAAAATATTTCCTTCCCTCTAATCGCACATCTTCGTATCGCTATTACTCTAGCCGTCTAGACAAAGGTCATTCCCGTCTTCGTTGGCATGAAAGGAGCAATCTAGGCGGGGCCTAATCTAGCTGGCCAATCCGCGTTCGTTGCGATCGATTAGGCAGGTCTGCCGAGATCGCCGTTGCGGAGGAAGAGCTTGCCCGACGCGGCGAGGTTGCCAATGCTGTTGTCGAGCACGCCGCTGGCTGTGCATACGTCAGTCCACGCGGCAAAGTGACTCAGATTTGGGCAATTTGCAGCAACTGAGCCGAATAAGACGTGGACGTCCGACTTCACTTATGTCTGAACTGGCGAAATCTGGTTGTGCGTCGCTGTCGTACTAGCCTGACTCAATCTATGTGAAACTCAAACTCAGTAGCAACAACCTCCCATTCAACCCAAGCTAAAGGATTTTGCAAAATTCCTTCGAAAATGAACGTCGTTCCGCGCTGCAAATCAGGTCTTTCGTCAATATCAATTACTATGCGCTCCTCTTGGAAGCCTTGTGGATGCTTAGGATCACCAATGTATTCCGTCACACTTCGGATTGACTTTGTAACATGCTTAAAAATCATGTTACCAGACAGCAAACGAGAGACTTCGGTATCTATTGGATAGCCCTTTATTGGAATCAGTCCTGTCGCATAAATCTTCATTGTTCGTCCCTCAAATACAGGAGCGCCGAGATTACTTTCAGTGAAGTGAAGATCTTCAAAATGCCCGACAACGCGTCGCATCAATTCTCTCCAGTTTTCTGCAAGACGGTCGACTTAACTTTCCCAGGTGGAATAGCGCCGCCGTCGGTATAACGGAATACCTTCCCTTGAAACTCGGGCAATAACGGCCCTGCGGGCTGGATCTCCTTTAATCCGAGTGATTCAAGTACATCCGCACTTGGCAACTTACCAAATTTGTTCAAAGGGGTCGAGTTTATTGTAAGCGTACCACCAGGCTTCAATGAGTTTGCTGCTTCAGGTAGCCAATCCATGATTCCTGAACCGCCTGGAAGGCCACAACATTGCCCGCAATCAGCGTGCCTTGTCCGGTCACCTGCACATTGGAGGCATGGATGTACACCTGCGGCACCAGCACTTCCTGCGTGCTGCCATCAGCCAGCGTCACGGTCTGCTTGACCAGCCAGACGATGTCAGTCTTCAGCTCCGCAATCTGCGCATCGGTCAGCGCGACGCCCAGCGTGTAACGCTGCGATTGCGCCACCTGTACGCCCGCGTTCATCAAGGCCTGGTATTGCGCTTCATTGCTGCTGTATCCGGCCAGATACCGCTGGCCAGGATCTGGCGTACCTTATGCGGCATCAATGTCAGAGAGCCGCTGTTCCGACTTTAGGATCGATAAATTACAGAAAATCAGCCTGCTCCATTAGCTTTCTGATTTCATTTCTTAATTTATCTTCATCCAATTCATAACTTCCCCGATCGTCATCCGGATTAAATAAATCAGTCAAACAAAAAATACTAGAAATTACTTCACTCACTTTAGGGCTATCTAATCGAGACTCGCCACTATCACGTTCCCTCTTCCACTGCTCAATAAAATCACTCACAAAGAGCTCAGAATTAGACTCACTGTTTAAATACGTCTTTGCCGATGCCAAGAGTTTTTCGCTCATCGTAATATTCCGTTTTTTAAATAATTCTCGAAATGTGGTGTACCGGGAATGAGTACGTCAGCAAATCCGTATCCCAACGCGCACGACGAGAGCTTCATGAAGATGCTCAAGGTCGACGAGATTTATCTGGCCGGCCATGAAATTCGACGAAGTGGCGGCGAGACCGCCATACTTCATCGAAGAGATTTACAAAGAGCGGCGCTTTTAATCGTCGGCTTCACTTCACAAGCAATTAACCAGATCAACTTATGGTTGAACTTTTTTCCAGCTATCTGGCCAATCTGTAAAGTTAAGTATTTCTTCCTCTTCAACGATCAGTGTGTACATTGGCTCTTCTGGAAAATCATTCAATCTAATCTTCCAAGTTGAATTAGATTCGAGAACAAAGAGAATGTGCTTTTCGCCGGCGCGACTAGCAATCCAATTTAAGTTTTTTTCGGCGAGACCAGGAAAATCATTCCAGTTATCTTCATTAGGTATCATTTTCTACCTTCCTTTTCCAGGAGGTCGAACATTCAGGTTTTCGTTACTTCAGGGTCAGATCTCTGTGCGGCATTAATTATTTTCTTCCATAAATCATTGCCGAAATATTTTTTCGAATATTTTTCAATGATATCTTGCCAGCTTAAATGCGGACGGTCCTTACCTAACTGTTCAGCAAGTGATCGGTTACTCACTCCATCTCTAACACCTTGTCGCAAGTAGCTTCTATGCGCCCATGCTTGTTCTGCTTGCTTCACGAGTGGCGCGGAAGAATCAACAAATTGCAAGATCTTGGATTCAGCGTTTAAATACCATTCTCTAGCTGCTTTATCCGATAAAGTTGCTTTAGCAGGAAGCGCTCCCGACTGACAACTTTCTTGTTCGCGATGACTGCTGTTTTTGGCTGATATTGAAGCGGACATTTAAGTAAGTCGTTAGATATCATTTCTTCGATTTCTCTCTATTTTGCTGTCGCGAAAGAAATTGGGCACTCAGTGTTTTATAGCTAATTTAATATCGACATGCATAAAATTTGATGCAATATCTATCGATTTCGTTTCATCAATTAGTGCACGAAGCGAAGCACGCGTTTGCGCATCAAATTTACCTGCGCTCAAGAAATAATATGCTGCCAGATTGACGGCGGCTGGAAATGATCTGCGTTTCTGATGCAGGACATGCAAAAACACTTTCGTCCCCATGCGATGAACAAAGACCTCTGAAACGATATGCTTAATTGCATTCGACCGCCCTCCTTCCAACAATTTTTCCAACAGGGAAGTTTGTTGCAAGACCGAGAGATTACCCCTAGTTGCCAGAGCCGCCGCAGCCCGTACATTTTTCGCCATCACCTGTACGATGATCTCCAGCTTTTCTTCCGGGGTTAACCTCCGAAGAAGCTTTGATATTTCATTTTCCAGGGGCGACAACCGGCGTTCAACAAGCTCATATGCTAACTTTTTTGCGATAAGACAAGGCTCACTCATGGCGGCTAATCGTCAATAGGTTTAAATAAATTAGCTGGAAGCTTAACAACAGCCGCACCTTTGGCTGGCGGCTGATAATGCCCTGAATCGTTATCCCAAAATTTTATTTTCCCGGACTGGGAAAACTGGATCGCCCCCGCGTAGTCAACGTCTGCACCTTTTGACAGAGACAAATGACCTGATACATCCGGGTCATTTTTGCCGCCGCCAGCGCCGTCCTCTGCGTGGATACAACATCGCTGCCGGTGATGTTCACATCATTGCCCGCACGCACCGCCACGGTGTTGCCCGAGAAGGTGCTGCCCACGTTTCGGCTGTAGCTGCTGGAATCATCCGTCTTGACCGACGTGGCCGTGAGCAAGCCACCCGAGCTGTGCTGGTGTTCATCTCTTGCACTGCCGGATTCGTTGGCCGTCTCGATGCGCACATCACGTCCGGCCGTTGCACTGAGCGCGCCCTCGGCCACGATCTGCGTGCCCCGGATGCTGATGTTGTTGCCGCTGACCTGCGTGCTCACATCTTTGCTGCCGGTGAGCGTGGCGCGGTTCACGCCGCTTTCGCTGATGCCGTGCGCACCGTTGGACTGGTCCACCAGATTCGGGCCTGTCAACGTGCCGACCCAGTTGGAGGCACCGCTGTCATTGGCCCAACTGATCTGCTGCCGGAAGTTCTCGTTGACCGTCCCCAGGCTGACGTTGCGGCCTGCGGCCAGATTCACGTCGCCCGTTCCGGCGACCACGGCTGCA
>JAAEQF010000009.1 GCA_024231695.1 FCB group bacterium
CTGACCAGATTCAAGGCTGCTGTCACCGATCTTTCGCGGTTAACCTCTCGCTCGAAAGCCAGCGATAGCTTTTTATAGCTTACGCCATCGGTCGTAGCCACGGCGATAAAAATCGTCCCCACCGGCTTTTCGTCGGTGCCGCCGGTCGGCCCGGCCACACCGGTTATCGAAACGCCGATATCGGCCCCCAATTTATCGACCACACCTTTGGCCATAGCTTTGGCTGTTTCGGCCGACACCGCACCATGCTTCTCCAGCGTATTTTCGTTAACACCAAGTTGACCTATTTTGATTTCATTGGCATAGGCGATGACACCGCCGAGAAAAAACTTCGACGACCCGGGAATGGCCGTTATCGTCCCGCCCAAAAGTCCGCCGGTGCAGGATTCGGCTGTGGCCAGCATTTTTCCCTTTTCCATCAACAATTCGCCGACCACTTCGGCCAGTTCGCGATCATCCTCGGTATAAATATAATCGGAAACCATGCGCCGGATATTGTCGGCCAAAAGGCTCACGCCGGACTGTACTTCTTCGCGGATGGTACCGCTGCCCTTAATGCACAAATCGACGCCGCGATAGGAAGGCAGATAGGCCAAAGATACGCCCTCGGCGAATTTCAGAACCGGCCTGATCTTTTCGGCTACCGTCGATTCCATGATACCGGTGGTCCGCAAACGATGGCGGATGATTACCGTTGCTCCCGATCGTTCGCGCAGCAGCGGCAGAAGTTCTCCGTCAGTCATCGTTTTCATCTCGATCGGCACGCCCGGCATGGCACAGAAAAACTTGCCCTGTTCCTCGATAACGATCCCCAGAGCTGATCCGTTGACATTAGGCAGCAGCCGTGCGCCCTGCGGCAAAAGGGCCTGATTCTGGTTGATCGCCGGCATTCTCAGACCTCGCGCGGCAAACCGCTTCTGCAGGTTATCGAGAATATCTTCGTGGAAAATAAGATTCCGTTTGAAAACTTTGCAAATGGCGTTTTTGGTGATATCATCGTCGGTCGGTCCCAGACCGCCGGTGGTAATGACCACGTCGGAACGGCGTAAGGCCAGATTGATCGCTTCCACCATCAGCTCCAGATTGTCGCCAACCGAAGATTTATATCTTATATCGAGTCCGATTCCATCAAGGCGTTCGGCCAGAAAGGCCGAATTGGTATCGACTCGCGATCCATACAGCAGTTCATCACCGATGGTTAATATTTCAGCTATCATTTCTAAACCTCTGCAAGTTTCTAATAAAAACCGGCTGACACTCTAAAACCCGAACCAGCCCAACTGCGTTAGAGCCAGAATACATAACCAGCAGGTCAGGTTGGCGTAAATTCCGGCAAAGATATCGTCGAAAGTGATACCCCAGCCGCCCGGAAGCGATTCACACTTTCCTGCCGGATATGGCTTGATAACATCATAAAACCGGAAAAATACGAAGGCGGCAATATAAACATCGAGTCGATATGGTAAAAACAGAAGCGAGACAAACATCCCGGCCCATTCGTCGATGACGATTTTCTTGGCGTCATGTCCCAGAAAAGATTCGGCCACACCCGCCGACCAGACCGATATCACGGTCGTGACTACGGCCGCGGCCAGAAGCAGGTAGGGATCACTTAAAAAGAACCAGGCCAAAATCCAGGCCGGAATAGTGCCGAATGTGCCCGGTACAATCGGGAAATAGCCGGTATAGGCTCCGGTTGCGATGAAATTTGCCAAGTGTTTCATTTACTTTAAAACCGCCTTTAGGATCGATGCGTTTTTTATCAGATAGTCGATACCGGTCAAGACCGTGACCACCGTGGTCACCAGAATCATCCAGTCGAGAATCTGTAAAATCAGGGTTGATTCGAAAAATGCCGCTGAATGACCGGCTGCGATGAATATTGTCTTCAGGTTGATATGCAATAAAATGGCCACGATCGAGACCATCTGCAGTACTGTTTTGAATTTGGCCGACATGGTCGGCGCGATCACCAGACCTCGATAGGCTGCCAGCGACCGCAAACCGGTGATTAAAAACTCACGGATAATGATCAGCATAACCATCCAGGCTTCGACTGCGCCCAAAGCCAAAAAGGAGACGAAAGCGGTCGAGGTCAGGATTTTATCGGCCAGAGGATCCATGAATTTGCCGAAACTGGTGACAATACCATACTTGCGGGCCAAATGACCGTCCCAAAGGTCGGTCAGGGCGGCAAAAGTGAAGATCAAAAGCGACAAGACCCGACAATAAACATTATCCATTAAGAAAAAAACCATGAAAATGGGGGAAAGGACTATTCGGCTCAGTGTCAGTTTATTGGGGGTGTTCATACTGTCCTCATCATCAGGGGAAAAAGGTATAATAATCCAAGCCCGCTGTCAAGCGGTCACTTCCTGCCGAGTGATTTTTCCACCCCGTGGAAAATGACGGAACCTTATGATCACACGGGAAAGCGATGATTGAATACCTGAAACAGCAGTATGAGTTACCACATAAAAATATCCCAGACCGAGAGGCACCCAGTCTGGGATGACGATGTTAGGAAGAATCCACTACTGCAACACTTTCCGTTGCATACCCATTATACGCAGAATTGAAATAAAAGTCAAGAAAAATTTACATTTTTTTTACCTTAAATTGGAGATGGAATCCGACTTAGCGGGGAAGGCCGGAAAGCCCATTTAGGCATTAAATAACCGCCTTCCGGGCCATTTGGCCTTGTTTTGCCTTGACAAGGTTTATTTGCAATCGTTAACTTTATAATCTTGAAGGAAAGGTGGACATTGCCGTTAGATTCTGAGAAAAGCGCGCAGGTCGCTGCTGACCTGTTTGTAAAATGCCGTGAATTTACTGCTGCCAAAGAGGTTATGGCCGCAGGATATTATCCCTTTTTTCGCCCGATATCATCAGTTCTTGGTGATGTAGTAATTGTCAATGGGAAAGAGATGATAATGATTGGCTCGAACAATTATCTTGGGCTGGTCGATCATCCCCAGGTCAAGGAAGCCGCCGCCAAGGCATCCATGAAATACGGTTCGGGATGTACCGGGTCGCGCCTCTTAAACGGTACGCTTGATCTTCATGTTGAGCTCGAAGAAAGGCTGGCCCGCTTTATGAAGCGGGAATCGGCGCTGGTTTTTTCAACCGGCTTCCAGACCAATCTGGGCACAATTTCTTCGATCGTCAGCAAAGACGACATTATCATCATCGACCGGAGTAATCACGCCTCTATTGTCGATGGGTGCCGTTTAGCCTATGGCAAGACGATGAAATACGCCCATAACGATATGAAAGACCTGGAACGGGTTCTTGATATTGCCGCAAAAAATGGTATTCGCGGCGGAATTCTGATTATTTCCGACGGCGTTTTTTCCATGGAAGGCGATATTGTCAATCTGCCCCGAATGTGTACTCTGGCTGATAAATACGGGGCTCGCATTTTACTCGATGATGCCCATTCCATCGGTCTTTTGGGTGACGGAGGACGGGGAACGGCTGAACATTTCGGCCTCATCGATCGGGTTGACATCACTATGGGCACATTTTCCAAATCGTTCGCCTCGCTGGGCGGTTTCATTGTCGGCGATGAGGATGTCATTCATTTCATAAAGCATTTCGCCCGGGAACTGATATTTTCCGCTTCGATCCCTCCCTCGGCCGCGGCGGCTGTCGTGGCGGCTCTGGATATCATTGAAAACGAACCCGAAAGGCGGAAAAACCTGTGGCATAATACCCACAAGATGCACCAGGGTTTCCGTGATCTGGGTTTTGATATCGGTACCACCGAAACGCCGGTTGTCCCGGTCCTGATCCGTGACGATACGGTTTGTTTCAAATTCTGGCGGGACCTGAGCGACGCCGGTATATTTGCCAATGCCGTCGTTCCGCCGGCGGTGGCCCCCGGAATGTCATTGATTCGAACCAGCTATACGGCTACCCATACCGAACAACAACTCGACCGGGTTCTGGATACTTTCGAACTACTCGGCAAAAAATACGGTATAATTTAGTTATGGATAAAGTCACCAATAAGGGCGATATCGAACTTCTGGAAGTTGTCGGGGCGTCCGATCTGAACCGTTTTATCAAGCTGCCTTTTGCTCTCTATGAAGGCGATCCCAACTGGGTACCGCCGCTGATTTCGGAACGCAAAGAATTTTTCAACAAAAGTAAGAATCCGTTCTACCGGGCTGCTCGCACCCGGTTGTTCGTCGCCCGCAAAAACGGCCGCGACGTCGGGCGTATTGCCACTTGCGTCAATTTTAACCATAATGAATTTCATGAGGAAAAAACCGGCTTCTTCGGTTTTTTCGATGTTATCGATGACTACGAGGTGGCTGAGGTTCTTTTGAAAACGGCCATGATTACGCTCAAGGGCGAAGGCCTGGAACAGATGCTCGGCCCGGCCAATTTTTCCACCAATCATGAGGTCGGGGTTTTGGTCGAGGGTTTCGACCGGCCGCCGACTTTGATGATGACCTATAATAAACCGTATTACGGCGATCTGCTTGAAAAATTCGGCCTGCGCAAAGCCAAGGACTTGCTGGCTTTCCGTATTGACACCGAAACCAAAATGGATCCCCGCCTTTTCCGTATCGCCGACCGGCTCAAAGAACGGGAAGGGATCAATATCCGTACTTTGGATATGAACAATTATGACCGTGAAGTCGAAATGATCAACGAAATCTATAATCAGGCTTGGTCTAAAAACTGGGGTTTCGTGCCGATGTCGGTCGATGAGTTCCGCCACATGGCCAAAGATATGAAACAGATAGTCGATCCCGATCTGGTTTATATCGCCGAAGTTCAGGGCAAACCGGTCGGCTTTGCGTTGTCGCTGCCCAATATCAATCAGGCTCTGATTCATACCAATGGACGGCTTTTCCCTACCGGACTTATAAAACTCCTCTGGCATACCAAAATTAAAAATAAAGTCGATTCGATCCGCATCGTTACCCTGGGCGTAATCCCCGAATATCAGAAACGGGGACTGGATGCCATTTTCTATGTCGAAACTTTCAACAACGGGCCCAAAAAAGGGTATAAATGGGGAGAGATGAGCTGGGTCCTGGAGGACAATTTCGCCATGGTCCGAGCCGCCGAAACAATGGGCGGCGTCTTATATAAACGTTATCGAATGTATGGAATGCGGGTGTGATTATGATCCGTAAAGCGGTTTTGGCGGTTTTCACTTTATCTTTATTGGCTGTCCTGTTGGTATCATGCAAAAGCACTTATTTCCACGTTACCGAAGAAGCCCGCGATAATGTCGCTTTGAAATTCAAGACCGACAAAGCCTATCTGGAAGGCGGTAAATCAATCTCGCTGACTTCGGGCGGTTTTCTTCTGACCCCCGGCGACAGCACGGTCTTATTTGTCGAGGGCCGCGGCCGATACAGCGAAGTTGGCGAAGTGGGCGTGGCTTCTCTGGGTGTGACCGAAACGGCCCGCTTTTACATGACTCTGCCGACTATGATCAAACCGGGCCGCTATGATATCCATCACAAATCGATTTGTGAAATTCTTGGCTCCCTGAATTACAATCAGGGCGAAACCCTGTTCACCTGTCAATCGGGTCAGGTGGTTATCGATTCACTTTACAAGGGCAAGTTTTACGGTAAATTCAAAGGTGAATATATTAATACCAGCAACAAACGCCTGACCGTCGACGGCGACTTCAAGGTGAAGCAGAAATAGAATAAGTAAGCCGTGGTTAAACGGGAAGCCTTCCGATTGATAAACGCCCATAAGATTTGATATAGCCGAGAATAAACAGTCTAAATATATAGATTATTTTTCAGCATTTAACGCGCAGTGGGGATGGTTCGAAATGGGAGGGACGCAGCGCACCGCCTGTATTTTCTCTACCGGCTGTTTGTCAAACCTGCTTGAAGGCACTCAACTTGAACAAGTTCTAGAAAAATCCGGATATAGTTTGACAACTCAGTCCAAAACCGCCGATCTGATTATTTTAAATACCTGTGCCTTTAATCAGGCCAAGGAAGACGAAGCAGTAAAATTGATTGAAAAAACCGCGACCGGCCTTCGTAACGGGGGGCGAATTGTCGTCTGTGGGTGTCTGCCGAAAATCAATCGAGATCGGCTTCGAAGCATCCACGGCGGCATTACTTTTGGCCCGCGGGATATGGATGACTTGCCGCGATTTCTTGCGGATCTGTTGCCCGTAAATAACTCTGTTCCCGGTCCCATATCCTACACCCAATATTCGTCCCTAAAAAAAACGATCTTTCACACCAAACGGTTAGTTGATACACTGCCCGGCCTGAACCGCCTTCCTCTTATAAGACGTCTTACAACGCCGTTGTTTAATTACTCGGCTGATGTTTGCTGTATCAAGATTGCGACGGGGTGCACCGGCCTCTGTACTTATTGCGCCATAAAGTTTGCCAAGGGCCGATGTGTCAGTCGCCCACTGATGGAAATCGAGGACAATAAACGCCTGGCGATTGAGCAGGGGTATTCCAAGTTTATTCTGGTGGGTGA
The DNA here is from genome assembly GCA_024231695.1 of FCB group bacterium. GTDB lineage: Bacteria > Zixibacteria > MSB-5A5 > GN15 > JAAZOE01 > JAAEQF01. The sequence continues at coordinate 6,487 of JAAEQF010000009.1, forward strand.
TGAGATTACTGCCTACGGCTCAGATCTGTCTGCAAATACCGATATCATCGATGTCATCTCCCTTTTTCTTGAAGACGATCGTGTGGAGACTCTTTATTTGGAGTCATTCGAGCCTGGCTTTATGATCACACATCGCATTCAGGTGATGGATATATTGGATCGAGGGAAGACGCCCGTTTTCTGTTCGTCGGTTCAAAGTGGCAGTGACCGCATTTTAAAATTAATGGGCAGACGATACGAGGCTACAGATTATTTGAACGGCATGATCGAAATCAAACGACAATTCCCCTTGGTTTATTTACGCAATGAAATGATTGTCGGTTTCCCCGACGAAACAGACGATGATTATCAGAAATCTCTTCACCTTGTGGATAATCTCCGTGCAGACTTTATTAATGTGTATGAATATGAGGATCGACCCCATACCAAAGCATCGCGAATGCCAGATAAGATTCCCGCAGAAATAAAAAAACGACGACGAAAAAAACTTCTTCGACAGCATTATAAGAATCTGTTTTTAAGAAAGCGTTAAACGGCGAGTCGATAAAGAGCAAGGCATAATCCTTGCCGCTTCAATATTCATTTTTGGGTTTTTACCAATCTGAAAATCACCGATTAAAACTTATTAATTAATCACCAATTTCGTATTGCCTTAAACGACTATCACTGAATTTGAAAAATGGATCGCGTGTGATCGGGAATTATATCCGTCATCGTGCTGATCGTTAACTCGATATGGAGGAAAAGACGTCATGGAATCAGTTATTATCAACTATTGGGCCGTTTTAGTAGCGACCGTTGTGTATTACGTTCTGGGCGGATTATGGTATTCGCCGCTTCTCTTCGGCAAATCTTGGATGAAACTGGTCAATCTGACCGAAGAAGACTGCAAAAAGGGCGCGGGCATGGCCTATGTCGTTTCGTTTATCGCCTCATTTTTGATGGCCTACATCCTGGCTTATATTATTCACTTTGCCCATGCCATAACCGCTTTCCGAGGCGCCGAAACCGGCTTTTGGTGTTGGCTGGGTTTTGTTGCCACGGTAACCACAGCTAATATGATGTATTCTAAAAAGCCGTTCAAACTGCATTTGATCGATATTCTCTATCCGCTGGTGGGGTTGCTGATAATGGGCGCTATTCTGGGTGGCTGGAAGTAGGACTGTGGGCGGCATCGTCCATGTCTGCCTCAGCACTACGCCTAATATGCGAGGCCGGAGGCCGAGCCGGAAACAGGCAATGCCTGTGAGGCCGGCGAAGCAGGCCGAACCAAAGACAGGTAATGCCTGTGAGGCCGGCGAAGCAGGCCGAACCATAGACAGGTAATGCCTGTGAGGCCGGCGAAGCAGGCCGAACCAAAGACAGGTAATGCCTGTGAGGCCAGCGAAGCAGGCCGAACCAAAGACAGGTAATGCCTGTGAGGCCAGCGAAGCAGGCCGAACCAAAGACTGGCGATGCCTGTGTGCCGATCAATCCGGTGTTTGTTCAGGTGTGTCAGATTTCTTGAATTTGCAGAACGACCCAATTATCAGGGAAATCCCGACTACGATCGGAAACATGGGCCATATCGTACCGATATCCGGTAGAATCCCCAGATTGCTCAGAAGGAAAGTAAGACCGACGCCGAGCGTTATCAATCCACCAATGAGCGTTCCCCAACGAGAATCTTCTTTTTTCTTATCGGACATGTCATCGACCTCCATTTATCAGATTGTTACTGTTGTGTCCCCGGCAGACGTCCTCATCCACCGATAACTCACTTCCCAGCCGCAATGACGTGTTTGAATTCTTCTGTATCTTCCTCTCCAAAAAGGACAAAAAGAATCCGGTCGACTTTCTTGGCCGTCTCTGAAAATTCATTCAACGCTTGTAACATCGCCTTGGCGCAAGCGGTAATCGAAAGTCCACCTACGCCGGTGCCGATAGCCGGGAAGGCGATCGAAGTCACCCCCAAATCTTCGGCCAGTTTCAGACTACTCAGTGTGCTTTTATAAATTAAATTTTCGGAAGATCTCAAATCCTGACCCATACCGGCGGCGTGGATAACATAAGCATGCGGTAAATTACCGGCTGTGGCAGCTACCGCTTCCCCGACCTCAATCGGCCCCAAAGCGACCGCCTCGTCCTCGACTATCTGGCCGCCCCGGCGTTTGATCGCTCCGGCCACGCCCGAACCCATCCAGAGATGATTGTTGGCGGCGTTGACGATGGCCTCGACGTCGGCCTCGGTAATATCGCCCAGATATATTTCGACCTTCATACATCCCCCGCACGACTCACTTGGTCTAAATCTATTATTGTATATACGGAGCCGGTTTGAGTTTGTTCTTGCTAATGAGCGTTTTGAAAATCAGAACCATCAGAGCCGCTTCGATTCCGCCCAGAATCATCCCGCCCAGAACATCGAGCGGATAATGGACACCGACGAAGACGCGCGAAATCCCAACCAGAAAGGCGAAAGCCAAAAAATAAAGGCTGTATCGGCGATAAAGCAGACTGAAGAAAAACGCTTGCCCGAACAGGTTGGCGGCATGCGACGAGGGAAAAGACAGTCCAGCGCCACAGTTGACCAATAGATGAACGTCCATCGTTTTGCAGGGTCGTATCCGTTCAAAAAACGGCTTAAGATATGTGCTTGAACTTTGATCGGTCAGAACTACAACCAGCAGTGAAAAAACAACCACCCAGACAAACCGTTTCCCCCCACGAGCAATCAAAATTCCCAGGGCCAGCCCGAAAGTGAGGCGCAGAAACATGCCGTTGGTGACAATCGGCATGATAAAATCGGTGACCGGGTTGGCCAGATCGCCATTGATAAAAAGAAACAGCGCCCGGTCGATTTCCAACAGCCATTCAAGCATAAAAAGACCTGTGCTTTTTCATAAATGATTTTGCTTGCCGATACGACGGTATCCCATCACGCGCGCCGGGTAAACGACATTTCAACGCCGCCGCCGCGGCGGCAAATTTCAATTTATCCTCAAGCGGCCAGTCTTTAAAGATCCCGAAGAGATACGATCCGTGAAAAACATCACCGGCCCCGGTGACATCGACCGCTTTAACCCGATAGGCGCGCTGCCGGGCTTCGTTACCTTCCGCATCGATCCCGAACGATCCTTTAACACCAGAAGTTACGACTACTTCCGGGATGCCGTTGTCTTTCAGGCTTTTCACAGCCGGGCGCAATGATTTTCGACCGGTATAATCAGAGGCGAACTGATCGGCGCAAACCAGATAATCAATGTACGGGAAAAGGTCGTCAACCCGGTTGCGCACCGATCCGACATCAAGCATGATTTTGGCTCCGACTTTTTTACCCCAGCGGGCCAGTTTGAGACAGGCCGGCAGATGACGGCCATCGAGATGAATAAGTTTCGGAATCGGAAGACTATCGGTTTTGATATCGGCCGGTTTGACGGTCATTTTTTTATTGGTGTCGAGGACAATCGTCCTATCGCCGGTTGATATATCGATCCAGGCAAAAGCCAGAGCATGGCGGCAGTTTTTTCGCTCGATACAATGTTTGTGTTCGACACCGAAACGATCCAGTTCAGTTCGGACGAATCTTCCCCACATGTCATCCCCCAGTGTAGTGACCAGCGATGAGTTTCCTCCCAGTTTGGAAAACGTACAAAGGGCCGTCGGTACCGGTCCACCGCCGCGAATTAGATGGCTGTTGCCGATCGAATCGATTTTTTGCCCCGGTTCGGGATAACCGTTCATTGATACGAAAAAATCGACCGGAGCTATACCCAGGCCAAGAAGGTCAACCTTCCCTGATGATTGCAATCTTACCTCCGGTCAATTCGATCAACTGGGCCATAAACTTGTCCGTTTTCGATTTCCTGATATTAATTACCATTTTTACCAGATCGGAAAAATCCTGCTCAACGATTTCCAACTTGTCGGTATTGATTATCCGCATCAACCGATCATACAAAGCGAAGGGAAGTGAAAATTCCAAGCGATCACAAATCAGTTTTTCCACTATATCAGCTTTGTCCAGCATTTCGGAGGCGGCTCGAGAATAGGCTCGGATCAAACCTCCGGTACCCAGTTTGGTCCCGCCATAATAGCGAGTGACCACGATCAGTGTGTTTTTAAGCTTCCGTCCGATGAGGACCTGATAGATCGGTCGTCCGGCGGTGCCCGATGGTTCACCGTCGTCGCTGTATTTGAAAATTTCACTTTCCAGTCCGGTGACCCAGGCAAAACAATGATGGGTGGCGGAATATTCTCTTTTGCGGATATTTTCCAACAGGGCCGTGGCTTCGTCGGCGTCGGCCACCGGAAAACCGCGGGCGATAAAACGCGAGGCCTTGATTTTTATTTCATGCGTGCCTGCGGACCCAAGAGTCCGGTAGCTGTCGGCCGTTTCCATAGACATGATATGACTATACCAGCGATTTGAGCACCAGTTTATAATCTTCGATATTGGTTAATGGGATGGCGCCGTATTCGGCCAGTTTTTCATAATGAGGATTGCTGCCACCGATTATGACGAACATCAATTTGCCCAGTTGATGGCAACAGAGAGCGGCGTCCATCGTACCCACCGAATTTTCCGAGACTTCGCCGATAATGATCGCCTGAGACAGCCCGACAATCAAACGGTTGCGGTTGACCAATTGTCCGGCATTAACTTTGGTATCGGGAAGATATTCGCTGAACAAACAACCCGAAGAAGTGATCTCTTTGGCCAGGCCCGCATTTTCCGTTGGGTAGATATGATTGAACCCTGAAGGAAGCATGGCATAGGTGCGTCCCTCGGCTTTTAAAGCGCCCATATGTCCGGCGGTATCGATCCCCCGGGCCAAACCACTTACAATGGAGACATTATCCTCGGCCAGTTTTTTGGCCAGTTCGACCACGTCGCCGATACCCTCAGCCGATACATCCTGCGACCCGATTATTGCCACTCGTTTTTCATCATCGAGTGGAAGTTTGCCCTGAAAATACAATAGCATCGGCGGGTCATTTAATTCGTGCAGAATAGACGGATAGGCCTCTTCGAGAGAACTCACCACTTGCGTATCTACCGCCTCAAGATTATCAATTGTCTGCTGAGCCGAATCCAGATGAGTATCGGCTTTATAGATCGCCTTGGCTCGCCCTTCACCGATACCGGGAAGGCTATACAACTCTTCCACTTCGGCTAATAAGATATTTTCGACCGTCTTGAGATGCTCCATCAGCATCAAAAATGTTCGCGGTCCTACCTGACCCGTCATTTTCAGGGCCAATATCCGGGCCGCCGAAGAATATTGACTCAATTCAAGCATACTTCAATCTACAACAACGATCCCCTTGCCGCAACCGTCAATCAGCTATTGTCGGCTTTATCATAAAAAGACAGTTGAACTCTCCCTCTTTTCATATATATTACGACCATGCATAAAGTATTGTTAATTACAGCTTTGTTTTTTGCCATTGCCTGTTTGAGCGGCTGTGCAGAGGACACGCCCGAAGAGCGTATCGAGGCTATGCGCGAACTGGTGGCTGATGAAAAATATGAAAAAGCCCTCAAGGAGCTCTGGCAGGTCATCGACCAACGCCCCACCGATTCGACTGTGCTCTATCTGGGTGGTCGAGTATTTTTTGGATTAACCTGGTTCGATAGCGCCGTTTCTTATAGCAAAAAGCTATGTGCCCTTTACCCTCAAAATGTCGCTGCCTATCGGCTTCTGTATGAATCGGCCGGATTCATTGAGGATTACAAAACGCAATTGTGGGCAATCAGCCAACTGGGTTACATCGAGGGCAACCGCTCGCGCTATTATTACAATATTGCCGAATTGAATTTTCAATTGCAGGATTACGGTCTGGCCATAAGCACGTGCGATGCGATTCTGAAAACCGATCCCGATAACAAATCAGCGCTATTTCTAAAAGCCAACTCGTTGGCCTCGGCCGGGAAAATCGACAGCGGAATTACCATTTTAGAAATACTTGACCGGAAATATCCGGGGAGAGTTGAAATTCTGTCGAATATGGCCTCTTTTTATGCCACTAAGCGCGACTATCCCAATTCCGAATTTCATTTTCAACAGATTACTGAGATGTTTCCCGATTATGTTCCGGGCTGGTACGGTCTGGGCAATGTCCGGCTGAAACTGGCCGATACGCTGGGGGCCAGAAATGCCTATGGCGAAGTATATGCTCGCGATTCCGCGTTCCTGGGGGTCGATTCCATTCTCGATGCGATTGCCCCGAAACGGTTTTGACCGGGCGAAATATCTTATAAAACGGATAAGTAACAGAGCAAAAAAGAAACCCGGCAGGCGTCGCGCCTACCGGGTTATTTATGTTAAATTGCCGGCCGATGCAGTCACGGTGTTGACTCCCGACCGGCCGTGCTCTAATCGCGTATGTTGAAACAGTCGTTTCCGACACACCAGCGACCGGCAAAGAACCCGGATTTACGGTTCTGCCCCCGCTTGTAATGACCCTTCAACACTCCGATCGGCTCCTTTTCCGCGTTATAAATTTGACCCCAGAAATGGCCGGCGGCGTTATCGCTTAGACCGCGTTTGGCGTAATGGCCTTTCACGAAGCCTTCAAATTTACCGGTGCGGTCGATATATTTACCGACAAAGACATGATTGCCTTCATCATCGACGCCCCATTCGCCCTTGATCGAACCGACAATGTCGCCTCTATTTGAAATCCAACGACCATGAAAGATACCGTTGCCGTCATCATCGCGACCCCAGCGGCCCATTAACGATCCGCGCGTGTTTGAATTCGGTTCGCATTCCATGGCCTGGAAGGAGATAGCGTTGCCAATACCGATTTCCATCAGTGTATCCAGGGCATACAGCTCATCCATGGTAAAAGTAACAGTCAACTGTTCAGATTCATAAGTGACGGTGACAACCTCATCGGTCACTGAGGGCGGGAAGTACAAACGCGTAGCAATGCCGTCCAAATGCCAGGAAGTTTTCGATACCCAGCTCAACTCCTCCGGTACATAGAATCCTTCGCTGTTATAGCGGGGTAACAGATAATCCTGACCGGGTTCGAATTTGATCAGATGGGTGACCACGACGGCTCCTCGGCTAACGGTCAGTTTGCCCGACCAGTCGGTGAGATCAACGACACCGCTGTCGCGGCCGAGATTACCCCAGGTCATTCGGAGACAGAAAATATCAGGCCTGACCGCATTTTCGGTACTGTCCACGACCGGAGAAAAGGCCACCGGATCGTCGTATGCGACCTCATCTTCCATCAATTCGGCCACGTCCGGGTCACCGAAATCGGGTTGCTCATCGGTAGCCTTATAAGTTCCAAAATCCTCAAGATCGGCTCCGGTTTCGGCAGGATCGGTAGTTGAGGAACAACCGCCGAGGATCAGCCCGATAACTGCGAGGACAAAAAGGAAAGGGGTGATTCGTTTCATGACTTAATCTCCTTTAAAAGAATGGTTTGAGTTTTCGCCATTACCCCTAATTGAATCAAACCGTGTGCCGAATTGAAGCGCTGTTACTTAACCTTATACGACAACAGCTTAGACCAGACAAGCGTTTTGCTCAGGATTTTTTATTGTACCGGCAGGTACGCGTTGCACAAATATTGGCCCTTTGGGGGCAGGCTGTCGGGCCGGTTGATAAACTTTTTGAACAGTCTTTTCAGTATAACCGGAACCTTTGTGTACATATTCTGTTTAGATTAAAAACAGACGACAGTTGGGGCAGGTGAGAGGCAGCAGAACATATCAAGAAAAATTATCATGCAATCGGCCGGTGGAAACACAATGGATCTCGCTTCCAGACCTTATCACCAAATGGAAAACTTTTTTAAAGCCAAGGAGCAGAAGATATCATGAATCCCTTTGAATATGCCATGAATATGGAGATGGACGGAAAAAAATATTATGAAGAACAGGCGTCCAAGATGTCTGAACCGGTTCTCAAAAGAATTTTCACCGAACTGGCCGACGATGAGGACCGCCATTACCAGATTTTTAAAGCCATGATGGCGGGCAAGTTTGATGGTTACGAAAAGGCTTTCGAAACTGATGTTTTGAAGCAGGCCAAAAATATATTCAAGGAAATGAGCGACGCCAAGAAAAATATCAGCGACTTCTCCGAAGGCGTTCGAGCAGTTTGGGTCAAAGCCCGTGACATCGAGGATGACGCCGAGGGTTATTACCGCGGTCAGGCGGAAAAAGCCGAAAGTGAAAAAGAGAAGAAAATGTGGAACAAGATTGCCGACGAAGAACACAAACATTGGGTGGCGTTGGACAACGTGGTTAATTTTATCGACCGGCCCAATCAATGGTTGGCCGATGCCGAATGGGCCGACATTGAGGAATATTAAAAATCCTGATTTTACTTGTCATACCCTAGCCCGCCGCGACTCCGGCGGGCTTTTTTTTATATCGCAGGAATAATCTCTTTTTAATCCCGAATAACAACTCGGCATTCCATACCAATTGTGTCGTTCAAGTTATAATAAATATAAGAAATAAGACTTGACAAGATGGATATTAATCTATATATTCTTATTGAGGAGAGGGGATCGCAGAGGATACTTCACATACTCTCATCGGCCCCCAGAAAAGTACTATACACCGCTTCAGAGATGACGTGCTGTGCCTTGTTTGGGCAGGGCTTGAAGGGTATTCTATGTCCGGGCGAGGCGGAAATATTGTGTCAACGACTGATAAATCCTGAAATAGGGATATCATTTAGGGAAGACTGGGAAAAGGGAAATCCGGTAAAAAATACGATGTGATCAGCCATTCTACAGAGTAGCTGATAGTCGGGGCAGCACGGAGGGGGAAGGCAGGGGCAAAAAGCTCCTGCCTGTTTTTTTTCCAAATTTGGTTCCCAATAAGCCCCAATCTCCCCAAATAATGTCCATAATCCGTACACCTCGGCAGGATCGTTGTAACCGACGATAAGCCATGTGATTGTAATGCGATCAGTTAATTGTGGCCTGTGAGGGTGTCGGTAATCCGGACAATCGGCAATGCGATGCAATTTGTAAGTTGTTGAATACATGCACCTTATAGTCGGCATGCGAGTTGCATACCATCGCATTGCGGTAAAGCAGATCATTATCGGCTATTTCCGACCGCACCTATATTGAATCATTGGGGTAACTAACATAAAAGGAGAAGAAGATGAGGAAATTTTGGACACTGACTTTGGTTGCAGTTCTTTCTGTGGCCATCTCGGGAGCGGCGGTAGCTTCGCCGACGATCTACTTCAATGAAGCGAATTATCTGAACGACTTGTCGCTTACCGGCGCAGCGGTTGTATCTGAGGGTTTCGAAGGTACCGCTTGGGACGGTGCAAGATATCCGACTACGGCCAGTTCAGTCGTCAGTCAGGGTTATACCTGGACGGGTGGTGAAGCGGTAACGACCGGCAACGGCTGGGCGCGTACCGGTAACTGGGGAATTTTTGACAGCTGGGGGAGTCCGGATCAGTTGTTTACGGTTACTAGTATCGGGACACAAGTCGGCTTTGGCGGCTGGTTTGAAAACACAACGGCGCAATCTATTGAATTCTCACTGGACCAGGACTTGGTATATACTTTCGGCCTTGGTACACCCCATGCGTTCTTCGGTGTTATTGATACTGATGGATTCGACAATGTAGCCATGCGTGCCTCCAACGGTCATTGGGGTGCCGATGACTTCACTTTCGGTACGACTTCCGATGTCATTCCCGAACCGGGAACGCTGATGCTGGTCGGACTTGGTCTGGCCGGTCTGGGTGCGCGTATCCGCCGGAAACGCTCGTAAGACTTCCGGGTAACATTTAGGATTTTATTAAGGCGGAATCATCATCGATTCCGCCTTAATTATTTGTGATTATCTCTTACCGTCAGTCTTTTGGCAGGTCGTAATAGAATTTACTCTTGGCGCAGGCCATTAACAAATTTGTAAGACCTCCGCGTACGATCACACCGCCTCTTTGCGAATGCAGAATCATGCAGCAATTGAAGCTCACTTCAAAATTTGAATTACTGAGTAAGAACACATTGACATTATTGTATTAATGAGTTATCGTAGAAGCAAAGATATTGGAAAAATAATTATTTAAGACGGGTATATATTCCGTCGAGTAATATAGGCATATTCATTGAAGACAATTCTGGCGAAAATATCCGTGCGGACCTTTTCTACGAGGGGGAAAGATGAATATTAAGTCAAAACAGGAACAAGTAATTAAGAGAACCTTTGAATTGCTAATCTTGTTCTTAATTGTGATTGGACTCGGAGCCCTATTATTGTCGCTGATATTACGAGGACGGATAGATCCTCAGTGGCTAGAGATTTTGCAGGCAACTGGATTAACATTTTTTCCGGCAGGTGTTGTATCTTTTATGTTGTCAAGGTTTGCCGGGGGGATAACCGAGGTTTTGATTCAACAGGTCATTGATGATACAATAAAAGATGGTCTTAAGAGCCAAGTCCATGATATAACATCCGAAGTAAGTACGCAACTTAATGGCGGTATGAAATTAATTCATGATCGGACTGATAAGAGCCTAAATCTGATTCACAGCGAAGTATCTGAGGGCATGAAAGAGATAAACAAAAAAATGGAAAGTCTTTCACCTTTGTTGGTATCCTGTTATAAACTAGGTGTCCAGAGCGTTTATCTAACTCGGGCCGAGGCGCTATTAGGATTGGCCTGGTTCCTTGACTCTGAAATTAATCGAGCTCATGAGGATCAATCTGCTAGAATCTGGATTGTATCCTCATCCATAAAAGGATTTTTAACAATTGTAATGAGCGGATTTGATGGAAGAAAAATGATGGGGAGAATTGCTCAAAGTGGATGTGATTTAAGAATTATTATGACTGATCCTGCCAAGGCGGATTTTAGGGCGGAACAAGAAGGAAAAGGATCAGGAGAAATACCAAATGAGATTCAAATGTATCTAGCTGATTTGAAAAGGATGGGCGTCAAACGTGAACAGATTAAGTTTTACCCGGGTACTCCTACGGTTTTTGGTATAGCTACTTCTGATCGAATGCTATTAAACCCTTATCCCTATGAGACCGAAGCGTACAGATGTTTTTCAATGATTGTCTATAAAACCATTGATCCTCAATCCGACATTTATACTCAATATCTGGAAAATCATTTTGATCTGCCATGGTTACGAGCGAAGGAGTTGGCACTAAATGACTGGGAAAAACTAGGATGATCTTGTGAATAATTACATATAATGATCCAGTCTGATTTTAACAAATTCTGATTTGGTGGTAAGTCAATATCATGATATCAGAAAAGACAATACTTGCCAGGAACAAAACATTTGAGTTGCGGGAACGCTGATGCTGGTGGGACTCGGTCTGGCCGGTCTGGGCGCTCGTATCCGCAGGAAACGTTCGTAGAACTTCATAGTAACATTTAAGACAATTTTTAAGGCGGAATCACTTTTGATTCCGCCTTAATTATTTTTTCACTGTTCGGACTATTCAATCGGTAATCGCCTTTTACAAATCTGTGATGAAATCAGCAGGCGAATGATCTTTTCATAACTCTTGCAATTGATATTTCCGTATTGTAAATTAAAACAGCGTCATCCGACTACTTTAGACATCGATAAGAAAATTGGCCTGCGAATTTGGGAGAACCTGCCATGTTTAATTCGCGCAATAGTAAATACCGCAAATCTGCTGAGGTAATATTTCTTTTAGTTGTGATAATATTATCCACAGCGCCGATGGCTCAGGGCCGCTGGATAACTCTTTACACCGAAGATTTCAATACCGGCAGCGCCGAAGGTTGGGAACTCGGCGTCGGTTGGGCAGTCGAGACCGATGATACTACCTATGTTTTAAGCGGCACCGATCACGATTTTGCCGTGCCTCTTCTTGAGGGTTGGTCGGACTATTCCATTCAGGCCGATTTCAAGCTGATCAGCGGCAATTTCAATATCAACGCCCGCGAAACGGCTTATGACAGCCACATCCGGTATTTCCTGACTGTGGGCCAATACCAAATGGTGTTGAATAAGCAGGTTGATACTTCATTTACCGAACTGGCCGTTTATTCCCATTCGCTTATTCTTAACACATGGTATACTTTGAAATTGAAAATGGACGGTGAGTCTATCGGCGTTTATCTGGATGGTGTTCTGCAATTCGACTTAATCGAACCCGGCACTTCAGTAAATTTTGGACGCTTTTCGTTCGAGACGTTGGAAAGCTCTCATGCTCATATTGACAATATTCAGGTCGAAGGCAGTACTCCATTTGCCGCCGGAGATTTCTGGACTCGGACCGGAGGCCCCAGTGGTGGATTGGGATATGACGTCCGGATTCACCCGGTCGAAAAACGGATTATGTATGTCACCGACAATCCCAGCGGTATCAATCGCAGTGACGATGGAGGACTGACATGGTATCAGAGAAATAATGGAATCACCACCAAAACAGGCGCATCCACTGATGGTGTCCCGATCTTTAGCCTCACTGTCGATCCCCGGGTGGCTGATAATGTCTGGGCCGGAACGCAGTACGCCAAGGGTATATACAAATCAACCGACGGAGGAGACAACTGGGTTTTAAAAGTCAATGGCATTGCTGAGGGCAATGATATCTCGTTTCGCGGTTTTGGAGTACATCCGGAAAATTCGAATATCGTTTTCGCCGGAGCGGAAATAACCACCGGGATTCTTGGTACCGAATTCGATAAAACCGACGGCAAAATTTATCGCACCGATGACGGTGGCGAAAACTGGACAGCGGTCTGGGAAGGCGGTAACCTGGCCCGTTTCGTCCTGTTCGATTACAGCAATCCTGATATTCTGTACGGATCAACCGGCATATTCGATCGCGAGGCGTTTAACGATACTGGCGTGGGCGTTATAAAATCGGTCGACGGCGGATTTACCTGGAATCCGATCAACAATGGTATCCCCAATTCAGACGGCAACCGTTTTGTCGGTTTTCTGGAAATGCATCCTTCCGATCCGCAGACTCTCTTTGCCGCCTCGGGTTGCAATGCCACTGGTCAGGGCGGAATTTTCAAGACTGCAAACGGCGGAACCAATTGGGATAAAGTTTTATCCGGTGATATTTTCACTGTGGTAACTATCAGTCCCTCGCATCCGAATATCATTTACGCCGGAAGTCAGCATGCCTTCTACCGTAGTGAAAATTCAGGGATAACCTGGGATACACTATCCAAGGATGGCGGCGGGTATGGCCCGCCAGGGGTCGTAGCCGGATTTCCGATCAGTGCCGTGGTCGATCCCGAAGACCCGATGACCGTGTTTGCCAACAACTACATGGGCGGTAATTTCAAATCATCCGATGGCGCGGAAACATGGGTCAATTCGAGTTCCGGTTATACCGGAGCCGAATTGCATTGTATCGTCATCGATCCGGACAATCCGGCGGTTGTTTATACCATCGGCCGCAGTGGACCGTTTAAAAGCGAATCGGCCGGAGATGAGTGGGAGGGGATCAGATACAGCCCGGCTATCTCACCGGAATGGTATGCTGTGGCCATGAATCCTGAAAACAACCAGGAAATATTTATTACCACCGAATTCCATGGCAAAATATTCAAAAGCACTGACGGCGGCCAAAGCTGGATGGTCGCTTTTCATCATCCCAATGTGACCGACACCTGTTCGCTGGGGCCGCAGGAATGCCGCCATGGTTTCAAGGCCATAGCCTATGCGCCATCCAATCCTTCCGTTGTTTATACCGGCATGTGCAAGGGGCGGCGGAGTATCGACGGTGATTTTCCGGCGCGGCCAAGTTATGGCATGTACAAATCAATCGATGGCGGCGCTAATTGGGGGGCAATCAACACCGGACTGCCGACTTCACTATTGAATATTAACTGCATTGCCGTTCGCAAAGACAATGCGAACATTGCCTATATCGGAACCTGGAAAGACGGCGTCTATAAATCGACTGACGGCGGAGCCAACTGGACGGCCAAAAACAGCGGGCTGACCTCGAGCGATATCCGGTCGCTGGCTATTCATCCGCATGATTCGAATACGATTTATGCCGGGCTTGGCGAAGGGGCCGGGATATTCAAAACCACTAACGGCGGAGATCTCTGGACGGCAGTCAGTACAGGCGTGCCGCTTGTCTGTCCTCAGCATTTATTACCTGTCGGCCGAGTGCAAAACGATTTTTCGCTGGCCGAGCCGCCCAAATTCGTAACCGGCCCCGATTATTATCCGACTGCCTGGACTTCGATTCGTAGCTTAGTTATTAATCCAGTCAATCCGCAGATCATCTTCGCTGCCGATTATAACTCCGGCGTTTATGTGACTTTCGACGGCGGAACCAACTGGAACGTGTTCAACGATTCGTTGACCATGCGCACGGTCAATTCGCTGGCGATTTCGAACGATGGTGATGCTTTGTTTGCGGGCACATTCGGCGGCGGCGTTTTCCGCGTAGTTACCGGAACCAATCATGCTCCGCTGATTGTATCACAGACTCCGCCGGGTGATGGCCTAATCCCTATCGATCAATCCGAAGTTGTTGAATTTTCGGTCAACGCCTATGATCTCGACGGCGATAATCTGACTTATCTATGGATTCTGGACAGTGAAGTTCTAACCGGCCAGACGGGAAACAGCTATACCCTTCAGTCGGATACGTTGCCTCTCAGTTATCATAGTCTCGAACTGTTCGTCAGTGACGGTGAGAAGACGGCCGGGGTTGTGTGGGAGTTCGATATTTTTGTCGATGCCGAGGATAGGCAAGACCTTTCGGGTTTACCCAGAGAATTTGAATTGCAGCAGAACCATCCTAACCCGTTTAATCCGACGACAACTATCGAATATGCTTTGCCGAAAAGAAGCGGGGTTGAGATTACCGTTTATAATATTGCCGGTCAGAAAGTGAAGACGCTTTTGGAGGCGACGCAACCGACCGGGTATTATAGTCTAACCTGGGACGGCACTGATCGTTATGGCCGGCCGGTCGCAACGGGTATTTATCTCTATCGTCTGCAAGCAGGAGATTTTATCCAGACCCAGAAGATGGTATTGTTGAAATAACAGGCATCGCCTGTTTATGGTTCAGCGCGCTTCGCTGGCCTCACGTTTTCGTTCTGCAGGGTCCTGATCCCGGCTTGACGGGATTGTGACCCTGCAGTATATTCAGCGCACGATCACACCGCCGCTTCGCGACGCCAGGATCATGCGCAACAAACAGGCCTTAAGTTGAGTATAATTGGAGTAGGGGCAAGATGGGAGGGTGTTTTGATATCCGATATATTTGAAGAAGCGATAGGTTATGTTTTTAAGGAAATAATTCTTCCGGGAATTGTCTGGATTTTATTTATCCCGATAGCGTTGGTGTTAGCTACACCGGTCATATTGATAATTTCCATTTGGGGGGATGATACATATTCGGAGAATATTATCAATAATTATCAGGGCGTGGTTAGTTTCATGACAGGTTGGTACTAAGGTTTATAGCGAGCACGGCTTTTCTGTGGGCAGCAGATGTTCACATCTGCCGGCACGGATTGAAATTCCTTACCGTCAGTCTTTAGGCAGGACGTAATAGAATTTACTCTTGGCGCAGGCCTCGAAACTATCGGAAAGAAGTTTGCCCTCAACACCCACATTATCATAGGGATGTTCGCAGATATGAAGCACCGGCTTCCAGTCTTCTTTGCCTACCGCCCCGACAAAAGCCGCCGTAAATGACTCAACCAGTTTTTGTTTCACTTCTCGGCTGACCCGCGGGCAGTATAACAGCATATGAAGATATGGCCGCCCGGTTTGGCCATCCCATATCCGGCCGCCGGAAGCAGCTTCACCCGGCTCAAATTCGAAAAATCGAAGACCGAAAATATCGGCTCCAAACGGTGTGGATTCATCAAAAGCCGCTGTCAACCGGGCTGTAAGTTTTTCTTTGGTCCGGTTATCTACTTTGGGAAGAGTTATTTCAAGGCAGGGCATGATAATCCTCCGCATATTTTAGCCGGGTGGCCTGCGTCTTTAGACGCAGGATATCTCAATTCAGGTCATCCACGCGTAAGCCAAAAAGGGACGAGTCCCCACACGACAGTCAGAATCAAGCATCGCCTGTGGTCATCCACGCGACAGCGAGAAGGAGGCGAGCCTCCTATTCGCCGTTGACGCTTTTTGTCAGCAGATCATGGATTTCGGCAATCTTATGCCGCGATTGTTCCATGCTGTCGCGGTCGCGCAAAGTTACCGTGTCGTCTTCCAGAGTCTGACCATCGATAGTAAAGCAATACGGCGTGCCGATCTCGTCCATACGGCGATAGCGGCGACCGACGGCCCCGCCTTCGTCATAGAAGACCTTGAAAGTTTTCCGAAGGTCATCATAGAGCTTACGTGCTACTTCCGGCATTCCCTGCTTCTTGACCAACGGCAAAATCGCAGCTTTATAGGGCGCGATCCTCGGGTGAAGTTTCAGACTGACCCGTGTATCGCCTTTGACTTCTTCTTCGCAATAGGCGTCAACCAGACAGGTCAAAAGGGTGCGGTCGCAACCGGCCGAGGTTTCGATGATGAAGGGCATGTATTTTTCTCTGGTCTGTTCATCCCAGTAGCGCATGTCTTTGCGGGTTGCTTCGGTATGCCGGGTCAGGTCGAAATCGGTGCGGTTATGGACGCCTTCCAGTTCTTTCCAGCCGAAAGAGAATTCATATTCGATATCGTAGGCTTTCTTGGCATAATGGGCCAGATCGTCCGGGCCGTGTTCGTGCCAGCGTAGTTTTTCCGGGCGGATACCTAAATCAAGATAATACTGCATCCGTTTTTCACGCCAGTATTCAAACCATTGGTCATCTTCGGAAGGGTGGACAAAAAACTGCATTTCCATCTGTTCGAATTCACGGGTACGGAAGATGAAATTCCCCGGTGTGATCTCGTTACGGAAAGCTTTGCCGATCTGGGCGATACCGAAGGGGACTTTTTGCCGCGAGGGCCCCTGGACATTGAGAAAATTGACATAGATGCCCTGGGCCGTTTCCGGACGCAGATAGATAACATTGGCGTCGTCCTCGACCGGGCCCATGAAAGTTTTGAACATCAGGTTGAACTGGCGCGGGTCGGTCAGTTCGCCGCCGCAGTTGGGGCAGGATTCGGATTCGAGATCTTCGGCCCGGAAGCGGGCTTTACATTTTTTGCAATCCACCAGCGGGTCGGAAAATTCGGCCACATGGCCGGAAGTGTGCCAGACCTGGGGATGCATGAGGATAGCGGCGTCGAGACCCTCGATATCGTCGCGCTTGTGGACCATTTCGCGCCACCAGAAATCCTTGATATTGCGTTTGAGTTCGGCGCCCAGCGGGCCATAGTCCCAGCAGGCGTTGATCCCGCCGTAGATTTCGGATGAGGGGAAAATATAGCCGCGCCGTTTGCACAGCGAGACCAGTTTGTCCATCAATTCGTCAGTGACTTTCTTCTTCTTGCCCACTTATCCTCCGTAGGTTTTGACCGCGCGAACCAGTTTGTCGAGGAAGTCAAACGACTTCAACGGCCGGATATTTCCGGCGTGGTATTTCAAAAGCGATGTTATCAGATCGACCGTCTGATGGAGATTATCGAGGCTGACTTTTATCTGCGAAGCCTCTTCCAGCGATGATTCCAGTAGTCTGACCAGGGTGCCATGCAGTTTTACCGGCAGGGCGACAAGCTGGTTCTGGCCCGGCGAGGTGCTGCGACAATCGTCGCAAATCATTCCGCCGCGTTCGATACTGATCATCAGCCGATCTGTCTCTTTCGGGGAATCGCCGATTATTTCGGTCAGGCCCTTTCTACAACCGACACAGCCGGCCAGATTGGGCCGAAACCCCAAAAGCGAAACAAGGCGCAATATATACCCGGCAAACAGCCCCGGCAACCGCTTTTTCTCCAGAGTATCGGTCATCCGCAGAAAAGAAAGAGTAATCTGGTAGCAGGCCGGCTGCGGATCCTGGGCAGTCAGGAGATTATTCAAAAGTTCGATGGCGCCCGAGGCGAAAGTCAACCGTCCCAGTTGACCGTCTTTCTCAAAGAGATAGACCTCCAGCGGTTCGACGTCAGAGAGATAGCCGCTTTCCTTGCCCTCGCGCAAATAACAGGAGAATTCCAGCCGGGCGAAACGAAGCGGCCTTCCACGCTTGCCGTTTATTCGTCGCGAACCTTTGACACTGAGGGTGATTTTGCCTTTTTCAGGAGTGAAAACGGTCAGCATCTGCGACGATTCCGACCAGTTGGCACTGGAAAGGATAATCCCTTCGGTCTTATGTATGGCCATGGATAAACCGGCCTATCTGAGATGATAAATGGTTTCGTGGGGGCGGGAAAAACCGTAACGGGTGCGAGCCAGCCATTCGAAATAATGCGCATCGGTTTTCAGGCGGCGCAGACGATAGGAATAATCAACCGCCTCGGCTACAGTCGCCAGATAATGGGCCTGAAGGTCGTCGCGTTGGTTGGCCAGGCGATGAATCCGAAACAGACCATAGTCGCCGGCGCAAAAGAGATAGACCAGATAAAAAACGGCCAGATAGACGACCACTTTTTTGGTGGCCGCCCGAAATCCCTTTTCTTGTTCCGCCAATCGCGAAATAAGACCGCGGGTGACTTTTTTCCGTAAGCCCGAAACGTCCATGACGATGTTGTCTTTACTTTATATTGTAAAAAACATCCTTGCCCAGATACTGCGCCGATTCTCCCAGCAACTCCTCGATCCGCAGAAGCTGATTATACTTGGCAATCCGATCACTGCGGCAGATCGAACCGGTTTTGATCTGTCCGGCTCCGGTGGCCACAACGACGTCGGCGATTGTGGAATCTTCAGTTTCGCCCGACCGATGAGAAACAACAGCGGTGAAACCGGCCTTCTTGGCCATTTCGATAGTATCGAGTGTTTCCGTCAGAGTGCCGATTTGATTGAGTTTGATCAGGATCGAATTAGCCGAGCCTTCAGCAATCCCCCGCGCCAGTCGTTTGGGGTTGGTTACGAAAATATCATCACCGACGATCTGTATCTTC
>JAAEQF010000010.1 GCA_024231695.1 FCB group bacterium
GCGCCTAATGGGCTGAACAGTGTCGCCGGGTCGCCGCCGATAACCGGCGAGCGGGGCGAGAGCATAATATAGCGGGTGTTGGTCATATCGGCCAGATTGTTGAGCCGGTTAATTTCATAAACCGGGAATACCCGGCCGCTGGAGGGATCACGGTAATTGGTTTTGGCCGCCAGATGAAGCCTGCTGAACCAGCGCGGTTCATTGCCATGATAGGAAGTCAATTCCTCGATCCCGAACATCGGCAAATAGTTGGTCGGGAGCATACCACCGGTCAATTCAAGCACTCTAAACTTGCCGGGTATGGCCTTGATCGACTCGACTATCGAATTCGGTTTAAAAGTCATGTCCTGATCGTAGATTCTGATGAATTGCTGATTGAAACGATAGGCGTCAATCAAAGCAAAAGCCACTACTACCCATAATACCGCCACGACGACTTTCTTTCGACTGTACAGCCAAATGGCGGCAGCCGGGATAATCATGAAGAAAAATGTTTTCCAGAATCCGGCTGAGATCGTCCCCAGATGGCTTCGGAGAACCATCTCTTTTTGCTGCGTGATTCCGTTATAAAATATCGACTTGTACAGTCCGATAGCCGAATCGGATGAAGCGGCAAAAAACAGGGCTCCCAATAAAACCACGCCCGGCAAGCCGAAAAGCGCCAGCATAAGGGTCCGTTTATCGGCCCCCTTCAATTTCCGACTCTGTTCGATTATAAAATCAAGCGCAAAGGCAGCCAACAGCGAGATAGAGAATGAAAACAGAAACATAATCATCGACCAGGCTCGGGTCGACTTGACGTTGGGTATGAGATTATAGAAGAGATAGAAAAACCAGGTATTGCCGGCCAGTCCATAGATCACGGCGAAAAGAGCCAATCCTCCAAAAAACCAGGTCTTGCGCGAACGGATCATAACCACGGCAAACAAAGCCATCATCAATGGCACGGCTCCAGCATACTCGGAATTGTCCTTGAAAGCATTGCGGCCCCAGTAACTGTTGCCCTCATCACCGGAAACGCCGCAGAATTCGGGGACGATCAGCGAGGCGGCTTCCTCGGGTCCCAGCGACCAGGATTTGGCCCACTCTTCTCCCCGCTTCTGGTCCGAACGAGGCGAGTAGTTTTTAACATAATCATAACCGGGGTAAAAATGTATGGCCGACAAAGCCAGACCGATTATGACGGCCACGACGAAAAGGCCGGTCGGTTTGATCAAAGCCGGCACCGATCTTTCATCAACGTACTTGAATATCAATTTGAAAGTGACATAGAAAGCACAGACCCAGAGCACATAATAGGCCATCTGGGGATGAGGCGTCAGAATGATGATACCGATGACCAGCCCCAGAAGCGAAAAATGGAGAAGTGGTTTTCGCTCAAAAGCCAACTCAATTAGCATAATCGTCAGCGGGAAAAGCGAGGTCACAAACATCTTGCCGTCATGACCGGGTGATACTTGGGAGACAAAATAAGCGGCGAACATATATCCCACCGCCGCCAGTGTCGCCGCCATCTGCGATTTTTTGAACGCCCGGGCACAGGCGAACATGGTGATTCCGGCCAGGAATACATGCAGCAAGAGATTCCAGCCCAGAGCTCGATAAATATTGGTGAAGAATTTCAGTATAGAAAATGGATAAAAGGTATCGCCGTGAAAACCGTCGATATAGGGTATGCCACAGAATTGATAAGGATTCCAGACCGGCACTGAACCGTTTTCATGAACATAATCGACATAGAAAGACCGAAAGAACACACCGGCCTGAATAGTATCCGAACCATAGAGCATTCTGTCGGAAAAAACAAAGGTGTGGAATAGGGCGATGACGACGACAAACAACACGGCAAAAAGAACCAGGTTGAACACCCACTTGCGCGAGGTGACATTTCCGCTTTCAATCTCTTTCGCTTTAGCCACGAGTTAACTCCGTCATTTGATTTTAAGTGCTATCCCCGCCGAGAGCGCCTCAGCCATGATAAGCCAAAGCCGGGAAGCGATAGCCAATGCCTCGGCCACACCCTGACCGAAAAAGGGAGTCAGCATCACCGTCAACACCGCCTCTCGCGGTCCCATCCCGCCGGGTGCAAATAGAAACAAGTACCCGATCTGATAGGCGATAATAAAAAGCCCGATTATCGGGAATAACGGCGTTGCCTGAGCAGTCACTCCTCTCAGGAATAACCAGAAAGAGAAACCGTAAAGACTCCACGCCAGAAAATAACCACCATATATCGCCGCCGCAAGCGATTTATTAATAACCAGCCGCACTGGCGGACGTTTCAGCAAACCCAACAACCGATTCAATACATTTTCAATCGGCCGAGGGAAAAAGACAACCAATAGCGACACAACAAAAATGGTCGCCGCACCAAGGGCAATACCGGTCGTCATATAGGGGATATCTGCATACTTGGCGATCGCTCCGGGAGTCAATGCCAAAAAAAGGATACCGGCCAGGAGGCCCGAAGGAACGGCGAAAAGTTGAGTCAGTCCAAAGGAGGTCACCGCTTCTTCTTCGCTGATCCCTTCCTTTTTGGCCAGATAAATCATGCCGAACATCTGCCATATCTTACCGGGAATATAGCGGCCCAGATTGGCCAGATAGGCGATTTTGAAAGCCTTGCCATACCCGACCCGCTTACCCAACGTGGCGACGATAAACCGCCAGACTGAAGACATCAGGAAGAAAGTGAAAATAACAGATAGAGTCGATCCGATCAGGTAGTAATAATTGACCTGCCAATCATAAGACAAGACTTGTTCTTGATGGATAAGTATTTGCCGCCCGAGAAAGTAAAATATCAGACCGATTAAAACCGTCTGCAGGATACGCCAGATGATCTTTTTGCTTCCGGCCTTCATTCTGTTTTATCTCCGACAACCGCTTGGAACAGGTCGTAGATTTTATCGACCAGAACCGGCGTGGCAAAATTCTCCATAGCCCGAACGTACCCACCCTCGCCCAGAGCGGCTCGCCGGGCCGGGCTTTCGATCAACGAGGTCATGCATCGGGCCAGTCCCTCAACGTCGCCGACTTCATACAGTAATCCATTTTCGCCGTCATTGATAACATCAATTATTCCACCGGATCGCGCCCCGATCAATGGTCGGCTGGTCAAGCCGGCCTCGACTAAAACCAATCCGAACCCTTCATTCTCGGAAGAAAGTATAACTGCGTCACTTTGCCGGTACAGTTCACCCAAGCGCTGTTGGGCCACCAGCGGAATGAAATCAAAGATATCATTCAGACCCCTGCTTTGTACTATCTCTTTCAATTCGTTTTCCAGCGGCCCCTCGCCAACCATGACAACCTTGAACGGCGGCCGCTCGGTCGAGGCCAATTTGGCGATTATCTTTTCGGCGGCGGCAATTATATCATCCAGTCTTTTCTGGCGACTGAAACGGGCTACCGAGAGGAACACGGGAATATCATTTTCCGGGGGCACGGTCTTGGGGAAATGTTCCATCCCAACCGGCATGGGAATCACGGCCACATCATCAGGGGAAATAGCCGTCACGTTCTCGGTCAGAGTTTCCTTGAGAAAATTTGAGACAACCGAAGCCTTGGCTGTGCGGGCGTAAACATAGCTACTCAGGGTGGAGAATATCCCCCTCTTTTTCAACAAGGCGATATCCGTTCCATGCGAGGATATAACCAGTGGTATTTTCATCGAGGCTGAAATCCGGGCAGCGACCATGCCGGGTGGAATCCACCAGTTGGCCCAGATCACATCCGGTCGAACTTGCCGGCAAACCCGCCTTGCCGCAAAATAAAAAGAGTTGAGAAACGCGGCAAAAATCGCCTTGGCCGCAACCGATCCGGCCACCTCCTGATGCATATTGCCGGTATAGACGATTGGCTTGTGAGTGGAGAAGGGATAGGAAAATCGGATGATTCTGACGCCGTCGATTGTGTCTCGGCGTAATAGTCCCGGTGCATGCGGGCAGACTACGGTAAGTTCGATTCCTTTGGCGGTTAACCCCGATGACAGACGATGCAGGTAAAGGGCCGTCAGATCACCATGACGACGGATATAGTTATGCGTGATAACAACGACTTTCAAAGGTTAACTGTCCTCATCGTGGCGCTGGCGACCGCGTTTGCCTTCCAGACGATTAACCGCCGTTCGGACGCCACCGAGTTCCTCCTTGATGGCCGTGAGTGCTTCGGCCAGAAAACCGAGTATGAAAAAGGACATACCCAACACCATGAACAATATCACCAGATACAAAAGCGGCCGCAGGCCTATATCCTCGGCGAAACGCAGATAGAGAGCAACCAATCCCACCAGAATACCGGAGCCGATCAGCATGGTACCGATTATGCCGAAAAACAATAACGGCTTGCGCAGCAGGGTCAATTGCGATTTGACAGCCAGCATATCAAGAACGCCGACAAATATGCGCCAGACGCCGGAAAACTTCGATTCGCCGCTGAGTCGAGGATAAACCGGAATTTTGACCTCATCCACTTGATACCCCTGTTCCACGGCCAGAGCAACCAGATACCGATGCCAGTCACGGCGCAAAAACATATCTTCGATCACCTCGCGCCGGAAAGCCTTGACCGAATTCAGATCATGCACTTTCAGACCGAAAATCCGGCGGGACACAGCATTGTATATGCTGGACACAAATCGTTTGCTGTATTCGCCCTGTTTCCACCCGGTCACCACATCATTGCCTTCATCGATTTTGGCTATCATGGCCGGGATATCCTCAGGTTTATACTGAAGATCAGCCGGATAAAAAACGA
>JAAEQF010000011.1 GCA_024231695.1 FCB group bacterium
GACGCTCCCACACCACCGTGGAGTTGCCCTCCTCGCGGGAGACCGCCGAGTTCCCGGCGCCCGCGGTGCCGATCAGGAACGGCTCGCCCTGCGGGCGGGCGGCGGGATCGAAGACCCGGCCGGCGATGCCGCCGCCGGCGCCTTCCTGCTGACGCCACACCACCAGGTAACGCCCGGAGCTGTCGTCGAAGGCGACGGCGGGATCGGTCTGCGAGCCCGCCCCGTCGCTCAGCTCCAGGGCCGGGCCTGCGAGACCGCCCGCCGGCGTCAACCGCTGGCCCGCGATCCGACGCTCGCCGCCGCTCGTAGGACTGTCCCACACCACCAGGAAACGACTGCTGTCCGAGGCCAGGGCCGGACGCTGCGGCGTGCGCCCGGTCTTCCGGTTGAGCCGCAGCTCGACGTCGTCCACCGGCTGGCCCGTCGGATCCACGAAACGGGCGAAGATGCCTTCTTCCTCGGCGTCGGAGCCGGTGCTCTCCCACACCACCAGGAACCCCCCCGCCGTGCTCCGGAGCACGTCGGGACGCACCTGCGACGTGGGCCGCGTGCTGAGACCCATGGCCGAGCCCAGGGGACGGCCGTCGCGGCTCA
>JAAEQF010000012.1 GCA_024231695.1 FCB group bacterium
CTTGCGCTGAGGTCCTTGGCAACGCTCGTATCAACGACCGGGGCTATGATTTCAAGGTCGCCGTCGCCGTCAATGTCATCAATCACAACTTCTGCGGGCATGCAGGCCGGATCCTGATACAGTGCTGCCCGCGAAAAGGCCAGATGCCCGTCCTCGTTTTTCTGGGCCTCATAATAGTAGTGTGCACCTTTTCCGTCGCCTGCCACGACAAGGTCGGTCAATCCGTCACTGTTAAAATCACCGGCCTTGACCATGCCGGGCGACCCTTGGGACAGGGCGCCGTTAGGGGTTCTGTCACGGTCCACCGCAAAGACATCATTGTCTACTGCATCGTCATCAAAGGGGTCAAGCTCAGGATCGCTGGCATCGATGGTAATCGGCACCCAGTTTGCCGTTATTTTTGGATCATCGGGAATGTCAAAATAATAGACGCCGGAAGGCCAGATACGATTTCCCGAACCCTCTTTAAAGTACTGTTGATGATTGTGGCTGGTGAAAATCAACTCCTCAGCACCGTCATTATCAATGTCGGCCATAATGGTTTCCATTCCTTTGCCCAGGGGGTTAGGTGAGGTATACCAGTTATCGATGGTATACCTGTTCCACAGCTCAAACACATCATCGGTACCGTTATTATTAGCGTCAATCTCCGAACCGGGATTTTCAAACCAGGCAAGGCTGTCACCGCGAATATCACTTTTAACAAGCATGCCGCCGGCGTCCTGGATCAGAAACTGCGGCGCTATAATATCAAGGTCACCGTCAGCGTCCACATCCACCAGGTTGAAAAGAAAACCACCGCCGTCACCAATGATATGCGGGCCTGAATAACCTGCCGGAAATGCGGTAAGATCAGTCTCTTTTTTCCACCATTCCACCCAGCGATATTGATTATCAGTCCACTGCCAGTACCACATATGGACCTTGGTTGTTATGAAATCCTCATGTCCGTCACCGTCGATATCTACAAACCGTGCCCGGTGATAGCTCGCAATCCCTTCCGGGCAGGTTCCTTGGCCGCTAAAACTGCAAGGATTTTCAGGCGAATCACCCTGATAAATGGTTTGCAAAATCCAGTTTGATGGGACGCAGATGTCGCCGCCCTGATTGTCAAGCCAGTAAATTCCGGCAGCAGTGCCCGTAAACCAGGCGGCAATAAAGTTGTCCATCACCATGA
>JAAEQF010000013.1 GCA_024231695.1 FCB group bacterium
AGGTCAGGAGTTTTGATCATCTCAATACCTTGCTTTGGGAATCCTGCTATAATGAGCAGAATCGTAAATTGCGTGGCAAGGGCAAAACCAAACTGGATCTCTGGCTGGAAGATGACCAGGCGTTTTTAGATACCCCGGCCGTCCCGTTTGATCCCTGCCGTCAGAGTTCGGTTACGGCCAACAGTTTGTCACTGGTACGCTTCAGCAATAATGATTATTCCGTACCGACCCGATACGCTCACCATGAACTGACCGTTAAAGCGTATGTTGACACCGTTGGTATCTATACCCGCCTCGGCGATAAGATAGCCGAGCATGACCGGTTATGGACCAAAGAGCAGATAAGTTATAATCCGGTGCATTATTTGCGTCTCTTATCGTTTAAGCCGGGTGCCCTGGATTACGCCGGTCCGCTCAAAGGATTAAACTTGCCAGACGGTTTTGATATCCTGCGCCGGAAGCTGGAAGCCCAGCTTCCTGAAAAACACGAAGGAACACGGCAGTACATCAAGGTTCTCCAGCTTTTGGAAAGATATTCATTGCCGCGCTTAAGTCAGGCGATCGATAAGGCGTTGCGTCTGCCGTCGCCTTGTGCTGATATCATTACGCAGTATTGTATGGATGTGGAACATCCTTCGGCATTGACCTTCAATCTGGCCGGCCGGGAACATCTCGCCGCGGTGCAGGTTGATCCTCCGAAGCTCTGCAGTTATGATCATCTGATGGGGGAGGCGATATGAGTAGCAAATCGACGGTGTTATTGGAACATC
>JAAEQF010000014.1 GCA_024231695.1 FCB group bacterium
CTCGATACCATACTGCCGATGATATACTTCCATCAATTCGAAAATATCGTTTCCCGGCCGGAAAATCTGCCGTGATTGCTCCGAACCATCGAATTGCGATGAGTAAGCTGCCACAGCTTCTTTCTTGCGTTCGAATTGTCCTGATATGTCAACAAAGAAACTATGCTCGACTTTCATAAATGATGACGCATACAATATTTTCATCGGCCGATGAGGTTCGCCTTCCAAATCGGCTTTGGCCAATCCAGCCAAAAAGCAGGCGTCGTATCCAAGGATAGCTGTTTTGCGATGATCGGGATGACGTTGATTATTTTTATGCGGCAAAATTACAATATCGGGACAGAATCGCCTGATAACCGAAGCTAATTTTTCGATATTGTTCTGATTAACCTCAAAAACCGAATCGGGTAAACCCAGGTTTTCCCGCACAGTGACTTTCAATATTTCAGCCGCCTTCTCGGACTCGCGCCGTCGATCTTCGGCGTTGCCCAGTGTCCCCATCTCGCCCTGAGTGAGATCAAGAATACCGGTTTTGCGACCGTTTTCGGCCAGCTTGATCATCGTGCCGCCGCAGGTGATCTCCACGTCGTCAGGATGGGCAGCAATGGCCAGTACGTCAACCTTCACAATCGGCCTCAGCTACCTGATGGTAATATCGTTCATAATGTGCGACTGTTTTATCGGCGCTAAATTTTTCCTTGGCCTTCTTTGCCGCTCGGTCTTTGAACAGTTGAAGATCGTTTTCCCCGGTCAGCAATGATATGGCCGCATTGGCCATGGACCAGGTATCGGCTACCGGGTACAAATACCCGTCCACACCATGATCGACCACCTCGACCAGACCGGTTCCAGCCGATCCGATCACCGGCACTCCGCAGGCCAAAGCCTCCAGTGCCGCCAGACCAAACGATTCTTCCTCGGAGGGATTCAAAAACAGATCGACCAGTGGAAGAAGATCCTCGACCTTGTCGTGACTGCCCAGAAAGATTACTTTGTCGCCCAAAGCTTTTTTCTTGACCGCCCGCCGCACCAGCATTGTATCGGGCCCTTCGCCAATTAGTAACAGTTTGGCTGGAACGGTCTGAATTACTCGTTCGAATATCTCGATTACATCCATGGCCCTTTTGACCGGGCGGAAATTGGAGATATGACAGAGGATTTTTTCATTGTCGGGAGCAAATCGTTTACGATCGCAACCCGAGTTATTGGTATTGAATCGGGCCGTATCGATGAAGTTGGGAATAACCTCGATATTGTTCTTAATCTTAAACTCTTCCTTGGTTTCCTCGGCCAGATATTCGGATACAGCCGTTACGCCATCCGAGGCCTGAATGGAAAAGCGGGTTATGTCATAAAATGATTTATCGGCTCCAACCAAAGTAATGTCGGTACCATGCAGAGTAGTGATGATTTTGGGCCTGCATTTATCGGTCATTAATTGCCGAGCTAAAAAGGCAGCCGTGGCGTGCGGGATGGCGTAATGCACATGCATGATATCAAGATCCCATTCGCGCGACACTTCGGCTATCCGCGCCGCCAGCGTCAATGTATAGGGCGGATACTTGAATAGCTGATAGGAAATCGTTTCCACTTCATGATAAAAGAGATTGGGCTGATAACGATCCAACCGATAAGGCAGAGCATAGGCGATAAAATGAACCTTATGACCCCGTTCAGCCAGTTTGATTCCCAATTCGGTAGCCACAATTCCGGAACCGCCGGCCACCGGGTAACAGGTAATGCCTATTTTTAGTTTATCCATGATATCCTGATAACGTCAAAAGTTGATGTCCGGTTTCATCTATATCCATGCTTTCATAAATAAAATCAAGAATCCCCTCTCCATAACGAGAAACGAAATAGGCTATCGCTATCGACCGCTCCGCCGGGGCTCGATGAGGATAAAAATGATCTCCGAGTTTGGTCAGCCGCCTTCGAACATCCTTGTTCTTCTTTTTATGGGTATCCAGCGCCTTTTGTTTCAATTGTTTGATCTGGAAATCGATCCTCTCCCCGGTTTTAGTAGCCGTATCATTCAGTGTGGGATCAAAGGCGATCAATTCTTCACGTATCGATTTAAAATGACCTTTGACTGCTCCAGAAAAACCATCAAGCCTCTTCTCCAACCCCACAGAAAAACCCTCTTCCACAATTGATTTGATTGTTCTCTCGATATCAATCGTTACCTGCTGGTACGAAAGATTGTGTTTTTTCCATAACTTTTCGAACCTGCTTTCGACCAGTGTTAACGAGGGACGCCTCATAATTTGCGGACGAACCAGGTTAAACAGATCGAAAAGAGGCATAATCTGCGCAAAATAGGCCACCTCAGCCGGTCCCCCGATAACCTCGACCGCCGGGAAAAGGTATGACTGTAATAGTGGCCGGCTTATAACATCCGGTGAAAAATCATACGGTTCGGTGTTTATCTGTTCGATCAATTCTTCTGGTGAAAACCGGCTGTCTCCATCGGTGAAATAATCAGCTTCTTCTTTTGTGCTTTCATCTCGATGTAGTGGTTTTCGTTCCGGCCGGTGGATGAACAAATGAGTCGCGCTTGATGCCTTCTTCACCTGAAGATGATATCCAGCCCCAGCCAATTCCTTTTCCGTGGCAGCCAGAGCGGTTTTCATTTCTCGGTGATGACCGATAACGCTTTCCATAAATGGCGCCGCCAGGATTTTAAAATCCCGGTCATGCGGATTAAGAGGCACAATTCCGAAATGCCCGATCAGGGAAAGGAGATATTCGGCAAAACAATCGACAATATTTTTTTCCGACCGATAACATTGCCGCAAAAGATCTAAAACCGTTTGCTTGAAATCATTATCCGGCAACAGATTTTCAAACCGGTCAATCTCGCGAGTTATCGAACTGTCATAACTCATTCGCCCCATCGGCGGATATGATGTTTCGGGATCAAAATCAATTGCCAGCTGGGCCGACTCGCCGGATGTATTAAAAATGTCAACCGAAGATATCTCTTCAAAATCATGATCGTCGGCGGCGATCCAGAATATCGGAACCACTGGCACAGAAAGCTCCCGTTCCAGCCGGCGCGCCCTCTTGACCGCCCCGAGGGCTTTCAAAATCGTCAGATACGGCCCGCCAAAAAGACCTGCCTGCTGCCCGGTCATAATCGTTACCGCACGATCGTCTTTCAATTTTGCGATAGATTCAAAAACTTCTGCCGGTGCCTGCCATGATTTATTTTGATTACTTAGAAGGTCGGCCAGTTTTTCACGAGGGATGTTTCGTTTTGATAATGCCAGTAATTTTGCTTCCACCGGCTCCGGGGCGACAAACGGCCTCAGCGCTCGGTGGTCGTTCAGGAAATCGACAAATAACCGGGAATATCCCAATTCCTCGATGATCTCAATCCTGTCCCCTTTCATACTACCTCACTTCACCCCCCAATCCACGACGGGTGACATTTGCACAAAAAAGGGCAATCGCTCATTGCCCGAAATCATTGGCGTCAATCTATAAACCTTCGCCCAGGCGGTAATGTTTCATATCCACTTTTTCTTTTTAAAGAAGAATAATAGAATAATGGTAATGACCAGAACCAGCACCCAGAAAAAAATATATCCATATTTCCAGGTTATCTCCGGCATATATTTGAAATTCATTCCGTATAGACCAACCAGAAAGGTCGGGGGCATAAGAATAGCCG
This sequence comes from FCB group bacterium, assembly GCA_024231695.1. GTDB lineage: Bacteria > Zixibacteria > MSB-5A5 > GN15 > JAAZOE01 > JAAEQF01. The sequence goes on from JAAEQF010000014.1 coordinate 3,677, forward strand.
TGAAAATCGTCAGAACTTTGATAATTTCATTAGTGCGCGTGGAAATGCTGGAAAAATATACTTCAAGCACTGAAATCAGTGTGACGCGATGTGAATCGGCTGTTTCCGCAATACGGGCCATATGATCATAAATATCGCTGAGATAAACTTGGGTTTTTTCCGAAATCAACTCATGATCATCCCGTGTAATTTGAGACAACACTTCCTGCTGAGGCCCGGCTATTCGTTTCAAATCATGAATGTCGCGGCGCAAGGCAAAAATATTTTTTACTGTCTGCTCGTCCGGCTCTTCAAAAACATCGTCTTCGACGGCATCAACCTCAAATTCAAGAAGATCAAGAACGGTGGTGTAATTATCAACGATGGAGTCCAGTACGGCATGAAACAGGAAATCGGCCCCGCGGGAAAAAAGCCGATCATCCTTGCGGGCTTTAGTATAAAGCCGGTCAAAAACCGGATGTTCGTCAAAATGGACAGTAACCACGCTGTTTTTGGTAAGAAAGAGGTCAACCTCACCGATTTTCAACCCCTCTTCCTTGCCCATATAGTCAGCTAACTGGAATACCAGAAACAGGTAATTGCCATAATCATCCAGCTTCGGCCGCGGCACTTCGGAAATAACATCCTCGATAGCCAATGGGTGGAACTTGAAATCATGTGTCAGGACAAATGATTCCTTATCGGAAGGCGCGGTCAGATCGACCCACATAATCAATTCCGGGCGTTCCAAATAACGATCGAAATCGATTATCCCCTCATGTACCTCAGTTCCCTCTTCAGGCGTCCATATAAACGTCCTGATCACAACCGTTTCTCCTCAACCGGACATTCCGTTTCCACAACCATGTCGGCCACTTCGGCTATCAATTCCTCGTCCTCGCTGATCTCAGAAATTGAAAATTGTTCCTTGAACAAAAAGAATCCCGATAATACCAGTATCGGCAACATATCCACCAGATATAGTATAACCGAAAAAAGTACAGCCTCGGTTTTGGGTACGGAAAACAGATTCAATCCGGCCACAACCGCCAGTTGGAACGATCCCAGATTTCCCGGAGTAATCGGTATCATCAAAGCCAGGTAGTTAATAATAATTACGACTACCGCCGCCCAAAATGGAATATCGAAATTGAACAGGAAAAACAAAAAGTAAATGGCGGCGATATGCACAATCCAGGACATAGCCGTATGAAATGAGATGACAAACAACTTGTCGGTCGATTTTATAATTGAGATGCCGTCATTGAACGACCGTAGAAACTTGCGAAAGACAAGATAAGCCTTGGCCGACCGTCGGCGAATTTTGTTATACCCGAACTGTTCCATCCGCTTCTGAAAATGAAGGCTGAGATAAAAGAGGACCAGAAGCGCAGCAGTGGCCGAGCCGATGATATTGCTGACAAAGCGATATTCAGATGGAAAAACAAAAAAACTGGAACAGAGAACCATTAAACCAATAAGCCCGGCGCCGTCTAATGCGATTTCCAGAAAAATGGTTGAAAAGGCATAGGTTTTGGTAAATTCTCCCTTTTTGGACAGAAGTATAATCCGCCCGGCCTGCCCAGTCAGAGCCGGCAGCATCACAGCGATTATCTGGGCCGTGGAATAAAGACAAAGCGTCGGCCAGAATAACACTTTACGCACCTTGCTGACAATTGTTTGCCAGCGTAAAGTCTTGAATACAATCAGGAATGACGAACTGATCAGAGCTGGAATCAAATATATAAGTTGAAGTTCTTTGGCGACTTCCAATGACCGCGACAAATCAAGGTCATAAAACAGCCAGACCAGAATCCCGAGAGCAATAAGCCCGCCCCAGAACTGTTTTTTTTTAAAAATTGACGCCATTGAACCTTCAAAAAATAACCGGCCGCAGCCGGGTTTTTGGGTTAATGCTTAAGGTAGGCAAAAACTTACGGAGTGTCAAATAAAATCAGAGCTTGCAAAGTAAGGTCGTTGGTTCAGATTTCACCGGCCGCCGATTTTAAGATCCATCCTTTCAACCTGTTTTCAAAATTCACCAGATAATAACCCGATTCCTCGCGCTCAATATTGAAAACAAGTCCGGCATGGGCGGTAAATTGACCATTGAAATCCTCTCCCGGCCCGTTTTTTACCTCAATCTGCTGAGCCAACACGACTCCGGTGCGAGTCCACACGTCCCGGTCGAGTTTAACCGAGCAAAATATGGCTGAAACGACGAAGCAGGCCATCAAAATCGCTACCAGCGGCATGGAGACACGATACCAGCGATATATATATCGGATGAGAATTACCGCCGTCGTCAGGAAATACAAGATCATAGTCAACCAGGTGATTTCGGTCAGGCTGAACGAGTCGAAGAACCGATTCACATAATCCAGCAAAATAGCCTCTTCGGAAACCTCTAACCGATCAATGGTAAACTGGCGGGCGAATTCCAGGTTGGCCCGAATATCATCGTCGCGAGCATCCAAACGCCGGGCTCGGGAATAATTTAGGATAGCCTGTCCCAATTGTCCCTCACGGAAATAAGCATTACCCAGATTATAAAACAGTTCCGGCGACTCATAGCTGACGGCGACAACTTTTTCGTATTCGACTATGGCGGCAGCGTAATCGCCTTCGCCGTAAAGGGAATTCCCCTGCTCAAAATTATGTTCCAGCCCGGTGGCCCCAAGCCCTGCCGGGATCAGAAGCGCAAAGCATATAACCAAAAACAACAGACAGCGAAGACCGATCATAGCGCTCCCTCCAGATCAACCATCGCTTTCCGAACCCGATTATAAAGCTGTTGCCCATCGCTTTCAGGCTGTGCACTTCCGGCGAATCGCCCGAAATCGGCAAGTTCGATAATTTCCAGAATCTCCTGCCGGGTCCCATCGTTGACTTCATGCTGACCGAGTATCTCTTCAACTCGGTCGGAGGTCAAACCGGCAGCCGACAGATTGTATTTGTCGGCAATATATTCCAAAATAACATTCGAAACTTCAGTGTAAAACGGCCGCTTGTCGGCATCGTTCATTATCGACTCGGCCTTCTGCAGTCTCTTTTTGGCCATGGCATTGGCCCGGCGAAGACGAGCATAGGCGACGTCGCCTTTGAGCCGCCGGCGACGGCGGACATCGACCATGCCACCCAATAGGACAACCAACGGAAAGGCCAGGACGGTCATGAATACCGGAGAAGTTAAAAGTATTTTTCCTTTTGGCGCCAGATGGCCGTTGTCGGTCTTGATGAATCGTATGTCGGTTTCTTTCAGGTTGATCGTCTGACCCGAAACCGGATTATAAGGCACTTCCGCTCCGGCCGTCAGCTCGCCCTGGTTGACATGCAGGACTATCGGTTCCGTTTGGGTCGTCAGATAACTTTTGCGCACCGGATCGAAATAATTTAGAGTCAGCGGCTTGATTGTCTGCTGCCCCGGAAGACGCGGAATCAGCACATACTCGAAAGTCTTACTTCCACCAATATCGTCGTCAAGGTTGGTTTGATTGAAATCGGACGAGGATTTTTCCACTCGAAAATCATCCAGCCGTGGCAAGGTCGGCTCGGGGATAGATTTTACGTTCCCCTTACCGGAGATTTTTACCGTAAGGGTGACCGCTTCGTTCACTTCCATTTCAGTCTTATCCACACCAGCAGTGATACTGTAACTACCGACGCCACCCGAAAAGTCGTCGGTTTTTCCCTGGGTTGGTAACGGCTTGACGTCGATTGAAATCGGTTTTGACGTCACCCGAACCCGCTTACCCGACTGGAACATGTCATCAAAGAAGGAAAACGGATCGCGGTTGCGTCGCCGTGACCGATCAGGGACCTTGGCCGTTATCTGAGATTCACCGATCGTAAGCTTGCCGGGCTGAGTAGGAAACAAGGCTGTCCTGATTTCATAGACATTATAATCGCGACCGTTGATCGTTTCATAATAACGTTTTTGAGGTGGTATATTACTGGTCCAGAAACCGGAGGTCGGCGGCGGAGTGAAATCGATCGAGGACATGAGCTGAACTCCTCGGAAAAATTTTACACTCAGGGTTACTTGTTCATCAACATAAGCCGACTTTTTGTCAATCTCAGCCGTCATAAACAGATCGCGGCTTTTACCCTCGCCGTCCAGGCCTTGTCCGGTCTCCTGACCGGCTGTCTTTTCCTCCGGACTGAGAACGGTGATAGACAATTGATTCGATTCAAACCGAGTGCCGCTAATAACCAACCAGGCCGAACGGATCGGATAGGTACCCGTTTTCTTGGGCGACAAAATATAATTAGTGGTTGTCGAATAACTGGTCTCACCATTGATAATCTGCAAGCTGGTGGACGATCCGGCCGAATAGATATCAAATCTCGGCATCGGCGGAAGTTTGGCTTCCGGCAAATTCTGCTGATTCCCGGCCGACACCTTCACCGTCAGAATAGCCTGCTCATCCAGACCTATTCTATGGCGATCCAATGATAGGACGATACTGATCTCATCCTGCGCAGCCGCATTGCCTGCCGTCAGCAGAATGAGCGCCAGTACTACCGGCAATATACAAGTCATTCTATTTTTATTTATCTTTACCAATCGCTACCCTTATAACTTCCGGTAATCTTGATTTTTCTCTTTTGCAAATCGGCCTTTTCCTGATCGGCCAGTGAATTCAATATTCGTTCAGCGTCCTCTTTCGACATCTCATCCTCTTTCGGTTCCTGAGGCTGAGGTTGTTGTTCTTCTTCTTTATTCTCCTGCTCTTCATTCTGCTGTTGTTGTTGCTGTTCTTGTTCCTCTTTTTCCTGCTCACCTTTATCCTGTTGCTGCTGCTTTTCCTCTTCCTGATCCTGTTGATCCTGCTGCTCTTGCTCCTGCTTCTGCTCTTGTTCCTGGTCCTGGTTTTCCTGATCCTGCTTCTCTTGCTCTTGCTGATTCTGTTGCTGTTCTTTCAACCTGATGCGGGCCAGTTCCAGATTATGTTTAGCGTCGAGGTCGTTCGGATTGAGATCAAGTGTCTTTTGATACTCCTCTACCGCCTTTTGATAATCCTGCCGGCCGAAATAACCATTACCGGTATTATAGTGAATCCGGCTTTGAAGCGAAACATCATCGCTGCTCAAGGCGTCATTATATTTTTGCACGGCCTCTTCAAATCGTCCGGTTTCAAGCAGGGTATTGGCATGATTGTATTGAATTTTCGGGGTTTCCGGTTTTTCGATCTCGGCATTATGATAATACTCAAGCGCCTTTTCGAATTTCTTCTCGGCGAAAGCATCGTTCCCTTTTTCGTTGAGTGAGACATAATCCTCCGCCGCCGTGCCGCCGCACAAAATGACTGCCAGAACAAAGATAAAAATAGGCCGCATCATACTTCCACGCTCCGTTTCATCTTCCTTACGCGTTCCGGGATAAACAGTTCCCAAATAATAAAAAGCAGGGCCAAAGCCAGCGGCCATTGATAACGATCATCATATTGAAGACTCAAACGGCCTTCCAGTTCCTTTTTCTCCATCCCCGAAATATCGTCATATATCTGATCCAATTCCAACTCGGACGGCGAGGCTCGATAATATTTCCCTCCGGTGGCCATTGCTATTTTCTGCAGTGTACTCTCGTCGGTCTTGGAGATAACTACATTCCCTTCCTCGTCTTTCTTGAACCCGATCCGCTCGCCCCGTTTATTGTAGATTGGAATGGGTTCCCCTTCCGAATTACCGATACCAATGGCATAGATCTTGACCCCCTGTTCTCGAGCCTGTTTGGCTGCCAACACCGGATCACCGACATGCCCCTCCCCGTCGGTCAGCATAAGTAACGCCTTGTGCTTGCGCTCCTGCTGATCAAAGGCCTTTGTGGCTGTGGCGATGGCTGCATCCAGATCGGTTCCCGGCGCGGGGATAAGTTCGACCTCAATTACATCCAGAAATATCCGAGCGGCGGAATAATCGAGAGTCAGCGGACATTGCACAAACGCCTCACCGGCAAAAGCCACCAGACCGATCCGATCGCCCTTGAGACGGTCGGGATTTATCAATGACCGTATTTCCTGCTTGGCCTTGAATAAACGCGATGTCGGACCGGGTTGGACATCCATCGCTTCCATCGAACGGGAAACATCGACAGCCACGATAATATCGACTCCCTCACGTTTAATCATCTCCATGTGCGTGCCGATTTGCGGTTTGGCCGCCGCCAGTGTTAGAAACAATACCGCGGTCATGAGCATAACTGCTTTGCCCGCCTGCCGCGAAAAGGAAATACCCGAAGCTGCCCGCATGATCAACGGCATATCCCCGAATCGCGCCAGAGCCTTTTTCTTGCGCGCCATTGCCCACCAGAAAAATCCGCCGATGATCGGAATCAAAAGCAAACCCAGAAGATATAATGGTTGAAAAAATCGCATCGCCTTTTGCTCCCTCAGGGAATCTTTCTGAAATAGGTCTGACTCAAAAGTAACTCCGCCAGAAGCAGAATAAAACCAATCAGCAGCCATTGAAAAAACAACTCATCGTATTGCATATACTCGTGAACCTTGATCTCGGTTTTCTCCATGGCATCGATTTCGGTGTACACTTGCTCCAGTTCAGCTTCGCTGCGGGCGCGGAAGTATTTTCCGCCGGTGATATCGGCAATTTGCTGAAGGACCTCCTCGTCAATTTCACTGGGGAGATAATTGCGGCGGGATTGGAACAGCGGGTCAAATTTAGGATAGATTACATTACCCGGCTTACCGGCACCGATTGTATAAACTTTGACACCCATTGCCTTGGCGATATTAGCCGCCGTCACCGGATCAATCTCCGTAACATTGTTGACTCCATCGGTCAGCAGAATAATCACTTTCGATTTGGCATCCGAACCACGTAAGCGATTAGTGGCCGAGGCAAGGGCCAGCCCAATGGCCGTACCGTCTCCGGCCTGGCCAAAATCGACCTGATCCAGAAAGCTTTTCAATACGCTGTAATCCAAGGTTAGCGGGCACTGAGTAAAAGCCGTTTTGGCAAACACCACCAGCCCGATCCGGTCGCTGGTCCGACGGTTGATGAATTTGTGGATTTCCTCCTTGGCCACGTACAATCGATTATGCGGAGCAAAATCCTCGGCGGCCATTGAGGGGGATATATCCAGCGTCATCATAATGTCGACCCCCTCTGTTTCGGTATCACGTTGTTGATTACCGATCTGCGGTCGAGCCATAGCTACAAAAAGGCAGGCCACGGCCAACAGCCTCAGCACGAAAACCAGAAAGCGAAATCGACGGCGAAACGACAACCGGCCTGTTTTCACCAGAGATAGGTCAGAGTAACGAACCGAAGCCGATTGCTGCGCTCGGCGGAAAAAATAATGCCAGATCATGGCCGCCAGCACAATACCGCCCAAAGCCAAAATTAAGACGCCCGGAACCTGAATGAAAATCAGATCCCAGCCGGCAAAACGGAGAATATTCATTGAGTATCCTCCTCGGAATTCGGCACCGGCGCTGACCTGAGTTCCGGGGGAGCATAGTCCAGATCAGAATATTCCCGCTTCTCTCCATTGACATCCGCCGTCTCAACCTCCGGCAATTCCTCGACTATCGGCCGCATCGGCATCATCTCCCGGCTCCCGTCGATTAATCGATAACCTTCGTCCCAATCCTGATCCGGGCGGTCGGCGGAAGGAAAATATTTGGCGAATTTGACCAGATCGGCATGTTTCAAAAACCTGTCAATCCCATTTCTGAAGCTGTCATCTATCTCAAGATCAGTTAGGATATCGGCCACTTCTTCGGTTGTCATATCGATGGCATCGAACCCGAACTGCCGTCCCAGATAATTCCTGATTATATCGGAGAGTTCGACATAGAAAGGTGTGATTTCGCCGGCCTGAATCAGTTTTTTCTCCTTGAGCAACACCAGGGCGGTAAAGGCAATCTCCCAGGCTGGACGCGGATCGACATACTCTTCTTCCGGTTCGATGACCCGCTGTCGCCTGCGATAAGTATAAACGATAACCGCAGCTATGATTAAAATCACAGCGGCCAAGATGATATAAAAAAGCGCTTCATTGGAACTCAGCGAAATCTGTCCCTTATTCGGCCGCGGTTCAAGACTATCGGGTGAGGTACCCTCTGCCAGAACCGACAAAATTTCGATTTTTATTCTGTCCACTGAGATAGATTTCTGGGATGAATCGGTCAGCATGTATTCTATTGCCAATGGCGGAATCACGAATTCACCGGTGGTGAAAGATCGCAGATTAAGTTTTATTTCCTCGCGGAGACGTCCGCCATCCATAGTCTGTACATTACCGACATCGACATCCTTGACCTTGAGTCCCCCCAGGTTCTCACTAATCGCCGGAGGAGTCAGGCGCAAAGTGGAATCGTAAGTTATCGTTATCGTATAACCGATCAAATCTCCGATAAATGCCGTCTGCTTATCCACCGCGGCAGTTACATCAATCAAATCTTCGCCGAGAGAATGGCCGAACAAGCCTGTCACCATCACCATAATTAATATGGTCTTCAAAACCGCCCGCACTATTTTCCTCCGATTAATCCGAAATCGCTCGAATGTCGTATCCGGTTGACAATTGGCCGCTCCGGCGAGACTATCCTGTCGCTCGAAATTTGTCAATGTCGCTTCTCTCTCATTTTGAAAAACTGAATCAGGGGGACGATATATGATTGATCGGTGCGAATCTGGATGAAATCGAGATCGATCATCTTAAGCGATCTTTCCAATTGGGAGTTAGCATCATCGGCCTCGGCCGCAAACTGCCGCCGGAATTCGGCCGAACCGGTATCAACGATCATAACCTCCCCGGTTTCGGCGTCCTCCAACTCCATCAAGCCATAATTGCCGAATTCCAGTTCTCGCGGATCGGTAATTTTCACGGCGACGACATCGTGCTTCTTGTTGGCGATCCTCAGCGCCGTATGGTAATCTTCTGACAGAAAGTCAGAGATGAGAAACACCACCGACTTGCGCTTGGTCACTTTGGCAAAAAACTCAAGTGCCCCGGCGATATCGGTTTTGGTCCGCTCCGGTGTGAAAAAAAGGATTTCACGGATCAGCCGGAGAACATGGGCTTTGCCTTTTTGCGGAGGAATGAATTTCTCGATGGTATCGGTGAAAATGATTAACCCGACTTTGTCATTGTTTTTAATGGCCGAAAAAGCCAGAAGAGCGCATAGTTCGGCGGCCAATTCCTCTTTGTACTTCTCGTGAGTACCGAAACGGCCCGAAGACGAGGCGTCCACCAGCAGAACGACCGTCAATTCACGTTCTTCCTTGAATTTCTTGATATATGGCGCGCCGGTGCGAGCAGTCACGTTCCAATCAATCAACCGGACATCATCGCCGGGGCTGTATTCGCGCACATCCTCAAACTCCATCCCCTGACCTTTGAAAGTGGAATGGTATTCGCCCGAAAACAGATCATTGACCAGCCGCCGCGTCCGGATTTCGATCCGGCGGACTTTCTTGAATATTTCTCTGGGTATCATCGCTGCTTACGGAACCTCAATGGTGTCGAAAATCTTGCGGACAATGTCATCCGCGGTCGTCTCTTCCGCTTCCGCTTCATAGGTGACGATTATCCGATGGCGCATCACATCCGGTCCGATGGCCTTGATGTCCTCGGGTGTGATAAACCCGCGCCCTTTCAGGAAGGCATGGGCTTTGGCGGCCAGATTAAGATAGATGGTCGCCCGGGGTGAGGCTCCATAAGATATAAAATCAGCTATTTCAGACAGGCCAAAACGCTCCGGTTCGCGAGTGGCGAAAACGACATTGAGAATATAATCCTTCACCTTCTCATCGACATAAATACCGGTCACGACTTTGCGTGCTTCCAGAATATCATCGATGGTCACGGCCGCATTGACGCCGATTTCTGCACCGACGGTCATGCGATCCATGATCAACCGCTCTTCATCCTGAGTGGGATAACTGATTTTCAGCTTGAACATAAACCGGTCAATCTGGGCTTCGGGAAGAGGGTACGTACCTTCCTGCTCAATCGGATTCTGGGTGGCCAGAACCAGAAACAGCTGGTCGAGCTTGTAGGTCTCATCGCTGATAGTCACTTGCCGTTCCTGCATCGCTTCCAGAAGAGCCGACTGCACTTTGGCTGGAGCCCGGTTGATCTCGTCTGCCAGAATGATATTGGTAAAAATCGGCCCTTTTCTTACCGTAAACTCCGCCTTCTGCGGATTGTAAATCATAGTGCCGATCAGATCAGCCGGCAATAAATCGGGCGTAAATTGAATCCGCCGAAATCCGGCCTTAATTCCCGAAGCCAGAGAATTGACCGCCAGCGTTTTGGCCAGTCCCGGCACTCCTTCCAGAAGGATATGGCCGTCAGCCAAAAGACCGATCATCAACCGTTCGATCATATACTTCTGACCGACAATGACCGCACCCAGTTCGTCGGTCAAACGCGACACGAACTCCGACTTTTTCTCCACCTCAGCCTGAATCTGTTTAATATCGAGATCCATCGATCCTCCATCTATCTATTATTTCAATTTGCGTTCAAAAAAACCATGCAGGGCGTTATACGTATCAGCGATATCACCCGGCGTTGGCTCTTGCGGCCGGTATTTCACTTCCAGTGCTTCATTCAAGAAATGCATTATATGAACTCGATCCTCCTCAGCCACCATGCCACCGACAATTTCCAATACTTGCTCGCCTGTTTTCCCGGATATCTCCAACCGGCATTCCTTTTCCAAATATTGCAAAAGCAGACGAAACACTCTCGAATAAAACCGTTTGCCATCGGCAACGGTTTCCTTCTTTATCTCTAGCAATCTATCCTGATACCGATTTTCATCCAGTTTTTCATTGTCAGCCAATCGAGAGCCCTTTTTTCTCCTGATGAGAACAAAACCTGTTACACTCAAGACAACAATGGCACCGCCAAGTATTACAAAAAATCCAAAAGAATTGCCCGATTTATCTCTTGTCGCTATCGGCTTGGCAATCTCAACCGTCAATCGGCCGGTGTGAAGAATGTGCTCCACCTGAGTTGACCTGTTTTTGGCTATCAAAGTCATCGGTTGGACAATCCCAATTCCGAAATCGATCGGTTCGAGAATATAACTATAAGTACGCGTAGTTCTTTCTCCACTCGCAACCGACGAGTCTTTCGCGCTGGAAACCGAAGTGGAGGAGCCGAGAATTTTGAGTTTTTCAAGAACCGGCATCGGAAAATCCTCGATTTGATACGCGGAGGACTCCCCTTCCCAGATTAGCCTGACAGTCAGAGTGTCGCGCCCCGAAAACGGTATCCGGGCAAGTGATACTTCCGCCGAAATACTGATCTCTCCCGCCTCGGCTGCAACCGATGACAGAAAAATAAAGGCGACGATTATTAACGGAAAAACCTTAGCAGTTCTCATAATCAATCGTTCAATAAACCAATCAGTCCAAATCCCGTCAAGTTATTTAACCGGATAGTCATAAGAAGATTTATACCGCTTTACCCCCAAAAGGTTTGATATTTCGGCCGGTTGTTTTTTGATTTATACGCGAAAAGAGAGATAACGTTTCAATATACCCGCCCTATGACCAACGCAACGATTCCGGGCAACATACCGAGTTTAATCAATGTCGCCACTCGATTACATGTTTGTTGATCGGGGCTCAGGCCCAGCCGGATCATTTGTCCCACGGTCGGGATAATCACCAGCGGTATAATAATCGCCAGATAATACAAATTGAACCAGTCCAGAAAATATACGCTCAAGGCAAGAATCATCATCAGGCTCAAAAGTGCATGAGCCACAATCAGGGGCGGCGTTGACCCGGTTCTGATTGGAGCCGTGCGGCTGCCTGATCCAATATCCCCGGCGATATCCTCAACATCCTTGATTATCTCCCGCCCGCCATGTATCAGGAAAGCGAACACGGCCGGAATAATCGGCCCCGGAAGAGCCATAATACCGGCCATTCCGGCCACTGCTCCGCCCTGAAAGAAAGTCATCGCTCCCAAAAGAGAAACGGTCAAATTGCCCCAATAGGCCGTTTGCTTAAGCCTTAAATTATACCAAATCAAAAGCATCAGAGCGACGACTACGATAATCCGCCCCGGATTACTTAGCCAGATCATCAGAATAAGCGAGATAACAAGAAAATAGAAGCCGATCACTTTGGCTTGTCCCGGGGTCAGCCTGCCCGAAGGCAACGCTCGCTGTGGATGATTGATTCGGTCCGCTTCGATATCATTTAAATCGTTAAAAATATTGCCAAATCCGCAGACAAAAAACGAGACCGCCATTGCCGGTGCGCTTAATCCCAGACCGTCAGCAGCAGGTGACAGGAACTGCCCCACCGCCGTGCCCGCCGCCGCCATTAGACAGTTGGGAAGGCGAATTAGCGATAAATATGCCATCGGCGAATTCACGCTGACAAGTTGCCGCCTGTATCGCCTGTGGTCAAGATTAAAACAGAGTCGTCAGCCCCAGATGGATTTTGCCGTCATCAAACCGATCATAACGCCCCCAACCCAGCTCAAGCGTCATCCGGGCATTGTCGCCACCGATAAATAATCCAAGTCCCGATCCCGCCCGGCTCAGATTCTCCGATGATATCCCCCCGGTCAGGATTTCCTTTTTGGCATAAACATAACCCAGATCGGCGAACAAATAAGCAGCCAAATCCGGCGAGGGTCGCAGACGTAATTCGACCTGACCCAAGGCTGTTCGGCGTCCGGCAAATTGATCCTGCCGGTAACCGCGAAGAGATGAGAATCCGCCCAGTTTAAACTGTTCCGAAAGATCGATCAAGTCGCGCGAGGTTATCAGCACTCGGGTTTTGAGATTAATCCGCAACACCAGCCGCGAACTGAGCCGCATATAACTGTCCAACGAAATATTGAACCGGCTCTCATTATTGACCGAATCGCTCTCTAACGCTTCTAAATGGCTGATCCGCCTGATATAGGATAGGCCGAAAGCGATCTGCCGACCCGTTGATGGATTCGGGGCATAATCAAAATTATCTGTCTGATAACTCAAATCCCCGGTCAGCAACCGCGATGACGCCTGACTCGATTTCTGAGGTTCGATTTTGGTCCATGATCCTCCCCCGGTCACTTTTGTTCCCGCCCCGGTGAACAGGCTCAATCCGCCGTCTATACTGAACGAATGATAGGAGGAATCATAATCAACCTGTCGAGCGTGCATGGTCAGTTCCAGATGATCGGGAATGAAAAACGGTTGACCGAAGCGCAGTTCGATAACCGATGAAGCTCTGTCCTTGCGATCCAGCAATAGTTCTATACTGCGCCCGGCTCCGAACAGATTCCGCGACCTGAAATGCATCCGCCCGACAAATTCGCCATCGGCCGAACCCTGCCCGGGAAGGTAACCGCCGCCCAGTTCCAGACTGCTGCTCTTGTTTTCCTTCAGGTAAAAAAGAAGTTCCACCCGGTCATAGTTTTCATTGGGTAAAACCTGCGGCATCGAATCGTTCCGCAAAAAACCGGTGGTCTGAAGCGACTGTACTGCCTTTTCCAGATTCCCCTGCACAAAAGGATCGCCACGCCGCAGACCCGACAATCTGGAGATAAATTCCGGATCGCTTTTGTGCAGGCCATAAAACCGCATCCGTTCGATAGTCACTTCCGGCCCGGTAATCAACTTCAGATGGAAATGTACTTTCCGATTTTCAAACTCAACCCGATCCACATTGATAGAGGCGAAATAATGACTAGCCGCCTGATAAGATTCAAGGATGTCGGCCTTGAATCTCTCCACGTGGCCTTTTCCGGCAGTGAATCCGCGATAACGTTTCAACGTATCGCTTGAGATTCCCCCAGCCGGGGTCACAGCATTCAGATAAATATCACCGATGTTATACAGCGAACCGGGTTCGACGACAATTGTATCACCGGCAGAGTTGATCCGGCCGTTTAAATAGCCCGCCTCCGACAGCATACTAAGTACCGCTCCAGATACTTTATCGCCATCACTTCGGTCAAATTCCTGTTCGATCCTCCTGCGTAAATCGTCATCAATGTCAGCAGATACGACTTTGACGGGTTGGATGCCGCCGGTGACTACTCCTGCCAGAAGCAAACAACAGGCGAAAGCGATATTTCTAAAAGCGGGCAACAAGTTCCCCCCTTCCGGTAAACTCTGCCGCCCGACCTTCGAAAATTCGATCGGTCAGATTAATCGTCATCCTCATCGACTTGCCCAGATCGTAACTGCCGGTCAGATTAATCAAGGCCGATTTCCCGAACCGCTTACCGTCGGTAACCAGGTATTCCGGCTGGCTGAACGGCTGCTTTTCAGTCAACGATCTCAACTCTACGTCAAATCGAATTTCTCCCCGTCCCGCTTGCCGGAAAACGCTTTCATTACCAATCCACACGCCGCGTCCGTCTCCTCCCGATAATTCGTCGTCGATTCTCACATAAGAAACTCGCGGAGTCATTTGCAGCCGACCCTGATTTATTATCAGACCAGCGGTATATTCGTTTTCCCGTAAAATCAGCGCCACCAACCCAATACCGGATTCGTTTCCGCGCCGATGCCGCCAACGCAGGATGGTACGTACTTGCGGTGACAGACTGTTTTTGATTTCGCTCTTGTATTCTTTTCGGGAGCGGCTCAGCTGAGAACCTGCTTCCTGCTCGGTGAAATGATTGCTGAAAGAAAAATTGAGGATATAAAAATTATAGGCGGGAAACAGCAGGACCGAATACCCCTCACGGCGGCTCCTCGATAGATATTCCACATCCGACCGGCTCGCCCAGGGCACGACCCAGGATAACCGGCGACCGTTATCACCTGGAAGTTCTTCGATCAATTCGGTTCGCAAACGAAAGGCCGTCTGTGAGAGCCATTTTGTGGCACGACCTAGCGCTTTAAAACGCCCCGGATAGAGGGTGATATTGTGGCTCTTTTCGCCGGTGGATACCGAAGTGAATCCTCCGGTCTCCTCCTTAATCCGAATATAATCTCCGTCGGGATCGTATAAATAACGGTCATCTTCGAAACGATAATCACCTTCGCCGTTGCCGACCCGCAAATATAATTCGCCCGTTGATCGAACGCCGCGACGATTCTGACGATAATCGGCCTGGACCGTCAACCAGCCATCGGGCGAGGCATAACGAAAGGTAGCCTGATAAAGCCTTTCCGATCTGTCCTCCCGCTGAGAATCAAGCCTTTTCTGTTCCAGCGCCGTCCCGGCCAGTCTGATCTTCAACCGACCCACATTTTCATCGGCGATTATTTCTATTTTGTCCAGTTGCGGTCCCTTGACGCCCCAAACCGCACTCGTAAAGTCGATCCGCCGGGAAATAATCAATACCGTATTTCGATAGAAGGCCGCCGCTCGATACCGCGAGTATTTCTCTGCATCCGGTTCGAGATCATAGCGATCCTTGGTCAACTCCCGATCATAATCGAGTTCTACGCGCAGTGAGCGAATCGCTTTCACCGCTGCCCCGGCATTATATTTCTCATACAAGCCATCTCCGGGTTGGCCGTTGGTTCTTTCGGAATTGCCGCTGGTGTAGGATGCCCGCGGTGACACTGGCAGATCCCCTAACCCTCTGACCTTGAAAGAAACGCGCTTCGATTCGAGATTGTCGCGGTATTTTATATATCCGATATCTGCACTGAGACGATTGCCGGAGAAAGTCACTCGGCTGTGGCTTTCCAGTCGAAACTCATCGCCTGAAATCATCCCCACCGGTAAAGCCCAGACTCGATCGAAATCAGGAAGATTCAATCGACTGACTGGATTGTATGATTCCTCACGATACCTGAAATCCAATCGGCCTTGAATGACCGAATCCTGATGTGCCAAAGAGATTTCCGCCTGACTATTGTAATTGTCATTATCGTCGAAATCGGAGAACAGGTTATTATCCCGGCTGTTGCCCTGATATGATAGCCGAATAGTCCCGTTGCGATAGGGAGTGATTTCAAGCGCACCAAAGATAAAATCATTTCGAGCCGGTAATGGCAGAGGAATAAGCGGAAGATATCCTCCGCCGCCGTAGCCATTATATTCATAAATCCCATCGCCCAGATAACGGTAATCGCCCAGCCCCTCTCCGGCATACGAAAAGGACACGGAATAATCACCACCGCCACCGACATACAGATAATGATCGCCGGCAGTGGTATCGGTCACAAAAATATAATTCCCGGCCGTATCGGCCCGGACGCCACTGCGGAATGCCAGCGTTGTAGAATCGCCGACGGCTCGCATAACATCAATTTCTGTCTCCGAAAATGCTCCGAAACGTGGCCTGTCTTGTTCATCGGTTTCTCGCCGAACACCGAATTCCAATAAGGCGACTTTTCCCGGAATGACAATCTTCCCGGCAAAATCATAAACAGCTTGCTCATAATCGTTTTCCGCCGCTTCGAAATCAACCTCGATTCGGCTCCGGGACGTTATCAAAACTGTCGGCGAAAAAGTCATCCGACCGGCTGGATAGTCGATGAAATAATGCCTGTCCGATCCGCCTTCCAACCGGCGGCCATCGATATAAACCTTTTCCGAACCGGGAACAATCCCTACCGGACGGCCACTTTGCCCTACCGCCTGATAAGGTCCCTGACGGCCATCCACACCACCCATCCGCTGACTGATGAACTTGCCCGCCGGTCGGCCGACATCGACTGCCATACCAAAAGCATCAGCCCGGTAGGCCGCCGATATACCGCGTATCCGTTTATTCGGCAAAAACCGGCTGTCAGTGGTTTCGATATCGCCGCCCCGCGCCACAACCCGCCGGCCCTCAATTTCGAAGAAGTATTTATCCAGTTCCGACAAGATAGTCGTCCCGCCCCCCCCGGATAAAATCCCGCCGGTGCTTCCAATACGATCAGATACCGAACCGCGTAAGCGCATATCGTCAGCAATAAGGGCATCGAAATCAAGATTCAAACCTTGTGAAAAACGACCCGAGCCGGAACGACCGACGTTGAACGAAAACGACTTGTTGCCTGATAGATTGATTTTCTTTGAGGACGATTTTATATTTCGAACCGGTGTAAAAAGCAAAGAATCGAGTTGAATCAACCTCTTGCCCGGTGGGACTTTATTGCCCGCCGAGGCGGTCATCCAATCGGGCAATTGAAATGCAATGACCGTCAGGCGATCACAGTCCAGTGGATGTTTCAATGCCAGTACGCCTGTGCGCAGGTTGAGAGTATAATCGGCTGTGGGATCAAGCAGGGTTTCGCTGCATAAAACCGAATCGGACCCAACGGCGATAAATTTCAGACCTGTTTCATAACTCGTTATTTCAGGCTGAACGGATAGCTGTTTAACGATCTGAGCGGCCACTACCCAATCGGCTGCAAAAATCACATATAGCAGGAGAGTAGCCGAAAGCAAAAGAAAACCACGGCCAGCTGATCGACGGTTAGCGCACGGCCTGATATACAATTCGATATACCATTACGCGGTTGTTCCCGGCGTCGGCCACATACAGGCGGCCCTTGGCCGAAACCGTCAGTGACCGAACATCATCAAGACTTATTTCGGGATCAGTCTGATCACTCATTCGCCATACCCGGCGGCCATCAGAATCGAAAACCAGAATATCGGCAGGATCGTCATCGGCCACCCAAATAAGACCATTCGGATCGGCGGTAATGGCAGAGGGGCGTCGAAGATCCTCGCCTCCAGACTGGCGCAGGAAATTACCATAGTCATCAAATACCGCAATCCTACCGTTGCCGCCGTCGGCTACATAAAATAACTCCTTGTCATCCATGGCCAAGCCGAGCGGATTGAGCAGGGCTCCGCGGCCATAGGAGAAATCGCCGATGTATCGGCTGAAACGATTGAAATTGTCAAGGCGGATCAAACGCGAATTGTCATGGTCAACCAACGTGATCTCGCCCAGCACTGATATTTGAATACCGGACAGACGGCCCAGGGTGGAAATAATTTCGGTCGAATCATCCTCGGGGATAATCGCTTCGATATAATTCAGATTGGCGTCCAGACGAATCACCCGCCGGTTGCCCGCGTCCAGCACATACAAATTAAGACCGCGGTCAAGGACTAAATCTTCGGGGCTGTTGAATCGGCCGATACCTCCGCCATACCCGCCGTATTCGCGAATTGGTTTAAACTCGGTGTTGAGTTTGAGCAAGCGATGATTACCGGCATCGGCGATAAACAGATTATCCAAAGCATCAAGAGCAAGTCCTGAGGGCGTTTTTAGATCATAAGCCAGAAGTCTGCCTTCAATGACTTTTTCTAGTTCCAACCTTATCGGGATTTTTACGGGGATCGCCGTTTGAGACGGTCGGGGAGGCGCACTGCCGGTGCAGGAAAGAAGCGTAAGAAAAACGCCAATGACCGCCAGTGAGTGCATACTTAAAACTTTCGCGACAGAGACAGTTTGAGGCTGGGATTATCTCCGAAAAGACGAGGCGATACTTTCAGCCGATATTCCCCGAACTGGGTGATCGATTGAACCCGGCGTCCGGCCGATTTGACCGTGCGATAGGTATCAATACTCGACACCACACGATTAAGAATGGCCAGGCCGAGCATAAAGGTCGAATTGCGATAGGCCGTCTTGGAATCGTCCTTCATTTCCTTGTAGCGAAGCCGGGATGATTCCGAATCCCATTGCCAGAAATTAGCCGGCGAATCAGGCATATAATCTCGTTCGGGATAATAAAGCCGGCCGATTTGGTTGAAATCATCACGGTTTTCATAAAATCCGATCCAATCATAAAACTCTTCGTCCTTATCGGAATTATCAACTCCGGCCTGAGCCGCGGCATAAGCCTTGTAATCATCCTTTTTCCAACCACCGTACATCCTCAGGGCCGCGAATCCTGACCAAATGGCCGCTTCCACGCCCATAAAGACCTGACCCTTGAATTTGGAGCCGGCGTAATACTCGCCCGCGCCGGGCAGCAGTATCGACAGCAGTACCGCCTTCTTCATCGATACTCTGGTTCCGGTCATCCCTCGGCTGAGTCCGGCCTGTCGGTCATCTTCTGGCGATGTCGCCGGCACGGCCGTCTGGCCGCTTATTATCGGGAGAGGATTGAGCAGACTGTTCCTTCCCGGTTCGGTGTTCTTGGCTAAACAGCAAACCGGCAAGAGCAGACAAAGCATTCCTATCAGATAGTTTTTGATATTCATCACCCTAAAACTTGTAAGTCATGGTTAACATCGGAAAATATTCACTATCGGTCTGGGCCATTATCGCCCGGAATTTTACCCGATCCACGAATCTATCCACTTTCTTGTTGTGCCGCTGGGCCGACCAGGCCGCCTCCATTGCCGAAAACAAATGATTACTCATCATCACGATAAGCGAAGTCGTAGCCCGGCCATACATCTTATTGGCCTCATAGCGCATATCTTCATAAATATTCCGATTGGCCGAAATCTCCGATTTGTGCGCATCCGGATTAGGCGCTTCCAGTGAATCGACGTCATCCCAACCGAAAACAAATTGATCGTATTTTCCGATCATTTCATAGTACTGCTGAGTTTTTGTATCCGGCAGATGATGAGTGAATAAAAAACTGGATGTGTCAGGAGGATTTTTATAAATCGAATCATCGTCGCGGACGTCCCAGTTTATTTCAAGATAGTCGCCATAACTCGATTCCGCCCAATGGTCGTCGGCAAAAAGCTCAAATTCCGCGGTCTTGTCGAGGCCCTTGTTATGGTAGGATAAATGTCCGGCCCAGCTCGCCGCTTCCAATCCCAAAAACAATATCGCCTTGATTTTGGAACCGTTATAATACTGTCCCGCACCCGGAACAATCAGAGAATAGAGAAAAGCCCTTTGGACGCTCTTTCGTTGGCCCTGAATAAGTTTCTCATTACGCTGGCCCCGAACATCATAACTGGGCACTGGGTCGAGCTTGTCACCCGACTGATTGAAGACCATGCCGTCACTTTTCACTCCAGCAAAATACTCCTGCACGGATGGAGTAACACCGCTTTTCACAAACGGTGCCTGTAAATCACCCGCTGCCGAGAGCCCGCTACAACACAAAAACAACACAAACGCTGACAACAGCCAGATATACGATTGAGAGAATCGTTTCATTCTCTGCTCCTCATTTAACCACCGCTATGGTTTTGAACGCCACCGCTTGATGCGATCCCGAAGATGCTGTCGCTTCAATCCGGCAGTGATAGACACCGGAGGCAACGTCGCCTAAATTCCAGATTATTTCTTCTTCTCGATTGCCGTCGGGAATGTCCCGATAGCCCTCCCATACTTTGTCGCCGATTGCATCAAAAATCGTTACCGTGACACCGGCTGCTTGATTGACATAAAAGTGGATATTGGCCCGGCTACCCGTGGCCGGATTGGGATAGGCAAAGAAACGCATCTCAGGCAGAAATTCCGACAGGGCCCTTTCTTCTCCCAGATCATCAAGGGTCAAATATCCCGACCGGTCGGCCGATCCCCCGGCCATCGGCCAGAAAGCCGCTTCATCCGACCAGTTGGTTGTCCACAGATTCAACCAACCGTCAGCCCCGGCTACTGCCAGACGTCCCTCGTTTCCACTCTTCATATGCACCGGAGTAGCCACGCCAAAAGTCGTATCACCATCCTCGTTTATACCCAGAGTTCCGGCTGGTACCGGAAAACCAGACATTTGTAATCGTCCCGGCGTCACCACATAGACATTGCTGAAATAGTTGTAATAAGTGAAAGTCGTATCCTTGGTCTTGATATAAATCGTATCGGGTGAACTCAACGAATCGAGATAAAATACCGCTGCCGGTTTCGTCACAAAAACCGAATCCAACGCAGCCACAACAATATCAGCCCGGTTGTCGCCGTCGATATCCGAGATAATCGGCTCCGTCAACACCAACTGCCCCGGCCGCGCCGGGTCCACCGTCACCGGAAAATCAATCGCCGTCAACCCGGTCCGGTCATAACCATAAATCCGATTGGTACCGGGAATGATCAGTTCCGGAAAACCGTTACCGGAAAAATCAGCAACGGCCGGTCCGGCCACTGCCGTATCCCCAGTATTTTTGTCCAGGTCGGTATATTTTTCGATGCCGGCGGCAGTAAGGCTGTAACAGAGGACATGCCCGGTTCGCGACACAAGGACAACTTCCTCAACACCATCGCGGTCGAAATCAGTTGCAATCGGCGCATGAAAACCGGTTTCATCTATTTCCAGACTATTCGGGGTCAAGGTATCGAGGTTAAAAAGATCATCATAGGCATATTGATATAAAACCGAATTCGTGGCCGTTTCAGCCAAGACAGCCAGGCCGCCGTCGAAGCGGCAAGCGCCGACAAAATCTCCATCGAGTACATTAGCCTTCCGCGTACCGGGATCATTCCAGTCCCAAAATAACATCCGGCGATTGTCATTGAAGCAAATAACCAAACCTTTATCCGTATCCGGAATAATACCGGTGATACCACCAGGAATAAGAAGCTCTTCCCATACCCAGAAATTTTCGGCCCGATACATATCCGGCTCTCCGGCATCGTTGGCCGTTGTCAGGTAGGCATAAACTTTGCCTGCGCCGGTACCGGCCATAACCAATGTCGTATCATTGAATGTGGCTGTCACCGGCAGAGTCGTAATGACGGCGCCTGTTTCGGCGAAAACCGGCATGGCTGCGGTCGTGAACTGGCGCGGGACATACGGGTTGGCATCGGTATGAGCATCTATTCCGCTATAAATAGTATCCTCGTCAGGCCATTGTCCCAATGTATCCAAAAAATCACGCCCGTCGGCATAAACGGCCAGAAGTCGGTTGCCCGATACAGACAGAATCTCATCCTCGCCGTCACCATCCAGATCAACCGCCGCCGGGGCCAGCCCTGGGTCGGCTGGGATTGACATCCGCCGCGGGAAATTGTCAGCCATTCGGTTACGCGACAGATTGAAAGTCATAATTTTGGCGGGCGAAGAAATATTAGTAATATTAAAATGCGTATATCCGCCGTCATTGGAAATTGTCGGCGGGTTGGTGTGAGTGCCGAAGTTGGAATTGTTGCCGGAATAAAACAGGTCTTCGCGCTTGCCGAATCCCTGATGATAATTGCCGCCGAATCCGATCAGGCCGTCGGCTTCCACCAACCGCACGAATCGCCGCCGATGATCCCACTGCAGCGAATTGGCGTCAAAATTATTATCGAAATTAAACTCCAGCGGTTCGGGCAGATAATCCTCTGCGGCCACCGCTTCGTCAATATGCCAGATAGCGATTCCGGCCGCATTGTCGGGAAGATAAACATCATATTCCCGTACCGGTACCAAAACCGTCTCAACGCTATCGCCTACGGTTTGAGATTCCACCACCACTGGCCAGAGAATCACATCACTGGTGCTGTCCTGTCGAAGTCCGTCAAGTTCTCCATCGATATCCGACCGACGGTTCTCCAAAAGATAATACTCGGTCGCCGAAATCGGTATTTTGGCGATCTTGGCCTCGGAAGTTTGTAACTTAACCGCGGCCAACTCAATCGATGTCCCCTCGCGGTATTCGACTACTTCTTCAAAGCCGAGAAACGCCCGCGACCAGGCCATCGGAAATAGCGGCACGGTACCGAAAGCGCCGACACCATAAATATCGAACATCGCGGCCGTATTCATGCCCATATTGTCCATCAGGGCAAAATCGCCCATCTGGGTCAAAAAGGGATTACTGCCGGTGTTATAAAGATCCACCAGGCCCAGTTGATGCCCGAATTCATGAGCCATAACGGCATTCATTACCGTGATCCGATTATCCTGTGACATCGTCTCCGGCATAATTATCCCCTCAACCACTGTGTCATGGCTGAGTTCAATCTGGTTGAATTCATCAAATGTGAGAAATCCGGTGTACAGATCATTTTCCGTCGGTGTGGCCGAAAACCATAAATCATTCTGGCGATCCGATCCGGCATGGAAAATCATCACCGCTTTCTTGCGCCCCTCTTCGTCACGGAATCGCAGACTGTCGCCATCCACCTCATCAGCCTTTTTCAGAGCATCATAGAATAACGTTCCCAATCCTACTGCCGGGGGCAACGATCCGTAAGCAGCTATACTGGAATCAAGATGATAAGCCGAATCGGTCGCTTTCGGCCAGATTTCCCAAATCAACTCCAGTTTTCCATATGAGACCACACGCCAGTATTGTGCCAGAGATCTAAGGTGAGCTTCGAAGTAATCAAGGTTATGCGGCGCTGGATCCAGACCATGCCCTTCCTGTTCTATAAAATCCTCTTTGGCTCGAAGATCGAAAACACCGATACCAGTGGTCGTAGGATCATCCGGTTCTTCAAGGACGAAATCAGCCCTGATGGCAACTATTGTAATCGTATCCACCTCACCGGCAGCAGTGGCTCTCGTGGGCAGACCAAAGGCCTTGCCTCGCTCCAACCCAAGGAAATCCTCTTTGGCCCTGCCGGAATAAAACTCGATCGGCGGATCAGGATTCTGGGGGTCGTCAGTCACTGTCTGACGTCCGTCAATGGTCAGTAATTTATCGGCCGTCGCGACTCCCCCCAAAAATATCAAACAGAACCCGACAACGAAGATCAATCTGTGTGGTGTCATCCCATAAAAATAGATAGGCCGCTCCTTACTTGTCAACCAACATTCCGATTGTTACCATCTTAAAAATTCACCGTCCCCGATATACGAAGCGTATTCGATAGCGGAGAATCTTCCGAGGAGGGAACATAGGCAAAATCAAGTCGAGCGCCTTTCAGTTCCAGTCCGGCGCCAAACGTCAAGTGCTTGACGTCGCCCTCTTTGTCGTATTTGTATCCGACCCTCAGGGCAATCAGGTTGGAATATAAATATTCGGCACCGACATGCTTGATCGCATAATCCAGCTCTTTACTGAATCCATGGTTCAAATTGGTCAGCATGCGATTCACCTCGATCTGGGCAATGAGCCGGTTGTACTGCGAATTCACTAATTTGTAGGAAAAACCAACAGCCAGGTTGCGCGGCAAAGGATCGTTCTGGTCAGCATCAACATAAGTGATTTCCGGCCCGATATTGGTTAAGGCCGATCCAAATTGAAGACGATCGGATAGTTTCACCAACACGCCCACGTCAAAGGCAAAGGCCGAAGCCACACCGTTACCCCTTTCCTCACCCGCGCCGACCGAGGAAAGATGGGAATAGATAAATTTGACCGTCAATCCGGTTTTGATATTGTCGGACAAGGAAGTTCCAAAAGAGAGAGCCGTCGTCAACTCAAAAGGATCTTCAGAACCGATGGACGCACCTTCGGCGTCCCTGAAATCAATCTGGCCGTAATTCAAGTAAATGAAACTCAATCCCATCGTTCCCAGACCCCGGACATTATGAACGTAGGACAGGAATTCATAATACATATCCAGTCCGAGAGTCGGCAGCCAGTTGACGTGCATGAGAACAACTTCGTGCGCGCCCTTGGATTCTATGGTCACGGCGTTATTGGAAATAAAATAGGACTGACCGGCATAATCATAGGTTCCAACCACCTGGCGGCGGTTGAGGCGTTCCTCGTTGACCTGCCTCCAGCCTTCACTGGTGAATTTCAATAAACCGTATTCCGTGCCGACAAATAATTCGCCCAAATTGACGCCGATTGAATAAATGGGCGAGCCCAGGTTTGAATTGTACACATACACTTTCCGACCCGGCGCCACCGGGCGGCCGTTCAGTTCGTTATAGGAATCGATATTGGCGGCAAGAATCGCCACCAGATCAGGATCATCGTCCGAAAGCTGATTGCGGGCGATCTCTTCCGCCGTCATGGACACCGCTGCCCCAGAACTGTCTACCGAACGGTTGACATATTCGGAGTAACCGTAGCGAGCCCAGAGACTTCCGTCAAACGACAACAAGCCTCCGGTGGTACCAATCCAAAGCCCACCGGAGAGATCATAAGCCAGGGCCGTGACCTTATAGCGCATCGTCGGCGAATAAGGCAGCTGAATGACTTTCCCTTCAATCAACCACTGTTCGTCACTTAGGTAAACCGTAGTTGTTGTCGGTTCTTCCACCGGGATCGGTTCCACCTCCAGAGCCGGCTCTTCACCGCTCATGGAAACATCGGTCTTGTCTTCAACCACCGCTTCACCCGATCCGGTATCGGCTTCCGCCGTTTCTTCGGCAGACGCCGCTGCTTCTGGCGAAATCTGAACCGCAGACTCATTCGATTGGGTCGGGGCCGTTATAATCGCGTTCATGTCTCTGATTCTTTTTTCCAAAGCACTGTATTCGGTATCGGTGTGATATATACCGGCGCGAGTGGCCAGTTTTTCCATTGTGTCATCCAGACGCACTACATACTTGTAGCTATCGGACCAGCGGTTGTCGTTGTAATAATAAACCACACCCCCCACGACAGCATAAACTGTCTTGGCCGAGACGTAGGTTACGGCTTCCACCGGAGCCTGGGGTAAATCGGAGAATTCGGCAAAGGCTCCATGATAATATGATACAAGCCCCATCTCCGTGCCGATCATCAAGTGATCATCATATCCGGCAATAGTGGTCACGACGGTGGAAGGTAGCATATCTGCTCCGAAGCGAGCCCAGATCCGGTTGGCCCGGCGAAAGAGGCCTTCATCGGTACCAACCCAAAGATAGCGGCTGGTGCCGCCCAGACAGGTCAGATTGCCATCAATCCCGACCGAATAGGGAACGGTCAGGTGACTCGGCAGAAAACGGTAGATTGCCCGATCCAGCGAAAAAGTAATTCGATCCAATTCCTCAGACGTGACAATGCTGTCCACGAGTCCCTCGGCTATCTTGTTTTGCAAATTGTAAAACTGATTGGGATTGAGCAGACAACCGTCAAACCCATCTTTAAAATTATCCAAGTCGGCCAATAGATCATCACGAGAGGCATAATCTTCAGTTACAACCGATTTGACCTTGGCAATAAAGGCATCGACTTCTTCGGCTGTTACCGGACAACTGACCTCGCGCACTTGTTCTCCCATTTTGATCAACTGCTCATCATCTTCCGTATTGAATATTGTTTTCAGAAAATCGAATAGGGTTTGATCCGAGGAAGTCTCGAAATCTCGTCCGGCGTTCCAGTGCTTACCGTCAAACATCAACAGTTTGTTGTCGGCAATCACCCAGGTTTCATTCCCTCCTGAAGCTCCCTTCAACGTCACTACGTCGGTAATCATACCGAACGCGGGCGCCAGTTTTCGGGTTTTTAGCGTCCCGGCCATCGGCTCGTTGCCCAAACCGGCCGGATTCCAATAGGTAGCGGTGGCATCATCGGCAATGGAAACAAACGCCTCGCCCATTCCGGCGGGGCGTGCTCCCGGCGCGACACGAAGGTAGAGAACTGCCGCCTCGGAAGTGGCCTCGGCCGTCTGTACCATGCCCATCAAAATTATGGCGGTGAGGATCAGTAGGATGTGAACCTGTTTCATCTTTCATATCTCCTAAAGTAGGTCATAAACCTAAACATATCTTCAGTTTAACAAAACCAGCTTGCCGAACGTCTCGGTTTTATTATCGGCTTTTTCACGGTCGGAAACAGTCTGGCCTCCGGCTGTCAATTTATAAATATAGACGCCTTCGGCAATCCGATCTCCGTCAAGGTCACGTCCGTCCCAGTAAAACATTCGATTCCGGCCCATTTCCGGATTATCTTCATAAAATCTCTTAATCATCCGCCCGGCCAAGGTAAATATCTGAAGTTCCACCCAGCTGGCCGACTCTGAAAGCTCAAAATAAAACTCGGTCCACTCGGTCATTGGATTGGGATAATTCATCACATCGGTCAACGCAATCCGACTCTCTTCCGAGATCAAAGCATCGAACTCGACAAGGGCCGGATTATTGGCGTTATCCCAGGCCCTGACCTTGAACTGATGCAGCTCGGCGCTCAAATCCGGAAGCGTATAACGCAGTTGACCGGCCTGATAGCTGCCCCGATCATAAGCGAAATTTCCGGTCAGATTTACGGTTGTGTTGTTGTCGTTGTCGAAAGTCAACTCAATCCTGTGCCCCAGACCGCCGGTGAGGTTCAGACCCATGGGGTCGGAAAGCTCGAGGATCATGGTGGCATTGGCCGAAATCCGGTCGCCGCTAACGAATTCAGGATTCTCCTCAAAAGAGAATTTGATATCCGGTCCGGAATTGTCGGTGGTTGGTGACACGGTTTCTGATATAATTAATGAATCCAGTCCGCCGATGGCTGAAATATCTCCGAATGAACAGTAACCTGAAATCAAGGCATCGTCTCCGCCATAATCGATATCCAGCGGCACGATAAAACCGCCCGAAAACTCGCCGTCAGTAATCTGAATCGGCCCACGAAACAGGGTCGGGCCACCCAGAGAATAGCTAATACCCAGATTATGTTGGCGAATAATCGGCGAATCATAAACCGCCATATCGGCCAGCCCCTCGACCACCGCCGGATTTCCTTCTTCATTAATCACCCGGCCGTTGAAACTGAAATATTGAAGCGGGATAAGCTCCCCGGCGCCGTCAGCCTCTATTTCCAGCCGATATTCGGGCAGACCCAGGCGCCCCAGCGGATCACCGAAAACCAGATAGGCGCGATCATTGCGAACCAAGGATGAATTATGAATAAACTGATGCATCATCTTGGTAGAATAAACCGCTTCGCATATATTCTGATGACCGTCAAAAAGAGCATCGTAAAGATCATAATTGAAAATGGAGTTGTCGGTGCTGTACACCAGCCGCGTGGCCGAAACCGTCGCTATCGCCCCTCCCGTCTGACGGAACATCATCTCAGCCATGCCCTCCTTGTCGGGAGCATCGAAAAAGCCAATGGAGCAAGATGCGGCAATGACCACCGTCGGCTTATCCTCGTTCTGCATCCGGCTCAAATCGCTGGCCTTCTTCAGGACATGTTCATCGGCCCAGACGTCAGGCGACCCGTGCCCGATATAATTGACGATCAAAGTTCCTTCATTGACCGCTTTGACGATGGCGTCATTAACCGACGGTTTTTCGCCACTGGCCGCAAACGGATACTCGGTCAGATATATCTTCTGCTTGACAAACTCCACCGGTGTATGCATCACGGCCAGAGTTTCGGCTTGGGCTGTATGGATAATTTCGGACGAGGTTGTTTTCTTGAATTCATCGTCGGCTACAAAAGTAATCCGACTCCGCCAGCTTCCCCGGTTCTCGTCTGCTTCATAAATCTTCAATTTATTGATATAGGCCGCCACTTCGGCCGAGGAACGAACCGGCCATCGGGCCACCATCATGTCCCAGCCGCGATCTTCCGGATAATTATAGCTGCTGTCGGAATCGAGCGAATCCACCTTGCCGAAATAAACATAATTGTCGTCACCCAGCGAAGACGCCCGCGACCAGATAAAAGGCGGAACATATGATGGTGTATGCATATTCAGATTATCAATATAATCGTAATGACCGTCGCCGGCCAAAAGTACGGCCATCGGAGCGGGAGATTCAAAGTTCTCATAGGCATATTTCAAATAACAGCGGATGGCTATCGGTGATTCCAACCCAAAACCGAACTCATTATAAATATCCTCTAAGGCCGCCAGCTTGATCCGATAACCGTCGGCTCCGCGATAATCAACATATTCACCCAGAGCACCCTGGAAACCGCGCGGTGAAACCACAATGCAATCATATTGCCCAGGATCGTTGCGCAAACTGCCCACCTGTACGGTTTCGATCGATAGCGGCATCTCAACATTGCTCAATGAGTAAACAACAAAACAGGATGGTGCCAAAGGGTTGGCCGGTAATTGAAACCGAGCAGTGTCTCCGGTGATCTCCACCCCGGAAATCAATATCGGCTCATCCGGGTTACTAATATTCAGCGAATACTGCGAAGGTGTATATCCGGTCAATTGATAACGCAACTGCCCGGCGTAACCCAGTGAATTAAATTCCAACTGGTCACCGCTGAGGTGAAGTTTCATCGGATAGGAGATATTTAAATAATCAAGATAAGTGTATGTGCCTGATGGACTCAAGTTGACCTGAAAAGTATTTAGCCCGGCATAGGCGGCGCCACTGATATCGTAGAAATCCTTGCCGCCGGAGTAAATCATTTCCACCCCGTTGAGATAGATCTTCGTTCCGCTGTAATTGCATATTGCCGTCATTTCTATACCGACCGAATCACCGGAGACCAAGTTGGGGAGGTTGATCGAAGCCGATACTGTTGGAAGGGCGGACCAATACCACTGATAATAATCCCGGATACGCCCGTAGATATCGGTATAAAGAACTGCTTCCTGCTCGAGGCGAATCGGCTGGCGCGTCACATCTACAAAATAATCCGGCGTCCCCACCGGAGCGGCCATTTCCACCGGCCAACGCAAAGGAACCTCGTCTGCAAAACCGCCGACAGCCAGCCAGTAAACATTGATGCGGCCATAAGGATCGTTTTGATATATCGGGGAACCACTATTCAAATCATACTTCTCCGCCCCTTCGGCATAAAATAGGATATAATCCCCGCCACCAAATTGGCCATCTCCGCCGTCTTCCACTCTCACCCCGACCTGATATAACTCCGGCTCCGGATCGGTCGGATCAATTGAAGGATGATTACCTCCGCTATAGAACAACCGCAACGAATCGGCCATGAGTCCGGTCAGGCCTATTCCGGCTTGCTCCAATTGCGAACCGGTAATGCGCGTAACGCCGTCTTCATCAACCGTAATCTTGACCCAGTGAGCATCCTCATCAAACATGCCGACCGAAGGCTTGAAGGCCGCCAGTTTGCGATCCGCCCGGCCGAATTCAAAAAACATGTCCGAATTTATCACGCTTGAGGCTAGTACCGAATCCAGCCTCGAAGACGCACCGGAAACCACATCAGTCTTAAGTCCCGGCCTAATATCGACATTGATTTCAAAATCGGTGAAAGCCGTCAATCGTCCGTTTTCCAGACGCTGAGGGAATACATGCAGACGAGCAATGCGCCGCCCGCGTGCCTCAATATTTCTTCCCCGGATCACCAGCGGCGTCATTGCGGAGACGAATCTGTCATCCACCGGCTGATCAACCGTTCCGGCCGTAGAATAATTGTAATTAAAATCCAAATCACCATCTGGCGGTAAGGCCACCAATAAGGTCCGCCCCCAGAATTGAGCTCCGTTCAGCTCGATCAAATCGGCCTGCCCCAAACCGGTGAAATCACCCGACAGATCCGGATGATAAGTAACGACCAGATTGTCATCGGCCAACCGAGATATGGTTACATCGGTATGCCTCGAGCTGCTTCCAGCCATTAAACTGGAAACCAGAAGCAATACTCCCAGCACATACGCGGTCGATTTGATAATTGATTTTAGGGCCGAACGATCACTCATAAAAAAAACCATGTCAAGGCTGAGACCTTGCACACGGTTGAACAAATAAAAAAAACACTATCCAACCGTAGTCAAAGGGCACCTTATGCTCCGCTCCAAAAGAACGATTCCGAGTTGTCAATCCAGGTTGTAAACCTCTTTCTTAACTCAACACAAACCCTTTAAATACGCTCGATAATGTCTCCTTCTATTAAGCACTCTATCGTACAATAAGCGTTATAGTTTAATAGTTTAGCCACAATATGTCAAGAAGCTTGTCATATTAATACTGCTCAATGCAAATACCCGGCCCAAATGGTTAATTTCCAAAATACCATTATACCTTTTTGCTGCACAACAATTTAACATCTCGAGCGACAAAAAGTTCCAGTTGCAAACTCCGTATAAAGTCCGATATCTGACCAAAAAGTGAACCGGTTTTCACTGTTTAACCAAAAACGGACCGATTATCCGGCCCGTTTTGAGATCAAGCCTGCAAGAAAACTATCTCTCGCTGACCACTCCGGCCGGTTTTCCGGCCAATTCCTTCATGGTGCAGGTGAAATGCCGCAAGAAAGTCGGTTCATGAATAATCTCATAACCGCACAATTTGTCCTTGTCCCTCACAACTTCAGCCATAATATCGGCCACATATTCCAAATGACTGCAGGTGTACATCCGCCGTGGGACGGCCAGACGCACCATTTCCCGTTTGGGCGACAACACATCACCGGTATTGGGATCAACGCCGCCAAACATCAACGAACCAATCTCAACTCCTCGGATACCACCTCGACGATACAATTCGACGGTCAATGACTGCCCCGGAAAGCGAACCGGCTCTATATGAGGTAAAAACCTCCCGGCATCGATAAAAATAGCATGTCCACCGGTCGGAGTTATTATTGGACAGCCAACCTCCTGAAGGATTTCGCCGAAATATCTGATCTGCCCGGTACGATAGGCCAGATAATCTTCCTCCAGCGCCTCCTCCAACCCAATGGCTATAGCCTCAAGATCGCGACCATTAAGGCCGCCATAGGTCGGGAAACCTTCAATTAGAATTAACAGCTCTTTGAGCCGACCGGCCAGTTTTTCATCATTGACAGCCAAAAAGCCACCCATATTGGCCAGCCCGTCCTTCTTGGCCGACATCATCACACCGTCGGCATAGGCGCCCATCCTTTGCGCAATCTCCCGGATTGTGGAATTCTCGAAACCGGCTTCGTACTTCTTGATGAAATAGGCGTTTTCGGCGAATCGAGCCGCGTCAAAAAACAAAAGCAAACCATACTGATCACAAATTTGCCTCACTTCGGCGATATTGGCCATCGACACCGGCAATCCCCCGGCCGAATTGTTGGTCAAGGTGATTATCACCACCGGGATACTGTCGGGTCCGACCTTCTCGATTAACGCCCTCAAACCATCGGTATCGAAATTACCCTTGAAAGGGAAATCAGACTTTTCGTCATCGAGCTCGGCGCAGGGCAGATCAACGGCGATCCCGCCCTTGTGCATGGTATTGGCCCTTGTAGTATCAAAATGAGTATTGTTGGGAACGTAATCCCCTTTTCTCAATACGGTCGAGAAAAAGATATTTTCGGCCACTCGTCCCTGATGACAGGGCAAAACAAAATTCTTCTGAAATATATCCTTGATCGTCCGCTCAAAGTGAAACCAGTTGCGCCCTCCGGCATACGATTCATCGCCGATCATTATCCCGGCCCACTGTTTCTGCGACATCGCTCCTGTGCCGGAATCGGTCAACAGATCGACGAATATATCCTTGGCCTTTATTCTGAAAACATTATACCCGGCCTCATTGATACATTTATCGCGTTCTTCGCGCGAAGGCAGGCTGATCGGTTCGGTCACTTTTATACGAAACGGTTCTATCGGTCTTTTCGCCATTCTATCTTCCTATCTGTTTGCTCGTAATCCAATATATCCGAATTTCAGACCTTTTTCAATTCAAAATCGGCAGTAATTTTACCAACCGTCAAGTGACGCCAGTTGTGTACTTCCGGATGGGCAAACGGTTCCAGGTGGGTCATATCCACATTATCCAAAAGCCCCAGTTGACGCATCACTTCAATCACAACCGGATAAAGCGCCCGTACGTTGCCGTCAAGTATTTTGACGGCAATACCCACCTGCGGATCGGAAAAGCCGATCCCCTCAATTCCTTCGGCTCCGATCTTATTGACGACATTACCGGGGAATGTCCTGGCCAGAGCCAGATCGAAGCGACCGGGACCGGAAACCATCTCGGGATAATCGGTCATCACTTTTTTGATGCGTCTGAGAATCGACTTTAAACTATCATCAGTGGCCACACCGTTGGCCAGCCTGACAAAAGCCACGGCCGCCTGAGCCAATGGCATACCGAAAACTGGAGCACTGCATCCGTCGATACCAATAGTAATCTTTTCCCGCGGATAACCATATAACTCACTTACGGCATCAAGGACCAGTTGTTGAGTCTTACTCTGAGGATCAAGGTATGCGGCCGGGTCGCCATCGATATATTTGGTCAGAGCCAGAAAACCGGAATGTTTCCCGGAACAGTTATGCTGAAGCGGAATAAATTCCTCGCCCTCATGGGGCAAACGTTTTTCGATCTGATAAGAAATCGGCGGATGAGTTCCGCATTGCAAAAACGATTCGTCGAACCCGGCCAAAGCCAGATTCGACTTTACCACCTCGACATGCTCGGCCGTGCCGGTATGAGAGCCGCACATAATTGCCAGTTGCCGGTCGTCAAAACCAAAATGATCAGCCGCGCCGGTCCGTAACAGTGGAATCAACTGAAACGGTTTGGCCTCGGACCTGGCTTGCGTCGAGAATAACGGATCGCCGATATAGTGAGTCAACTCGCCCTTCGCGTTTACAACCGCCACAGAACCATGATGGACCGATTCCAGACCTTCGCCTCTATATACTTGAGCTACTATTTCGTGCATGAGCGTTCCTGCATTAAATCTCTTATTTTTCAGTCAACATGCTTTAATCTATGGTTTTTTAGCGATTTGACAACCCCGGCAACAGAGATTTTGAATTGTTTTTTCATATGACAAATCGCCAGTTGACGGGAATTTGCTTGAACACTTCCAAACAAAAGTTGTTATTTGATACATATGAACCAACCGTGTAAATGCATTATTTTTGACCTCAGCTATACGCTGATCGAATACCGGAAATGTTCCTGGCCGGAAGTACTGGATACCGGCCTTCAGGAAGCATATCGTTATTTAGAATGTAAAAACGAAATCCTTACTCCTTTTACTGACTTCAAAAACCACTTTGCAATCATCAAGGAACGGAGGCGAATTGAGGCCTCCAAAACGCTGGCCGGATGGAAAGCCGCCGATATCATCGGGGAGCTTTTGAAACAACTGAAAATAAAAACGGATGATGAATTTATTAACAACCTCCTCGAATGCATCCATGCCCCTATCCGGGAATTGATGTATATTCAGGACGACACTGTTGAAAGTCTGCGATCTTTGAAAGACGCCGGTTTTTGTCTGGGTATTATCTCCAACACCATCAATCCACCTTTTCTTCATCTGACCGATCTTGAAATTCTGGGCCTGTCATCGTTTTTTGACTTTGCGATATTTTCATCGGAATGTCCTCATCGCAAACCGCATCCCTCGATTTTTGAATTGGGAATAAAAAAAGCCGGTTTCCCCGCTGACAAAATCATGTATGTCGGCGATCATTATGGCAATGATATCATCGGCGCAAAGGCGGTCGGCATGAGAGCCGTTTTGAAATTCCATGACCGCCAGAAATACCCCGATCCCTTGCCTGAAGACCTTCCGGTGATTCATTGCCTTGGTGAACTTACTGGCCTCATCAATATCCCCTTAAACTGAGTTGGCGCACGAGGACGTACACCAACCACAGGCATCGCCTGTTTTCGGCTGTCGCCAATTTGATCAATCGCCATAGTGAGGCCGAAGGCCGAACCGAAAGCGCACGAGTGCGTGGGTTTGTTTCAAAAAGCCAAATATCCCAAATTCCCTGTAAGTAATAGCTGTGTAGAGAATAAGAGTATGGGTTCGGTTTGGGTTCGCTCACTTTTTGACCTCCTTTGCCCGTAAGTTGCGTAATGACAATGCCCTTTTAGGGGCATTAGAAAATACAAAGCCATAGTTGAGGTCGCCCACAGCTTGCTGTGGGTTGGCAATGCTATAAATCCCTCGTATATCATGTAAAGGCAGGAACCCACCGCAACGCGGTGGGCACACACCAATTCTCCTGTGAGGCCGAAGGCCGAACCAAAAACAGGCTCCGCCTGTGGCTTTGGTTGCTCACAGGCGGGGCCTGTTTATCCGCTGTCGCGTGGATGACCAGAGTTGAGAAATCCTGCGTCTTTAGACGCAGGCCACCCGCGCCTGCTCGTGCGCATAATTATAGACTCCCGGTTTCAGGTTTTATGATAGCGGGTAGGCCCGGGATCAGTGGTGGTTTGATATTAAAAATGTTAGAGGCGGGATCTCAGACAGAATCTTTAAATCCAATCAAAAAAAGGCCCCCGGGAGGAGGGGGCCATTGTACGTGACGGGTGCTCTTTTGATAGTCTTACGGGCAGTCGGCGCAGGGATCAGGGCCGCCTTTGAAGACGTAATTGATCATCCAAACGGCATCACCGACATTAAGGCTGCCGTCGCAGTTGGCATCGCCCGCATCTTCCGGGTCAGGGGCTGGACCTCCCTTGAAAACGTAATTGATCAAGTAAACGGCATCGCCGACGTTGAGCGCATCATCTGCATTGGCGTCGCCACAGAGGAATTGGCGAGGAGACAGGTTGATCAGTATGGAGACGTCGCCTGACGCATTATTTGAAACAGCCAGATCCATATCGCCATCATTATCCAGATCGGAAGCAATAACACATGTAGGTTCAGTGCCTACATTGTATGCCGCGCCCCAGGCAAATTCTCCCGAGCCATCATTGTATAAAACGTCTACATTGTTCCATGCCTTATTGGCCACGACCAGATCATTATCATTGTCACCATCCAAATCGGCGGCGCTGACAAAATACGGATTTACTCCAACGCCATAGCTGGAAACAGCAAAATAGGTAAAAATCCCAGCACCATCATTTTCCAGTAGAGTAATGGAATTGCCATACAGGTTTGTCACGACCAGATCTTGATCGGCGTCGCCATCCAGATCGGCGGCGAAGACAGAACGGGGGTAGTCTCCCGCTGCGTAATCAGATTGTGCAAACGATTGGGCACCGCTGTTCAGATAAATCGTGACATTATCGGAATGCTGATTAGCGACGGCAATATCGCAGGCATCATCTCCATTAAAATGAGCGGCAACAGCAGAATTGGGACCGTTTCCGGCATCGAAGGAACTCCAAGTGTCGAACCAATATGGATCGTTATCATCATCATTCCACAAAACTTTGACAGTATCGGAGGCAACACAGGGGGCAGCAATGTCAATGTCATCGTCACCGTCAAAATCGGCGGCGCAGATAATTCGCGGTTCTTGATTCCCGGACATAGAAAATATTATGTTTGGAGCAAAGGCCCCAAATCCGTCGTTCTCAAACCACTGGATAGCATGCGAATGCGAATTGGCTGCGGCTAGATCCAAGTCCCCATCCTCATCGAAATCGGCGGCGATGACCGAGTACGGGCAGTCGCCAGAGTAGTAATTGACAGCCGCATCAAATGTCCCATCACCCATGTTTATCAAAACTGAGATATCATCACTGCCACAATTGGCGGTGATCAAATCGTTGTAGCCATCGTCATCAACATCGGCCGCATGAACGTAATACGGGCCGCTTCCGGCATCATAATGAACGGCCCGGGCAAAGCCTGTATTGTAGACAACGACATTGTATGCTTTATCACCGGCTCCTTCCATGGCAAAGAAAAAATTGACGTTGATTCCCGGAGAAAAATCCATTACTACATCGGCCACGGCAACGCCACCTGGTTCAATCGTTACAATTAACTCAGGCAGAGGCTCCCAGGCGAGCCCAGGATCAGTCAATAAAGTGCTGTCTAATTCAATAAGATCTCTGTTCTGATCGTCAATTGCGTACTTGGCATCAAGAATTGTAATTGGTCCCACGTATTCGCCAATGGCGTCGCCCGGAGACGGAGGATATGAGGTTCCATTCCAATGATGCCATTCATTCCCGATTTGGAACCGCATTGTCCCATCAACGTCATCATAAGACATTCCGGGAGTGGCAACCGGCCCGGCAATACCGATAAAATACCCTGAGGCATCGGTCCACAAGGCCACATAGGGCGAGACAACCTGTGAATTGGTTGAGAAACAGGCGTGACCATAGTCACCGGGAGCAACGGCACCGTTGTACCAGTGAAATACGGAAAAAGTGTCAAATTGGATTTGTTCAAAATCAGTAAAGGGTTGATTCAAGATGGCGTTGGTGGCAGTGACATTACCGAGCAGAATCTTGGTCAAATCATAGGCGTTCTGACCTGTATTGTTTTTATAATGTTCATTAACCTGCCAGGCCATTGCCTGAGTTCCGGCAAATATAATTAAAAGCACAACCCCTACAAAGGCCAAATGCTTTTTCCGCATTACCGCAAGTGCCATCATTAACTTTGCTGACATGGATTCCTCCTAAGGCCCTTCATATTCCGGTACCGAACGTGGAGTCTAATCAAATTCAGAATTGCTTTCGGGCAATACCGCGTGCTCTCAGTATCGAAGATAATATAAGTCCTATTTTGTAATATGTCAAGTTATAGTTAATCTCGTAATATTCTCGTATCCTTGGTAAATACTCATATAATCGACAAACCCACAGGCGGAGCCTGCTTTTGGTTCGGCTCGCTTCGCTACCTCACATGCGGAGCCTGCACACTCGTGTGTTTTTGGTTCGGCTCGCTTCGCTACCTCACATGCGGAGCCTGCACACTCGTGTGTTTTTGGTTCGGCTCGCTGCGCTTGCCTCACAGGCGAGGCCTGTTTTTGGTTCGGCTCGCTGCGCTTGCCTCACAGGCGAGGCCTGTTTTTGGCAGGCGGGGCCTGCTTCTGGCTGTCGCGTGTACGAATTAATTAATTCTTTGAAGTTGGGAGATTGCCAC
>JAAEQF010000015.1 GCA_024231695.1 FCB group bacterium
GTGGTGCCGGGTTACGTTCGAGAAAAACCCTACGGCAGGCGCCTGACCCGTCAGAGCAGCCGCCTGCGCAGTGTTGTTCGCTGGGCCCCCTGCGGGGCTGGCATCGGTCGCTCAAGCTGATTATGTATTATCTTACAGGTACGAATTTCTAGAGGGAGCGTTGGCAGACAGCATCTGCCCTTCTACCGCCAGTTGAGGAGGAGGGGTTCAACGGCGATAGTCGTGGTGGTAGGATAAATCAAAGGATGGGCGCGACGCGCGTCTGACCATCCAGCGTAGGAGCCTAAGCGTGAGCGTTGTCTCACCCTTAGTCTCGTAGAACAACAAACCACGTGGTCCCTAGGAAAAAGCGGCTCGACGCACAAGCATCAGCACCTCTAAAGGAAACGATCCTTAGAGAGTGCGGCAGCCATGCTTTAGGTCACACTTAGTATCAATTTCAACTCCACACCAAAAAATTCCACCAATCCACTCCACCAACACCCATACCACATCAACATCACTCACTGCCACCCCACATCTCCAACAACCTCCCTCCTACAACCACCCACCACCCTCAACCACCCACCACCACCCACTATCCACTACCACCTACCACCACCCACTATCTACTACCACTACCCACCACCACCTACTATCCACTACCACCCACCACCCACCACCTCCACCACCATCCACTACCACCCACTATCCACTACCACCCACCACCCAACACCACCACAACAACAACCCAATAGGCGTCATATAGACGTTAACAGATGGAGACTACTCATCTGTTATATTTTCATTAGCCAGGCATAAGTATGTTTGGGCGTAGGCGTCAATTAGACGTTAAGCAGATGGGTGAGTCTCTGCAGACTACCCATCTGTGTTATTACCTTATGCTACGCATCACTAGGATGCCGA
>JAAEQF010000016.1 GCA_024231695.1 FCB group bacterium
GGGCTACCGGTATTGGGGTGTTGGACCTGGCTAACGCATTACACCTGTCTGCCGAAACAGAGTTCGCACATCCGGACTTCAACGTCAGGCCGCAGTTGAACTCCTACAAGTGGTATGACTACTATGCCGACGAGCAGGAGCACATTGAGACTGTGGTCGGTCCATTCAACGGTCCCACCGTCTGGGACTTCGCCGGCCTGACCGATACTGTTATGCTGGCGATCGTAGACGACGGTATTACGGATCACGAGGATCTGCCCAGGGCACGGATCGAGGAAAACGGGTGGCGTGGCCGATTCCCGGCAAAGCGGCCCGGTTGCTGGCCTTCATCAGCTCATGGGATGGGGTGTGCCGGCATCATAGCTGCTTCGCACACAACTGATAGTTCCTTGGCCGGGGATCCTGCAACCGGTGTCATTTCTCTCAATCCGCACACGAGGCTGATTAACATTCAGCTTTTTGATCCGTTGGGTTATGGCGGGCAGGTTTCCGATATGGCCGCAGGAATCTCATATGCTTGGCGACAGGGGGCAGCAGTTATGAATAACAGCTGGTCTTTCTTTCCGGGCGTATTGGGCTTTCCGGAAATCGACCTTGCTCTAGACTCGGCCTATGAACGCGGCCGCAACGGAAAGGGCTGTGTGCTCGTGTTTTCCACCGGCAACGATGGGCCCACGTATCCCGGCTTTGTCAACTATCCAGCGCGTCACGATCGGACGCTGGCTGTTGGGGCCGTGGACAAATACGGTGGGCACCTGTACTACAGCCAATGGGGACCGGAGTTGGACGTTGTGGCTCCCAGCGGTATGACCTGTTTTCTGGGCGATGTCTGGACTCTTGACCAGATGTACTATTCCGGCTACAATCCGAACCTCGTAGAATTTCCGGGGTGTCCGCCTCCAATAACGTGGGACTGTATTGGGGAGGGTGAGGGCAACAATATGAACTACGACTGCCATTTCGGCGGAACGTCGGCCGCGGCTCCCATTGTCACCGGAATAGCCTCTCTGCTGATTTCAAGAGACTCCAATCTTACCGCGCCGGAGATATACGATATTATCAGGCATTCCGCCGATCCCCATGTGAACCTCCTCGGCGAACCGATCAATCCACCTGACTCCATGTACGCATACGGGCGCGCCGATGCTTTCCGGGCGATACTATCTATTGCCCGGGGGGATACTGATAACAGTGGTTGGATAGACATAACCGATGTGAACCGATTGGTGGATCATCTGTTTCTCAGTCTGGAACCGCTGTTTCCGACCAACCGCCTGGGGGATTGCTCCTGCGACGGCATTATTGATGTAACCGACCTAAAC
>JAAEQF010000017.1 GCA_024231695.1 FCB group bacterium
CTTATCATTGATATACTCGATATCAAGGGTATAAGTACCGTTCACGGAGCCGTTACAAGAGGCGTCAACCATACGTCCAAAACGGGCCATGGTTGCCCACGTATCGCTTTCGCAATCGTCGGTACAATCGTGAGCTGTTGAATTAGTCAGGTTCTGAGGTTTATCCCAGTTAAGACCCTGGTTACCCGATACGGTCAAATAAAGCTCACCGTTGATAACCTTTTTGGCACTGTCGATGTCCCAGCAGGGAGCATCGGCATTACCGAACTGCGAAAACAGAATATAAAGACGATCGTCGCACTCGGAAATCGATATTTTGTCAACATCGGTGCCCCAGGTGTGCCCGTAACATTCACCACCGGTATCCCATTCGGCCTTAACCACTGTCCTGATGTCGGTGACATCGGTGGACCAGTGGAAGACACCGCCGCGACGACGATAGATTAAAGAATTGCCTTCCCAGCGGCGGCAACCCCAGATGATGTGCAGCTCCTCATCGGTGCTGTACAGAGCGGCCACGTTACAATAGGCTTTCCAGTCACTCAGAGTGTCGTACTCGGTGATGTTGGCGCCGTTGTACATACCCAGATCAAGATCATGGGATATGGATGTTTGGCGAGTAATACCAGAGATCCAGTCGGCACCCTGCATGGTTGATTCAACATACCAGACATCGTTTTCAACCTGATTCCATTCGTCGACATCGGCGTTGTAATAATCGGCCGGGGCCAACCAGGCAATGGTTACATTGTCGTCAGTGGTCGATGAGGCGATGACGGAGTTGATGTTCATTACCGTATCCAGCACACGCTGAGCCGACCAGGTACCGACACCGGCGCCATAACCGCCAACACGACGGTAATAGGATGTCGTCTGCGGATCACCGGCCGCACCGCCTGATTCGGTAGTGACAAGATGCAGAACCGTTTCGGTGCCCCATTGCATATCACCCATGGGCCAAAGGTTCTGGTTGTCAGGAGCAGCAACACCTGCCCCGCCTTCACTTTGGTAATAGCCAAACTTATCTACCGGCCAATCGGAAGTAAACGCGCCCAGCGGGCTGCCTAAACAATAATCCCAATATGCACGCGGTGACATATGATCGGTATCCACACCGCCATGAGCAAATGGAATAGCGCAGCCGCCGGGGTCAGCATCGATACAGACATAACCCTCATAATCAATACCGGCACGCTTCGGGGTAAGGTAGGACACGTCGCAGTTGCTAAGATCAATCGATTGGACACCAACACCACGATCACTTGGCCAGGCATATTCGGTCTGAACCATCCAGTCAAAATGCAAATAATTCGTTCCACGGTGTTCAACCTGATGTCCCATGGAGCCGTTATGTTGATAGTCATATGATGTATTTCCGATCAACTGACCCACCGCATTGGTGGATAAGGGACCGAGAGTCATCATCGATGAACTCTTGGGAGGAGCAAATTCACCAGTTTCGCCACCGGCATTTCCATACACTGGTGCAAAGCGGGCCGGGAAAGAGGCTCTATCTTTGAACCGTACAAAAGGTTTGTCGGCGCCTATGGCGACCGATGTTGCCACAATGGCAATGAGGAAAATTGAGAGGAGGAACGCTGCGAAGAGCTTTCGAGCCATTAGATTCTCCCTTCACGCAGGGTTTAAATTAATTTGTTGATAGGTGTATATAAGAGTAAGCACAGGCGAGAAGCGACACCATATTTTATCTCGATGTAATTATAGCCATTTTGAAGCTCTTTTGCAAGTATTTTCTTGGATGTTTTGCAGGAAGGCGTGCGTACGCATGCGATTTAATATTTAATGAAATGGTACCCCCGCCAGGAATCGAACCTGGACCAACAGCTCCGGAGGCTGTTGCGCTATCCGTTACGCTACGGGGGCACATCATGATCATACAGGCATGAATATAATCCACTATTCACTTGCTGCAATGAGAAACCATGGTAAATCAAGCGAGTCAGGTTGTCAACAACTTTCAGCAGGTAAAAATCGAATTAAGGCAAGTTTGAAATTGACAAAAAACCGGAAAAGGTTAATATTATCAATCTATTTGACTTAAAGCCAAGTTAGGCGGACACAAAATGCGTTGGAGCAAGACCTACATCCCCACTTTGCGAGAAGTACCGGCGGAAGCGGAACTGATCTCGCACAAATTTCTTATGAGAGCCGGATATATTCGCCGACTGGCCGCGGGTGTCTATATTTATCTCCCACTTATGCAACGAGTTCTGGAGAATATCTCCACTATTGTCAGAGAGGAAATGAATGCTTCGGGAGCGATAGAAATCCTGATGCCGGTCTTGCATCCAGCCGAACTTTGGCAGAAATCCGGCCGGTGGGATACGTATGGCAAGGAATTGATGCGTTTAAAGGATCGCCACCAACATGATATTGCCTTGGGGGGGACTCACGAAGAAGTGGTTACCGACCTGGTTGCCGGAGAACTTAAGAGTTACCGGCAGATGCCGCTTAATCTGTATCAAATTCAAACCAAATTCCGTGATGAAATCCGTCCTCGTTTTGGCCTGATGAGGGGACGCGAATTCATTATGAAAGATGCCTATACTTTTGACGTTGATGAAGAGGCACACAAGGTAGCTTATCAGAAAATGGTTGATGCGTACTATAAAATATTCGACCGGTGCGGCTTGCCCTCCAAAAAGGTCGAATCCGACACGGGGGCAATGGGTGGTAAGGCTGCCCATGAATTTATGATTCTGGTTGACACCGATGGTGGCGAAAACTGGGTACTCGCCTGTGATACTTGCGATTACGCCGCAAATGTGGAAAAGGCAACCTTTCGCGAATTGAATACACCGGATCAGGAGGGGGAACAGAAACCGATCGAATCGATTGATACGCCCGGAGCGACCACAATTGAAGAAATAACCGCTTTTCTGAAATTACCGCCCCATCGTTTCGCCAAATCTTTGATTTATAAGGCCGATGGCAAACCGGTAGTGGCAATGATTCGCGGCGATCGCCAGATTAACGAAATAAAATTAAAAAATCATTTCGATTGCATGGATTTGGAAATGGCCGAAGCTGATTTGGTTGAAAAAGTTACGTCGGCCCCGGTCGGATTTGCCGGGCCGATCGGCCTGGATATCCCGATAGTTGTCGATCCGGAGGTGGCGGCTCTGACGAATTTCGTCACCGGCGGAAATAAGGTTGACACTCATATGTTGAATGTCAATATAAAGAGAGATTTCACGCCTCAAGCGATAGTAGATATCAAAAACGCTCCGGCAGGAGAGGGTTGTCCCAAGTGCCAAGGCCTGCTGACCGAATCAAAAGGGATCGAGGTCGGAAATACGTTCATGCTGGGTACCAAATATTCCGAAGCCTTGGCAGGCAAGTTCCTGAATTCGGAAGGGAAAGAAAAACCTTATATTATGGGATCTTACGGGATTGGAATAACCCGAACGGCTCAGGCGGCCATTGAAAAAGGTCACGACGAAAAAGGGATTATTTGGCCCAAAGCGGTTGCCCCATATCAAATTATAATTTCTCCCCTGAATATGACCAAAGATAAACAACGGGAAACGGCCGAAAACATATATAATGAACTCACCGAGGCCGGGTATGAAGTCCTCTATGATGACCGGAGTGAGCGTGCCGGAGTCAAGTTAAACGATGCCGATCTCATCGGTATCCCTCTTAGAATAGCAATCGGCGACAAATCGCTGGCCAAAGGTCAAGTCGAACTCAAGCTTCGCCGCGAAAAGGAGTTTGAAGCTGTCGATATTGGCCAGATTTTGGTCAAAACTGAGGAATTTTTAATTCGAGCGATTTAGCGTTTTTAGGGTTGCGTTTTCCTCGTAATTTGCTATATTTGCAAGCTTTAGTGAAGTGTAGATCACTAATCGGAGGGATGACCTACTCATTGGGAAAAGGCCCGGTGGTAAGTACGTCAAAAAGGACGACTCAAATCATGGAGAGGTTCACGCCTTCATTTTGTTGTCCAAGAGCGGGAATAAATGATACAGGATGTAAAAAACGACGTTGAGAAGCTGATTGAACCAAT
Source organism: FCB group bacterium (assembly GCA_024231695.1). GTDB lineage: Bacteria > Zixibacteria > MSB-5A5 > GN15 > JAAZOE01 > JAAEQF01. Next base: position 4,031 of record JAAEQF010000017.1, read on the forward strand.
TCTTTCCGAAGGTGGATTTGAGTTGGTTGAGTTAAAGTTGTCCCGTTTTAAGAAAAGATATCGGTTGCAGGTTTTTATCGATACCGATAAGGGTGTCTTGCTTGATGAATGCGCCCACTTATCCGGCCTGATTGGAACAGCGTTGGATATGACCGAATTCATGGACGACGGTTACATTCTGGAAGTTTCCTCGCCAGGGCTCGACCGACCGCTTCAAAGCGATCGCGATTTCAAGAGGAATATCGGCGCGGAAGTTCGAATAATGATGGCCGAGGATGGCCGAGAAAAAAAAGTGAAGGGCACTATCGCCGGCATTGAAAACGAGAGTCTTGTTTTAACGCAAGAGAGTGGCCGGGTGGAAATTGCGCTGAAGGATATTAAGCAAGGTAAGATAATAATCTAAGCGGAGAAATGGTAGATGGGTTTTGATGCACTTGAAGCGATGACACTTATCGCGCGGGAAAAAAACATCGACATGGATCTGGTCATAGAAACGGTCGAAGCCGGCCTGTTGGCCGCGGCCAGAAAAAAATACGGCTATATCGACAACCTCTCATTCAAATTTGATCGGGGTGAGGGTGAGTTGACTATGATTTCACTGCGCACAGTCGTTGAAAAGGTGACTGATCCAATAGTTGAAATATCGCTTGCCGAAGCCAGCGAGCTTGATCCGGAAGCGGAACTCGATGATCAGATGGAGATTTTCATCGATCCTGTGGAAGAGTTCGGTCGAAGCGCTATCGCCTCGGCCAAGCAAATTTTAATTCAACGCATCCGCGAAGCCGAACGTGATCGGATTTACGACGAATATATCTCGCGTGTCGGGCAAATGATCTCTGGAGCTGTTCAGCAGATCGACAAGGGGAATGTAATTGTCAATCTCGGCCGGGCCGAAGCAATTTTACCGGTACGGGAACAGATATCGCGGGAAAAATACCGTCAGGGAGACCGTATTCGAGCGATTATTCTAGATGTTCAAAAATCGATGAAGGGCCCGCAAATCGTCCTCTCTCGAGTAAGCACGGATTTCATTGTTAGTCTCTTCGAATTAGAAGTCCCGGAAATTTTCGAGAAGATTATCGAAATCAGGGCCATTGCCCGAGAACCTGGAGAACGAACCAAGTTGGCCGTTTATTCGGCCGATGAACGGATCGACCCGGTTGGCGCCTGCGTAGGCATCAAAGGCGTGCGTGTGCAATCGATTGTGCGGGAACTCAATAATGAGCGGATAGACATCGTGGCCTTTACTTCCAGCCCGGAAGTATTCGTGACGCGTGCGCTGGCTCCGGCCAAAGTGGTCACGATTGATGTGTTCAACGAGGAAAGAGCCATGACGGTGGCTGTCGAAGATGACAAGCTTTCACTGGCTATCGGTAAAAGCGGGCAGAACGCCCGGCTGGCCTCGCGCCTGACCGGCTGGAAAATCAACATCATGTCCGAAACCGACTTCAACGATATGAAGCGCGAAGAAGCGGAATTGATGGTGCCAATCGGCATGCTCAGCGGTGTAGGCGATGTTATGGAGGAGAGGCTGGTTGAGGCGGATATCACCAGCGTTCAGGATCTATCCAATTCTTCTGTTGAAGAACTGACCGAACTTGAAGGCATCGGAGACAAAACTGCGGAACGGCTAATTGAGCGGGCTGTGGAATATATGAGCGACCTTGAAGAGAAACGGCGTCTGGAGAAAGAAGCGGCCGAAGCGGAAGCTGATGAAGATTCTACCGATGCGGATGAAGAAGAATCTGAATCCGACGCAGAAGAGGAATCTGCCGACGAGGATGAAGAAGAGTTTGAGCCTGAAGCCGACGCTGATGACATCGGCAAGGAAACGCCGTCAAAGGACGACAAGGAGTAGATCGTCCGGTCGAAAAGGGCCAGGGACGAAAGTCGGATTTTCGACTATTATTGAGCTCTGTTTGGAGGAGTACATTGGGCAACAAAAAAATTAAAACTCGTATTTACGACATTGCCAAGGAGTACAGTATTTCCAGTGATGCTCTTCTGAAAGTGTTAAGGGGGTTGGGATTTACTATCAAATCCCACATGTCTGTCGCCTCGGAAGATATGCTTGAGGCTATTGCCAGTAAGTTCAAGCGCGAAATCGAAGTAGTTAAGAAGGGCGACGAGGTACGCAAACAGAAGCTTTTGGAATTGGAGGCGAAAAAGCGGCGGGAGGAAGCGGAAAAAACCGCTCTTCGACGAAAAGCCGAAACTTTGGCCAAGAAGAAAAAAGCGGCCGCGGCGAAGAAGGCCAAGGAAAAGGCAGCCCAGGAATTGGCGCGGCTGAAGAAGGAAGAAGAAGCCAAGGTTATAGTTGAGGCCGAAAAGCCTGTCAAAGAGAAGAAAGAAAAGAAGGCGGTGGAAATAAAAGCGGCTGAAAAAGTAATTGAACCCAAACCGGAAGTGACTCCGACTCCTAAAGCCACGAAGCCGAAGGCTCAAAAGACGACACCCAAGCAACCGGCCAGAGCCGCGGCCCCCAAGGAAAGCGGCGAAAAGAAGGCTTCTCCCAAGGAAGCAGCCAAGAAGAAAAAGCGACCGAGCAAAGCTACCACTATTTCAGTCACTCCCGATGCCGCTCGTAAAATCGAGAAAAAGCTGCAGTCAAATGTCGGTGCCACTCGCCCTCCCAAGAAACGCCGAAAACGTGATCGGTCGGGACGTGGTAAGGTTGCTCACAAGGTTGATACGGCCGCGGTCAAACTATCGTTCAAAAAGACTATGGCCACCCTGGATGGAACCAAAAAAGGTAAAAAATATAAGAAACGGGTTGCCGGTGAAGAGATGATTGACACCGGAGCACCATCGATTGAAGTTACCGAATTCATGACCCTTTCCGAGTTGTCCAAACAACTGGAAAAACAACCGGCCGAACTAGTGGCCAAATGTATGGAATTGGGTATGCTGGCCTCAATCAACCAAAGGTTGGACATTGACACTATCGAAATGTTGTCTTTGGAATTTGGATTTAATATCCGAGAGGTTGACGAACCCGCCGCCCAGGTGATTGAAGAGGAAGATGAAAAAAACCTGCAGCCGCGGTCGCCGGTAGTGACCATAATGGGCCACGTCGATCACGGCAAAACAACTTTACTCGATTATATCCGAGAGTCGAATATTGTTTCCACCGAGGCCGGTAAAATCACACAGCATATCGGGGCATATCGGGTCAAGACGAAACGCGGAATGATTGCCTTTTTAGACACCCCGGGTCATGAGGCCTTCTCGGCCATGCGGGCTCGTGGCGCTCAATTGACCGACATTGTCGTGCTGGTTGTTTCGGCCACCGAGGCGGTAATGCCGCAAACAGTCGAAGCCATAAACCATTCCCTGGCCGCTGGCGTACCCATAATCGTGGCCATCAACAAGATGGATTTGGATGGTGCCAATCCCGAATCGGTAAGGCAGCAGCTATCCAAGCATAATCTGCTCGATGAAAGCTGGGGCGGCAAAACAATCATGGTTGAGCTGTCGTCTAAAACAGGCGATGGCGTTGACAAGCTGTTGGAAATGATTCTCCTGCAAGCTGAAATGATGGAACTCAAAGCCGATCCCGATATCAAGTCACAGGGTACCATAGTCGAAGCTCGCCTTGAAAAAGGCCGTGGCCCAGTAGCCACCGTTCTCATGCACAAAGGTACTTTGCGTATCAGCAACCCATTTGTAGCCGGTAGTTTCTATGGCCGTGTCCGGGCCATGGTGGACGACCTTGGCACCAGTATAACCGAGGCCGGACCTTCAACCCCGGTGCAAATTACCGGGTTGTCCGGTGTTCCACAGGCGGGCGAGGCCTTTACCGCCGCCGGGGATGAGGCCGAAGCCAGGTCCATTGCCCTCAAACGACAGCAAATCAAGCGGGAATTTGATATAAGAAGAAGCGCGCCCACCACCCTGGAATCGGTTTACGAGAAGATCAAAGACGGTCAAGTTTCTGATTTGAAAATAATTATTAAAGCGGATGTGGCTGGATCAGCCGAGGCGCTTTCGGAAACTTTGACCGGAATCGGCAATGAGGAAGTAAGGGTCAACATCATTCATTCCGGTGTCGGTGCCATCAACGAATCGGATGTGTTGCTGGCCGTGCCATCCGACGCCATTATCGTCGGCTTCCATGTTACTGCTGATCCCCGCGCTCGTGAGCGAGCGATCAAGGAAAAAGTTGACATACGCACTTATCGGGTGATATACGAAGCCAAAGAGAATATCACTCGCGCCCTCGAAGGTTTGCTCAAGCCGGATATGGTGGAGAAGTGGGTTGGAAATGTCGAGGTTCGGCAGCCGTTCAAGGTACCCAAAGTCGGAACCATCTGTGGATCTTATGTTCAGCAAGGCCGGATTAAACGCGGCGATCGGATCCGTGTCAGCCGCAATGGTATCATTATTCACGAGGGAACGATATCGTCTCTGAAACGGTTTAAAGATGATGCCAGAGAGGTTGCTGCCGGATTTGAATGTGGAGTCGGAGTCGAAAACTTCGACGACGTAAAGGCGGGCGACCTTATTGAAGCATTTGAACTTATAGAAGTGGAGCGGAAACTGCAGTAATTGTGGTTATCGGCAGATTGGAATTAAGATTAGGAATACCGGCGGCCAGATCATTGAAAGATAAACGACGACTGGTGAAATCGCTGGTGTCCCGACTTCAAAACCGACATAACGTTTCGGTGGCCGAAGTCGGCGACAATGACAAATGGCAAGCCTGTACACTGGGCGTGGCCGTTGTTTCCAATCGAACTGACCATGCCGACAGTCAATTAGCAGCGGTAGTAAAGATGGTTCAGCGGGAACCGGAACTATTCATAATTGACTACGGTATTGAGGTAAACTGATGCGGACCTTTAAAAGATCTCAGAGAATAGCTGACCAGATTAAACGCGACGTTTCGGAGATTCTGGCGGAAATGTTGCGCGATAAGTCCGAATTGATGGTTACCGTCAGCACGGTCGAGGTTACGGATGATCTGGCCCAGGCCAAAATATTCTATACCGTTCTGGATGACAATGCCGAAAAACTAAAGACGGTCAAGGAATATTTTGTCCGCGCGACCGCTCACATCCAAGCGGAACTCGCCCGTCGTTTACGAATCCGCCGTCTTCCCGAAATTTCACTACATTATGACAAGTCTCTGGTCGAAGGTCTGCGCATGACTGCCCTGATCGATAAGGTCATGTCCGAAGAGTCTCATGAAGAAGATTAAACAGGACATTATCGACCGGCTCAACGGCTCCAATCGAGTTCTGATCACTGCCCATAAGAACCCCGACGGTGATTCTCTGGGTTCTCAACTGGCCCTGGCCGGTTATCTGAAAAGTCACAATATCTCCTGTGCCATGATTGACGAGGGCGAAATACCGGGTAAGTATCAGTTTTTGCCCAATATCAATCTGATTCAGGATATTGATAAAATAATTGAAAACGAATCTTCGTCCGACGACAAATTCGATACGGCCGTGGTTATTGAATGCTCCAATCTGGAGCGAATCGGCCGGGTAGGGAAATTGATCGGAGATGATTGCCATATAATTAACATCGATCATCATCAAGATAATACTCCTTTCGGTTCAATCAACTGGAAAGATCCATCCGTGTCGGCGGCCGGCGAATTGATTTTCGATCTGATCAGATGTGCTTCGGCTCCCATTGACTCGGACATGGCCACCAATCTTTATACTGCTATCCTGACCGACACCGGACGATTCCATTTCAGCAACACCAACGCCCGCTGCCTGAGAGTCGCGGCTGATCTGATTGAGCTCGGCGCTGATCCCGAACGAATAACCGAAGAGGTCTATTTCAACCAGAGCCGGCCAAGCCTGCGTATAACCGGTCTAGCCCTGTCCGGCATGCAGTATTTAAACGATGGCCGTATCTGTCTGATAAGCGTTGACCGCAATATGATTCGCGAGGCCGAAGTCGCCAACGGTGACATGGAGGGTCTGGTCAACAACACCCTCAAGGCCAAAGGCGTGATTGTCGGCGCAATGTTTACCGAAATAGATGCTTCCACAACCAAAGTCTCGCTCCGTTCACAGGGAGATTTCGACGTGGCCGAGATTGCGGCCATATATAACGGCGGCGGTCATGCAAATGCCTCCGGTTGCCAGATCGCTCAGCCGCTGGTGCAAGCCCGCGAAGTAATGATTAAATTGTTTAAGGAACGGCTGGATGGATCGGTATAACGGTATTGCGCCCATGATCAAGGAAACCGGGATGACCAGCCATGACGTGATCAACCGGTTACGGCGAATCAGCGGACAAAAAAAAATCGGTCATACCGGAACGCTTGATCCTCTGGCTTCAGGATTGCTATTGATATGTTTTGGCCGGGCCACCAAACTGACCCAGTTCTTGACCGACTGGGACAAAACTTATCGAGCTGAGATCACGCTGGGATCAGTTTCCGACACTTTGGACAAAGGCGGCCTTATCAGTGAAAGCGGTTCGGTACCTGATCTAAGTAATGTCGATCTGGAAAAAGTGATGGATCAATTTCGAGGAAAAGTCATGCAGAAGGTTCCGGCTTACTCGGCCGTGAAGGTCGGTGGGCAGGAACTGTATAAATACGCTCGTAAGGGAATTGAGGTTGAAACACCATCACGGGAGATAGAAATTACTTCTCTGAAGATTATCTCCTATGTTTCACCGATATTAAAAATCGATGCCAGTTGTTCCAAAGGAACTTATATCCGCACTCTGGCTGATGATATTGGTCAGGCTATTGGTTGCGGGGCTTATCTATCCGGACTGGTACGAACCTCGTTGGGCCCGTACGAACTGGAATCGGCGGCCACGCTTACCGCTTTCGCCGATCTTCAGGAGGCCGACAAGCTGAATGGATTGATCAGGCCGATTGAAAATGTGTTGAGTTTTCCAACTATAAATGTCCGCCGCCCTGCGGCGGAAACGATAATCAACGGGGGCAACCTAAGAACCTGCGATATTGTATCGAGATCAGGCGATTTCGATATGAATGATTTGATCAGCATCGCCGATGAGTCCGGCCGAATCAAGGCCATCGGCAAAGCAACCTGCACCTCGTCCGAGTTGGCCCCGGAAAACAATGACAGCTTTTTTTCCTACGTGAGGGTATTGAGCTGAGCCTTAAAGTTTACAGATCGGTCGAGGAATATACTCGAGAGCAGGGTGGCCCCTGTGTGGCTACGCTGGGGACTTTCGACGGGTATCATCTTGGCCATAAGTCGATATTCGAGAACCTGAGCCGTCAGGGGGAGAGGCTGAAACTTCCGCCGGTGGCGATAACTTTCCACCCGCACCCCCGTATTGTGGTGACTCCGAATGATCCGCCTCCGCTGTTGACTTCACCCGAGGAAAAAATTGAAATTTTGTCGAATCGCTTTGATGGATCGCTGGTTTTTTTGAAATTCGACGATAATTTGCGGAAGATGACAGCCGAGACCTTTATCAGGGATATTCTGGTGGAGAAATTCGGTATCCAGGCATTGGTAGTTGGATACAATCATAGTTTTGGACGCGACCGTTCCGGCAATATCGATCATCTGGCCGAAATCGGCGCGCGCATTGGGTTCGATTTGAAAGTGGTCGCTCCGGTTACCTTTAAAGATATGCCGATATCCTCCAGCCGGATCAGGCGGTCCATATCCATCGGCGAATGGAAAGACGCCATTAATATGCTGGGTCATCCTTACCCGATTCGTGGCCGGATTGTCAAAGGAGCCGGGCGCGGACGGAAATTGGGCTGGCCGACGATCAATCTGGCCTGGCCGGAAAGAAAACTATTGCCCAGCGCTGGAGTATATTCCTGCACGGCAGCGATTAACGGCTCCAGTTTTCGGGGCATGATGTTTGTCGGCGTAAACATGTTCAGCCCCGACCAAAGTGTGGCGGTGGAAGCCAATCTTTTCGATTTCGACCGGGATGTTTATGATATGGAGGCGACACTTTTCCCCTCGCATTTCATCCGGGCCAATAAGCGGTTTGACTCGCCCGAAGAATTATCGCGACAGATCGCCAGGGATAAAGAAATAATTTTGAAGCTTATACATTAATTGAGGAGTTGTGAAAGTGGCTACGAGTAAAGAGAAGAAAAAAGAAGTCATCGAGCAGTTCAAGTTGCATGACAAAGATACCGGATCGCCGGAAGTGCAGATTGCTCTTCTCACGGAACGGATCAATCATCTTACCGGACATCTCAAGATCCATAAGAAGGATCATCATTCCCGCCGGGGATTGTTGAAGATGGTCGGACAGCGGCGGCGTCTTCTGGACTACCTGACCAATACTGACATTGAAAGTTATCGTCAGCTTATTGCGGAATTGGGTCTGAGGCGCTAAGGGAAAGGAAAATAATGAGTCATTCAGTAGAAATGGAAATCGGCGGTCGTACGCTCAAAATCGAGACAGGACGACTTGCCAAGCAGGCCAACGGAGCAGTTACCGTACAATACGGCGACACCATGATTCTGGCATCAGTCTGCATCTCGCGAGACCCGATTGTAGGGCGTGATTTTTTACCTCTCTCGGTAGATTACCGCGAAAAATCTTATGCCGCCGGCAAAATCCCGGGCGGTTTTTTCAAACGTGAAGGTCGGCCTTCGGAAAAGGAAATTCTGACCTGTCGAATAATCGACCGGCCAATCAGACCCATGTTCCCCGATGGATATCGGAACGAAATTCAGGTTATCATTTTCTGCCTGTCTCACGATCGGGAAAACGATCCTGATGTTCTGAGCTTTATCGGAACGGCCGCCGCTCTGGCCATTTCCGATGTGCCGTTTGCCGAAACTCTGGCAGGTGTTCGTATCGGGCGTATCAATGGTGAATTGACCATCAACCCGACGCTACAGCAGGCCGAAGAATCGGATATGAGCATAATTCTGGCCGGAACCGAAGACTCGATCACCATGGTCGAGGGCGGCGCTTATGAGGTCCCGGAACCGGAGATGGTTGAGGCGTTGAAATTCGGGCACGGTTATGTCAAACAGGTTTGTGCTCTAATCAATGATTTGAAGGCTAAATGCGGCAAAGAGAAAAAAGAATTCACTCCTCCGGAAAAAGACGAAACCTTAATCTCCAAAGTCGATGCGCTTTTGGGCGATCGGTTAAAAGAAGCCAACGCCATCACTTGCAAAGACGCTCGCGGTGACGCCAAACATGCTCTCTCCAAGGAAATCTGCGAGACGCTGGAAGAGGAGTTTCCGGACAAGAAGATGGCCATTAAGGCTCAGATTCACGACCGCGACAATATTGAACTGCGAAAGATGATTATCGAGGAGAACCGCCGTCTGGACGGACGCGGTTTCGATGATGTTCGTCAGATTGACTGTGAAGTTTCGGTCTTACCTCGTTCGCACGGTTCTGCGGTTTTCACTCGCGGACAAACCCAAGCGCTGGCGACGGTCACGCTGGGCACCAAAGTTGACGAACAGCGCCTCGACGAACTGGAAGGCGAATCGACCAAATCGTACATGCTTCACTACAACTTCCCGCCGTTCTCAGTCGGTGAAGTACGCCCCATCCGCGGAGTCGGTCGGCGTGAAGTGGGCCATGGTGCGCTGGCCGAAAGAGCCCTCAACCCGATCATTCCAGTCGGTGACCGTTTCCCCTACACCATTCGGATAGTTTCTGATATTCTGGAATCGAACGGCTCCTCTTCGATGGCTTCCGTTTGCGGCGGATCGCTGGCCATGATGGACTGCGGTGTGCCGATCAAATCGCCCGTGGCTGGTATTGCCATGGGACTGATCAAGGAAGAGGACAAGGTCGTCGTCCTGACCGATATTCTCGGCGACGAGGATCATTTCGGCGATATGGACTTTAAGGTTACCGGCACATCTGATGGCCTCACTGCTTTGCAAATGGATATCAAGATCAAGGGTCTCGATCTGGAAACCATGGCCATGGCTTTGGAAAAAGCCAAAAAAGCCCGTCTCCACATTCTGGGCGAAATGGCCAAGGCTATTGACCAGCCCCGCAGTGACCTGTCCCAATATGCGCCACGGATTTTGACCGTGCAGATCAACCCGAGTAAAATCGGTGAGGTGATTGGACCCGGTGGCAAGATCATTCGGGGTATCGTTGAGGAAACCGGCGCCAAGATCGATATCAATGATGACGGCACGGTACTGATCGCTTCGGTTGAGGCTGCCGCCGGAGAAGCCGCCCGCGAACGGGTAATGGCCATTGTCGAAGAAGCAGAAATCGGCAAGGAATACATGGGTACCGTTCGGCGCACGACCGATTTCGGTGCTTTTGTGGAAATCCTGCCCGGTACCGACGGTTTGGTTCATATCTCCGAATTGGCCTATGAACGAGTCAACAAAGTTGAGGATGTCCTTCAGGTCGGTGATCAGGTTAAAGTCAAATGCATTAACGTTGATCGTGACGGAAAAGTGCGTCTATCATGCAAGGCGCTTTTGCCGGAGCCGGAAGGATACGTGGCTCCGCCCCCGAGGCCGCCGCGCAGCGGAGGAGGCGGTTCTCGCCATCAAGGCAACCGCCGGTCAAGGAATTAGAGCTTGATAAAAGGATTTTCAAAGACAATCTTAACGGACGGAACGAGGGTGATATCCGAGTATATCCCCTCGGTTCGCTCGGTGTCGATCGGCGTTTGGATCAATGTCGGTTCGCGCGATGAGATGCTTGACGTTAGCGGCGTTTCGCATTTTATAGAACATATGCATTTCAAGCGAACCAGAAAACGGACTTCCTTCGAAATTGCCCAGGCATTAGAAGCGCTGGGAGGTTCAATCAATGCGTTTACCTCCCGCGAAAACACCTGCTATTATGCTCGCATCCTCAATCGCCATCTTCCACTGGCGATGGATGTTCTAAGCGATATCCTCAACAATTCCACTTTTACTCCTGGGGATATCAAGAAGGAGAAACAGGTAATTCTGGAAGAGATCAAGGATGTGGCTGATACACCGGCCGAATTCATCCATGACCTGTTCAGCGAGCAAATGTGGCGGGGGCATTCGCTGGGGCAGCCGATATTGGGTGGCCCGGAAATTATCGCCGGGTTAAAGCGGGCCAAAGTCCTGAAATATATTCGCGATCATTATCAGGGTGCCAACATTGTGGTCGCCGCCGCCGGTGATGTCAATCACCGCGAATTGGTGAAAATGGTCAAAAAGAGTTTCAAGTGGCCGTCCAATGGTTATGTCCGCTCCGATGATCTGCCCACGCCGAATGGTTTCACTGTTAGGGCTTATCCTAATCAAACCAATCAGACTCAGGTTTGCCTGGGATTTCCGAGCATCAGTTTCCCTGATTTGGATCGCTATCCATTGTTGGCGGCCAATACACTGTTGTCCGGTGGTATGTCTTCGCGTCTTTTCCAAAGCGTCCGGGAAAAAGCCGGCTACTGTTACAATATTTCCAGCTTCCAAGAATTTTTTCGCGATATCGGTATGTATTGTGTCTATTTCGGTTCTGATAAGAAATATGTGGTCAAGGCCACCGATCTGGTTCTGACAGAATTGCGGCGACTTAAGGATAAGCTTCTGACCAAAACTGAACTGAGTCAAATCAAGGAGCAATTGAAAGGCTCACTGGTTCTGGCTCAGGAATCGACCTATAACCGGATGAATCGGATAGCCCGTCAGGAGTTGATGCTGGACGAATATCTCGACCTGGACGAAACCATCAGGAATATCGACCGCATCACCACTCGTCAGGTTCGTAACGTCGCCAATCGGGTATTCGACACCACTCATCTGACCTTCACGTCATTGGGACCGACCCGTAAAAAAGAACTTGAGGACATAAACTGGTCGATTCTTTAAACCGGCGGGGAAATGTTTGAGCGAAACCTCATAACCGCTTTCCATCAAACTTCAGAACGGTTTTATCCCGGTATTAATAATATTAAGCCGGGATATTTTTTTGATATAATTGACCTTTGCCGCGAGTGGGGATTTGACTTCTGGAATCGTGATTTGGCCGACGGGGAGAAGACTGGATGTCAAACGATAACCATCACCTTTGACGACGGCTATGCCGACAACTTTGAAATACTGATTCGATTATGTGAACAGAGAATAACACCCTTGCTTTTTGTGCCGACCGGTTATATTGGGCGCAAAAACAGCTGGGAATACTCCTCGTCTTTATTTCCGGCCCATCATCTCGACGAAAGTCAACTGCGCCAACTGACCGACAAGGGCGTCATCATCGGTTCCCACGGTGTATCGCATCGGTCGTTTACTTCCATGAGCCGCGACCGGGTTGTTCAGGAATTGACCGATTCAAGAAAACGGTTGGAGGATATCACCGGGACCGAAATTGAATATCTCAGCTTTCCATTCGGCCGCAGTAGCCGGGTCATCAACAAACAGACCCAAAATTGCGGATATCGTTTCGCTTTCGGATTGGATGGCGATCGCCGAGAGGGAATAAACGATGATTTTGTTATCCCACGGACGGCAATTTACGGCCTTGATGATTATTTCAGCCTTCACGGCAAAATAGTCAGCGGCTCGAAAATGGAAAGATTCAAAAACCGGACCATCAACGATCTGGCGGCCGGCACAATAATCTTCTCAGGGCGGCTCAATTAAAACCTGTCTCCTCCGAAAATTCTTGATATAAGTCGAATATTTGCCTATAATTCCGGCTTGGAAAATTCATGCAGGAGTTGAAAAATGACCGATACCACCATTGCCAAACTTAGCGATTTTGTTGGAGAAGAGGTCCGTCTCTCTGGCTGGCTGTATAACAAACGCTCCGGTGGAAAAATTAAATTTCTTCAGGTCCGCGACGGCACCGGTACGGTTCAGGCAGTCATGGTCAAAAACGAATTACCGGAAGAGGTCTTTGCTCTCTACGGCGAATTGACCCAGGAAAGTTCGCTTATAGTAACCGGACTTGTTCGCGAGGAGCCGCGTTCCCCCAGCGGCTATGAAATGAGCGTGACCGGTATCGAACCGGTACAAATCGCCGATCCTTACCCGATCACAAAAAAAGAACATGGCGTAGAATTCCTGCATAATAATCGTCATCTTTGGTTGAGATCCTCGCGCCAGTATGCCATCATGCATATTCGCAATCAGGTGATCTGGGCTATTCGCGAATTCTTTTATAATCGCGATTTTGTGCTGATCGATTCACCGCTTCTGACCGGCTCGATCGGGGAAGAGGCCTCAACGCTTTTTGAAACCGAATATTTCAAACTGGGCAAAGCCTATTTGGCTCAAACCGGGCAATTGTATATTGAAGCAGCCTGTATGTCGCTCCGCAATGTCTTCTGCTTCGGACCGACTTTCCGTGCTGAAAAATCCCTGACTCGCCGGCATTTGACCGAATTCTGGATGATCGAAGCCGAAATGGCCTATTGCGACAACGAAGGCAACATGAAGAATCAGGAAGAGATGTTATCTCACGTGGCCCAATCGGTGGTCAAAAACTGCCGATCCCATCTGGAAACTCTGGAACGAGATATTTCCAAATTGGAGGGGATCACTCCGCCGTTCCCGCGTCTCGATTACGGAGAAGCGATAAAGATCTTGCAGGAGAAGGGATCGGATGTTAAATGGGGCGACGATCTCGGCGCCGAGGACGAAACAATTTTGTCCAATATGCACGACAAGCCGGTTTTTATCGTCAATTATCCGAAACACGCCAAGGCATTCTACATGAAGGAAAACCCCGATAACCCGGAGACGGTGCTCTGCTCCGACTTACTGGGACCGGAAGGTTACGGCGAGATTATCGGTGGTTCACAGAGAGAAGATGATCACGACAAGCTATTAGCCCGGATCAGAGAGGAAAAACTGCCGGAGAAGGCTTATGACTGGTATCTCGATTTGAGAAAATACGGGTCGGTGCCTCATTCCGGCTATGGTCTTGGTATCGAACGCACCGTCACCTGGATGTGCGGTATTCATCACATCCGGGAAGCGATTCCGTTCCCGAGACTAATGACCAGATTAACTCCCTGATTGGAGATAGGGCATGTCGGCTTACGACTATAAAACCATAGAAGCCAAATGGCTGAATAAATGGGAAGAATCGGAGCTTTTTCGCGCTCCCGATAATCCCCAAAAGAAGTTTTATCTACTGGTGATGTTCGCCTATCCTTCTGGCGACATCCATATGGGGCATTTCCGAAATTATACCATCGGCGATGCCGTGGCCCGCTACAAGATGATGAATGGGCATGATATTCTCCACCCATTCGGCTGGGATGCTTTCGGTCTACCGGCCGAAAACGCGGCTATCCGAAATAAGAAACATCCCCGCGACTGGACTCAGGGCAATATCAAAGTCTCTCGCGATACTCTGAAAAAAGTTGGAATATCTTTCGACTGGAACCGGGAAATCGCCTCGCACGAGCCTGAATATTACCGCTGGTCCCAATGGATTTTCCTGCAAATGTTCGACCGTGGCCTGGCTTATCGGAAAAAGGCCAAAGTCAACTGGTGCCCGACCTGTAATACCGTTTTGGCCAACGAACAGGTCATAAACGGATTCTGCGAGAGGGACGACAGCCCGGTTGAGATACGCAATCTGGAACAATGGTTTCTCAAAATCACCGATTATGCCGACCGCCTGATCGATTCATTGGATGATCTACCCGGCTGGCCCGATTCGATCAAGGCTATTCAAAGAGAATGGATCGGCCGCAGCAAAGGTTGTGAGATCGATTTTAGTATCGAAAACACCGGCGAAAAACTGCCCGTTTTCACTACCCGACCTGATACCGTCTATGGTGTAACCTTTATGGCTATCGCACCGGAAGCGGATATTCTCAAAAGTCTCGAGATCCCGGCCGAATACAAAGACGCGGTGGACGATTATATCGAGAAGGCGGCGAAGAAAACCGAAGTTGAGCGGGCTGCCGGCGAGGACAAAGACGGCGTTTTTACCGGCTGCTATGCTATAAATCCGTTTAACGGCGATAAAATCCAACTCTGGGTGGCCGATTATGTTTTGGCCGGATACGGTACCGGAGTCGTTATGGCCGTGCCCGCCCATGATCAGCGCGATTTTGAGTTTGCCCGCAAATATGATGTCCCGATTAAAGTGGTCATCAAAACGACAAAGGGCATAGAACTTGATCCAAAAGAAATGACCGAAGCCAATGTCGAATACGGTGAAATGGTCAATTCCGGGCCGTTTGACGGTACACCCGGCGACAAAGCGATAGCCGAGACAATCAAATATGCCGAAGATAAAAAAATCGGTAAAGCCCGAGTCAATTATCGTCTGCGCGACTGGCTGATTTCAAGGCAAAGATACTGGGGCACACCGATACCAATTATCCACTGCCCGAAATGCGGCCCTATTCGCGTTGCCGATAATGATTTACCGGTAATTTTGCCCGATACGGACAACTATATGCCCAAAGGGCGCTCTCCTCTGGCCGATGTGCCCGACTTTATTAACGTTTCCTGCCCCAAGTGCGGGGGAGAGGCCCAACGCGATCCGGATACGATGGATACTTTTATCTGTTCCTCCTGGTATTTCATGCGCTATACCGATCCGAATTACATCAATGCTCCCCTGAGTAAAAAGGCGGCTCAAAGCTGGCTGCCGGTCGATCAATATATCGGCGGGGCCGAACATGCGGTCGGGCACTTGATCTATTTCCGCTTTTTCACCAAATTTCTCAAGGACATTGGTATTTTGGACATCGAAGAACCAGCCACGAGGCTATATAACCATGGCATGGTCAACGATGAACACGGCATTAAAATGTCCAAAACCAAAGGAAACGTTACCAGTCCCATCAGCCTGATCGAAAATTTAGGCGGTGATATCACTCGGCTGGCGATGTTTTTTAAAGCCCCGCCCAATATCGAAATCAACTGGACTGACGATCTCGTGGCCAATATGGGCAAGTTCGTCAGCCGCCGCTTTTTTCCGCTGGTTCGGATGATAGACGGCGAAATGCCCGACCTAAAG
>JAAEQF010000018.1 GCA_024231695.1 FCB group bacterium
ATACAACTTGAATGGGCGCGGGTGATTCACAAACACACCGGGAAGAATGTGTTAATCGTGGCCCCGCTTGCTGTATCAAAGCAGACTCAGCGCGAGGGGAATAAGTTTGGCGTGGATGTTGCCGTATGTCGTAAACAAGAAGATGTAATGCCAGGAATTAACATAACGAATTATGAAATGATTGAGCACTTTGATCCGTCTGCGTTTATCGGTGTCGTACTTGATGAAAGCAGTATTTTGAAAAGCTATACCGGAAAATTCAGAACAAAGATAATCTCTGACTTTTCAGAAACGCCATTCCGCCTTGCGTGTACGGCCACGCCCGCGCCGAATGACTTCATGGAACTCGGAAACCATTCTGAATTTATGGGCGTTATGCGGCGTGAGGAAATGTTGTCAATGTTCTTTTATAATGACGGGTCCAGCACACAGAAATGGCACATAAAAGGCCATGCTGAAATGAAGTTCTGGGAGTGGGTTGCGTCTTGGGCCGTATATATTCGCAGACCGTCTGACCTTGGATATGACGATTGCGATTTTATTCTTCCCGCGCTAAACATGAAAGAAATCATATTGGATGCAACAGAGCCAACTCCAGGGATGTTGTTCGCGGCCCCGGCGCAGACATTACAGGAGAGAATCCGGGCGAGGTCGGCAACTGTGCAGGCGAGATCCGAAACGTGCGCGGAGCTTGTAAACAATTCGACGGAACAGTGGATCATCTGGTGTAATCTTAATACAGAATCCGAAACGCTCGGAAAACTAATCCCAGACGCGACAACAATAAGCGGCTCTGACAAACAAGAACACAAAGAAAACGCAATGGCGGCTTTTGCAGACGGGGCAGCAAGGGTTCTGGTGACAAAGCCAAAGATAGCGGGATTCGGGATGAACTGGCAGCATTGCCACAATGTCGCCTTTGTCGGGCTTTCTGACTCGTGGGAACAATTTTATCAAGCCGTGCGACGATGCTGGCGTTTCGGTCAGACAAGAGAAGTTAATGTAAATATAATTGTAGCTGAAACTGAAGGGGCAGTATTGGAAAACATCAAACGAAAGGAAGCCGACTCGGAGGAAATGGCCGCTAAAATGGTGATAGCTATGTCTGTAACATCGAGATCAATAATTCACGGAGACAAAAAACACAGGGAAAACTACACGGAAAGCGTTGAACACGGGGAAAACTGGACATTACATCTTGGGGATTGTGTTGAAAAAACAAAAGAAATACCAGACGAAAGTATTCATTTCTCAGTGTTCTCTCCGCCGTTTGCAAGTCTATATACATATTCAGACAGCGAGCGCGACATGGGAAACAGCGCGAATACTGATCAGTTCTTCGAGCATTTTAAATATTTGATCCACGAACTATATAGGGTAATTATGCCGGGACGTAATTGCTCTGTACATCGCATGAATTTACCGACGTCTTTAACAAAAGACGGAGTGATCGGAATCCGCGATTTTCGCGGCGAGATTATCAGGGCATTTGCGGACGAAGGATGGATTTATCATTCAGAGGTTTGCATTTGGAAAGATCCAGTTGTTGCAATGCAACGGACAAAGGCGCTCGGGCTGCTATACAAACAACTTAAAAAGGATTCATGCCGAAGCCGCCAGGGAATAGCCGATTATCTGGTGACATTCCGAAAGCCTGGAATAAACGAAGAGCCCGTTGGTAGGAAGCCAGAAAACTTCCCTGTGTCGCGCTGGCAGAAATGGGCCTCTCCCGTGTGGATGGATATTGAACAAGGAAACACGCTTCAAAAAGAACGCGACGAAAAAGACGAAAAGCACATATGCCCGTTGCAGCTTGACGTTATTGAACGCGCTGTAACGCTATGGTCAAACTCCGGGGATACTATTCTTTCCCCGTTCGCTGGTATCGGCTCAGAGGGGTATCAGTCAATCCTTATCGGTCGAAAATTCGTTGGTATAGAGCTGAAACCAGGATACTTTCAGCAAGCAGTAACTAATCTAAAAATGGCAGACATCAACGCACGTCAGCAGTCGCACGATTTGTTTTCGGAGGGTATTTAATATGCCAAAATTAATCTATCTCGCATCACCATATTCCCACGATGATTCAGATGTCCGGGAGCGTAGATTTAATGAGGTTTGCCGCGTGGCGGCGAAGCTCATGAAGGGCGGGGAGTTTGTTTATTCTCCAATTGCTCATACACATCCTATCGCACAATTCGGACTGCCTGGCGATTGGAGTTATTGGGAGGTATTCGATACGCTTATGCTCTCAAAATGTGACAGGATGTTTGTATTAATGATAGATGGGTGGTTTGAAAGCAAGGGAGTTCAGGCTGAAATAAGGATTGCTGAAAAGAGGGGGATTCCGATTAAATATATCAAGGAACTATTTTAATATGAAAACAAATAACTATGGAGAGCTAATAATGCCCATTGATCTGACTTCAAAAAGAATGTTATCGGACAGACTGAACGCCCAAATAGACAAGGCGCTACAGGCCGAAAACGCCCTGGAGACGCCCCGGGACTACCTGGGCGGTTCCCAGATCGGCGCCGATTGTGAGCGGGCCCTACAGTATGATTTTTTTAACACGCCAAAAGACGAGGGCCGCGAGTTCAGCGGCCAGATCCTCCGAATATTCGAGCGCGGGTATTGGGTCGAGGACGCCGTGATCCCATGGTTACGCCTGGCCGGCGTGGAGATTCATACAGAGGACGAGAACGGGAACCAGTTTGGATTCTCCGAATACGGCGGAAAGTTTGCCGGCCACTATGACGGGATCATCACAGCCGGCCCGGCTGAGTTCGGGCCGTTTCCCAGGCTATGGGAAAACAAGGGTCTGAAACAAGAAGCCTGGCGCCCGTTGGTCAAAAATAAGCTGAAAAAAGAAAAACCCATATATTACGCGCAATGTCAAATATATATGGAGGGCGCCAAGCTAACGGAAAATCCGGCGCTATTCTCAGCGGTCAACATGAATACCATGGAAATATACTGGGAATCCGTACCATACAGCCAGCCCGACACCGAGCGGCTATATGCTAAAGCGGTGCGGATCCTACAGGCCAGCCACCACGGCGAGCTCCTGCCGAGAATGAGCCAGGATCCGACCTTTTATAAATGTAAATGGTGCGACTGGAATAAGCGTTGTTTTGCAAAATAACAATATTGCCGAGTGACCAAATTTACACCGGCAAAAGCAACAGATAAAATCTTTATACAACTTTGAGTTCGAGGGGCAAAGGGGGAATTTTCACAATTACATAAACCACACTGGCGTCCCGTTAGCTCAGCAGGCAGAGCACCGGAGCGGATCCAGGAAACTTTTGAAGCCCTGGCGTGTTCGGATGTCGCAGGTTCGATTCCTGCACGGGACATTTTGCCGGATCTGATCTTTGACTTTTCCGGCTAAAGCACTTTTTGAAACGCGGGTTTCTAATTGTTTCCCGCAATAACTGAGCAGGGCCGGGTCCATTGTGACCCGGCCCACACTTTAAACGATACGTGAAAAATAAAGGGGCGAGTTATGAACGACATTACATGCGACAAGTGCGGAAATAAAGTGCCGATGGGGGCAACACATTTAAAGGAGTGCTACGAGAAAGACAGGGAAATTCAAGACCGCGACGATCTTCTTGAGCTTAAAGAGGGAAAGATTAAGCAGAAAGACAAGCGGATCGCGGAGTTGGAGCAGCAGGTTATCACGCGATCTGAAAATTACCAGACAATCATAGAACAGGAGAGAGCGCGGATAGTGGAGCTGGAGGAGGAAATAGAGCTATATGAAAAATCTTTTGATGATGAAGATAAAGAACTCGCCGCCCTGCGCGGCAATGTGGACATATTCCGTAACTTTATTGTTGAAAGAACAGCAAAAAATCTTCCCATTCTATTGATTGATTTTGACGCGATTTTCCCCGCGACCGAGCAACCGGAAGCGGAGAACAAATACGCTCCAAGGATTAGAGAAGATTACGCAATGGGAGAAACGGAAAGCGTGTGGACAGAAGAAATGATAAATAGGATGAATGCAAAAGCCGAGAAACTGGCAAAGCTTTATGGCGTGACTGAACCGGAAGCGGCGCTTCGAGGGGCAAAGCGGGTGCCATTCACCGCTTAACGACTCAAAAAAATGCAGCAAGGGCGAGTGCTGGGTGTCAGGTAATAAAAATTATTTTGACACCTGCAAGGACGGCGGCGCGCGGGTGGAGAAGGAAGAACAGCCGCTCACCGAGCAGCGAGTTCGCGAGATAGTCGCGGAGATGATAAAGAAAAGCTGACCCGCGATTATTCATAATTATCGCGCATAGCGAGAGGAGCAGGGATGATCCGCAAATTATTTTGTTTGCTTGGTTTCCATTCATGGATTAAGTACACGCACCTTGGTATTGAATGGCGATATTGCAAGATTTGCGGCATAGAAGCATAGCCGCGATAATAGCCCATTATCGAAAGTGAATTAGGAAAAATGCAAAAGCGAAACACGTTAAACGAACGCTACCCGGTTAGAGCTGGTCGCCTGTGTAGGTATTGCGGCCACGAGGTTCCACCGCGGAAAAAGTCGTGGTGTTCTAACAGGTGCAAAGACGCCGCGATGCTTGAGTGCGACCCAGTAACGCAGCGCAAGGCCGTACTTGACCGGGATGGCGGCGTGTGCGCGATGTGCGGGACGGACACGGTTATGCTGTTAAGCTCAATAAAACTATTCCTTTATCGTGAAGTCAGCCGTGAAGAAATGATGCGTGCAATGGGGTTTAAATTCGTTTACGGAACACTGCACACAACCTGGGAAATGGACCATATCAAACCGCTTGTAATGGGCGGTTCAAGCGACATGGAAAATCTACGGACGCTTTGCGTTCCGTGCCACAAAAAAGAAACGGCAGAACTAAACAGGAGATCGAAAGTGAGGGTTAGCCATGAGTGAATTTAATGAGCCGTGGAGAGATGTTGAGGGTGTTGTCCTGTCGAATGAAAGAGAAAAAATAATCGTAGATGTGGGGATGTATTCAAAATATAGAAACCGCACCATAGCCTGTGTGAACGCCCTATCCGGTATCGCCAATCCGAGCGCGGTGCAGGACTTAATCGAACATGTAGAAGAACTGCTTGAATGGGAGATTAAAGACTGCGTTGACCCACATATTGTTGATAACATTGAACAAGCACTCGCCGCGCTGAAAGGGGATAGCGATGAAACAGCTAACAGTTAAAGACATACTCAATTTAGAACTGTGTAAAGAATACACAGAACGGCGAGTCACAGAGTTATTCTCAGGGCGTGATACCGTCACTCTCGCAGACATCGTGCAGATGGATATTCCGGCAGAAGATATTGTGTGGGTTGCGGTAAATCTATTTAATGCGAGACAGAGAACAATCTTTGCATGTAAGTGTGCAGAAGATGCGGGCATGTCTACTCGGGATGCTACTTGGGATGCTACTTGGGCTACTGCTCGGGCTACTTGGGCTGCTGCTCGGACTACTCTTGCTGCTACTTGGGCTGCTGCTCGGGCTGCTCGGGATGCTGCTCGGGTTACTCTTGCTGCTCGGGATGCTGCTCGGGCTGCTGCGGAAGAAAGACAGCTACTATTTATCTGTGAAACGATTCTTGAAACGGAAGGGGAAGCCGATGAACAGGGATGAGTATGAACGAAAAATATACTATCACGTCGATCAAGTTGATGCCGAAGTATTCATAGCCCACGATGCCGAGCGACGCGAGTATGTCGCAAAGGTGAAGGGGCTGGTAGACGTTATACCTCATTTGATTTCTGCAATTAGATTCGCATCTGATTTCTTTCGCACAGAAAATCCGATTTGGGACAAAATTAATGAGGCAGAAAAACAACTATCCGCGCTGAAAGGGGAGAAGACATGAGCAACCAACTGGCGAAAGCGATTGAAGAACTCAAAGAGATCAACAAAGAATTACCATATTGGAATCAAGCCCATGCAATGACGATTCAGAAAAGATTTGTTTCATAATCGGCGGTCCTGTTCCGTGTCCCGGACTCGGTAATCCCGGCTGTCCGGCTTTTATGATAAAATAAATATTTTAAAAACAAAAAAAGGAGAGGATATAAAATGCGTAAAATCAAAAACCTTGTTGTACACCACAGTCTCGGACCACGCGGAGACGGCGACTTTATCATGGACCTGCACACAAAGAGCCCAGGAGGGCCGCGGTGGAAGTATCCCGGCTATCACGTCGTTATAACAAATGGATATCATACATACAACCAATGGCGGAACCGGAAGCCCGAAGCACCGCGCGTTGATCGGATCCTAAGTGAAGCCACGCCCGCCAACGGCTGCAAGTACGCGAACGCCAACAGCCTGCATGTTTGTCTGATCGGCGATTTCGACAAAGACGAACCCACAGCCTGGCAGAAAAAGAAGCTCGCCGATCTCCTGGCCCATTGGTGCAGGGCCCACGGTCTGAGCCCGAAAGACATTTATGGTCATGGCGAGATGCAGAAAAAGATCGGCCGTGAAGGGTATCAAAAATCCTGCCCGGGTAAGAATGTATACATGGACGGCGTGCGCTTCAACGTCGCGCAAATGGTCAGAAGGAGTTCAAAATAATGGCGAATCATTCAGATTTTCCAGCTCATATTGAGTGGGCGCAGGAGGCCAGCCAGGTGATGAAAATGCTTGTAAGCATGGACCGGACGGCAAGCGGGCCAGTAGCACAGATGCTGCGGACCCTGTTTCCAGACGGATACAAGGATATGATCCGACACGCGGAACGGTTGACCGGCGCCCAGCGTGCGGAAACGAACAAAGGGGGGAAGGAACCAGATGAACAGGGATAAACTTGAACATAAACTACACTAACGAGGTGAAACCATGAGTAAATTTGATCTGAACGACCTTGTAAAATTCGGGAAAAAGGCGATCGAGAAAGGCGCGCCGGTCCTGGGGTCCGGCCTGCTCGGCCCAGCCGGCGAGCTCGTGGCCGAGATGGTCCTTGACGGCAACGGCGTAAGCACCGACGCGCCCGACGCGTTACAGCGGATCCAGGATAAGCTATTTGAAAATGGCGCTTATGCGCTCAAAATGTATGAGATGGACCACGCGGAAGAGATCGCCATAATTGCCACGGAAGCCCGAGTCACCGAGTCCATAATGGAGGCCACGAAGTCACACAACGAAACGGAAGCGGCCCAGGTCCAATCCAGCGATAATTTCACACGACGGGCCAGGCCAACGCGGACCTATGTATATATGGCGATCCTTTTACTGAATTATGGGATCCCGCCCATGGCGGCGCTTTTCGGAACTATAATTCAGCCCGTCGGCCTGCCGTCCTGGCTGTTCGGATTGATCGGCGCCGACTGCGGGATTTATTCATGGCTGCGGACTCAAGAAAAGGGCCTGGACCCGATCGGGACGATCAAGGGCGCTTTTGGACGTTGAACAATTCCGCCGGGCCCCTGCTCAGAGCATGCCCGGCCGGATTTTTACTACTATTAAAACAAGAAAAGGATATTGAATAATGAAACTTGAAAACGAACAATCGATAGCTCGGTTCAAGTCGTTGATGGAGGACTTAAAACTCGAATCATCCCAAGAAAAATCAGAATGTATCAAACGAATCACGGGACAGGCGGAGACGATGTATGAAAATCTTTTAAGGAAATATGATAGAGGTACAACATAAATGAAATATCTATCAATTTGCAGCGGAATAGAAGCCGCGACCGTAGCATGGAAACCCTTGGGATGGGAAGCAATCGCCTATTCAGAGATCGAGCCGTTCCCTTGTTCGCTGTTGCAGCACCATTACCCAAACACGCCAAATTATGGAGACATGACAACTTATGAACAATGGCCCATTGACAGAGAATCAGTTGAGCTTATTTGCGGAGGAACGCCCTGCCAAGATTTCAGCGTCGCAGGAAAGCGAGCGGGAATGGATGGAGCGCGTGGCAACCTTACAAGGGTCTTTGTCGACCTTGTTGATTATTACAAGCCCCGATGGGTGGTATGGGAAAATGTGCCCGGACTCCTGTCAAGTAACGAAGGACGGGATTTTGGAGCCTTCATCGGGGCGCTGGCGGAATGCGGGTATGGTGTCTGCTACAGAATCCTTGACGCTCAATATTTCGGAGTGCCACAAAGACGCAGACGTGTGTGGGTTGTCGGATATCTTGGAGACTGGCGACCTGCCTGGGCGGTTCTTTCTCAGCGCGAAAGCCTGCTCCGGGATCTTACGCCGCGCCGCGAAAAGAGGGAAGACGCTCCCGCCGCAGTTGCAGCGTGCATTAATAGCCGTAGCGGGATGCCCGACCGCGGAGACACAGGACACAACAGCCAGTTAGTGACTGAATACTGGAACGGCGCGGACGTTACAAATAGCCTGACATGTAGAAACGCCGGCGGCGGTCAGCGTATGCCGGACAAGGATAATTTCCAAGCCGTTGTTACCCATTCCCTGAAATCACGCCACGATGGAAGCGAGGACGGCACCGGGCGCGTAACGCCGATAGTCGCACAACAGGTCCAATGGGCAAGCGGTGGCGGCAAGATCATGAACGACACCGCGCAAGCTCTCCGCAGCGGCGCCGAACACAATTATCAGTTTGTCGCGGAACCCGTGGCGTTTTCTCATATAGACAATGGCCGCGATGCTGGGGATATATCGCCAACGCTAAGAAGCTGTTCAAGTTCTCATGTATCGATTACTACACAAATGCGCGTCCGCCGTCTGACACCGCGAGAATGTGAAAGACTCCAGGGATTCCCAGACGATTACACAGCCGTTCCGCACCGAGGCAAGCCAGCGTCCGATTCCGCACGATACAAAGCCCTGGGCAATTCCTGGGCAGTACCATGCGCGAGGTGGATCGGGGAGCGGATCCAGATGTTTGAGGACCTTAATACTAAAATTCAAAAAGAGGAAAATAAATGATTGATCTCAGCGGCGCAGAGCGACAAAAAGAAAAGAAATACCGACCACCAACAGGACCACCAGAAAATCCCATAGCAGCATTCCAGGCCGCTATGATGGAACACGGCTACGAGCCCGGCCATATCGACACCAGCGGCAAGCTGACCCGGTTTGACACAGAGAAAAAAGGCGACGGCGCCGGATGGTATGTTTTTTTCTACGATCCAAGCATATCCGGCGGCGCGTTCGGGGACTGGCGATCTGGAAAAACCGTCAACTGGTGCAGTAAGAGCACCGGGTCCATGACAGACGCGGAGGCAGCGCAGCACCAGAAAACCGTCGCAGAGGCGCAGCGGGTCCGGGACGAACAGACCAAGCGAAATTATGCGGCCGGAAAAATTAAGGCTCAAAAGATTTGGGATCAGGCCATGCCATGCAACGGGCACGAATATTTAAAGAAAAAAGGAGTGCCGGCGCTCGGGCTCAAACAATCCCGCGGAACGATCCTGATCCCGGTCCTGGACATAAACGGCGACCTTCACAATATCCAATTTATTAAGCCGGACGGTGAAAAGAAATTTTTATGGCGTGCCCGGGTCTCGGATCTCATGTTTCCGATCCCTGGTAATGACCAGATCTATATATGCGAGGGCTACGCGACCGGCGCCACGATTCACAAGGCCACGGGCGGGACGGTGATCTGCGGGTTCAACGGTGGAAACCTGCCAAAGGCCGCGCGAGCGTACAGATTTAGAAACCCAACGGCGCCGATCACAATATGCGCGGACAATGACAAATTCACGGCCGGGAATCCAGGCATAAAGGCCGGCAAGGAGACCGCAAGGGAGATAAGCGCCAAGCTGGTGATCCCGGACCTGACCGGACTGCCAGGCGGCGACGATCCAGATCTAAAGCTATCAGATTTCAACGACCTGGCCACTATTTCAGACATTGAGACCGTGAAAAAGCAGATTTCAGGATCCGGCGGAACATCCAAGCTCCCACCATTGACGCCGGACGGGTCCAGGGTCTCCACAAGGCTGAAAGCCAGGCCGGCGCCGCTCGACTTTATTTTTAAATACAACGATCAAGGCCTGATCCCGCGCGGCGTTACGGGCGTCCTGACGGCCACGGGTGGCACGGGGAAGACTTTTTTCCTGTTGGCCCTGGCTATGGCCGCGGCCTCTGGTGGCGAGTTCGGGCCGATCAATGCTCCAAAGCCAATAAGCACGCTTATTATTGCCGGTGAAGACACACAGGACGAACTCGATCGCCGGCTATGGGATATCGGAAAAGGTGTGTTTCCATCGCCTTTATTCGCGGCGTCAGTATATGGCGAGCTCGGCCCGCTCATGCGGCTGGACGGCGCCACGCCGGTTTATGCGGATTCATATTACTGGCTCGAGGAAACAATTAAGAATCACGCCGGCCTGGAGCTCCTGATCATTGACCCGAAAAGCCGATTTTACGGCTTGGACGAAAACAACAGCGATCACGCCACACAATGGATCCAGGCCATTGAGGGCCTTTCAAAGCGCCACGGCCTGACCATCCTATTTTCGCACCATACATCAAAGGACACGGCCGGCAAAATAAGCCAGAACATGAGCCGCGGCAGCTCCGCGATCGTGGACGGCTGCAGGTGGCAGGGCGGACTTGTGAGAATGGACGAAGAAACGGCCGATAAATATTGTATTGAGAATCCACGCCTATATATTATGTTTGACGCGCCAAAGTCGAATTATGGCGAAGATCTGCCCGGCCAGATATGTTTTAAACGCGGTGAGGGTGGCGTGCTGGAGTTCGACGAGCCCTGGAAACGCCGAAATAAAGAGCTATCGGATATGCTTTATTCCCTACTCAAACTGGACATCGTGGAGTACACGGCCCGGGATTTAATTAGGGGAAAAGCGGGTCAAGATATCGCCAAAGAAATGGGCGCCGCGTTCCCGGAATTCAGACGCAGGCGGGACATGAAAATAGCCATTGACGCACTGATTGAGGATTGCAGATTGATCGCCGTGGAGGTGATTACAGGCGGGTCAGGACCGACGAAAACGGTCCTTAACACAATAGACAACAATTAATAGCGGCAATAGCGGCAAAAAAGGCGTGCCGCTATTAAAAGCCGCTTAAACACTGGAAGATTTAATAGCGGCAACTTTTATTTTTAAAAACACGTTTGCCGCTATTAAAAAAAGGCTTAAAATCTACACTTTTAATAGCGGCACAAATCGCCCCTCTCTAAAGAGAGGGATATATACCGGCCTGCCGGACCGGAAATATACCCACTCTCGAGGGTATTGAGCCCGGCCAAAACAAGGCCGAAATAAATCAAAGGAAAAACAACAACATGGCGAAGAAAAATAACAGCCCGTTTGAAGCCTGGGAACAGGAACAATTTTTTAAATGGGTGTACTCAAATCAAATCAAATATCCAGAACTTCAACTCATCAACGGATCCATGAACGGGGTCCGGGTCTCGCCAAGGATCCGGGCCACACTCAAGGCTCAGGGCCTACGGCCTGGAGTCCCGGACATCGACGTCCCGATCGCACGGCTACCATATCATGGACTACGGATAGAGCTCAAACGCCAGAGCGGTGGCCAGGTCTCACAGGCACAGAAACACTTTCACGAGGCTTTACGGAAACAGGGCTATCTCGTCCATGTTTGTTGTGGATGGCGTGAGGCCGTGGAGAGCGTCAAAGATTATTTGACAATATGGGACGGCATTGAGTAAAATATTAAACACAACAGCGAGAAGGGGATCACAATACATGATCAGCATAATAACGGCGGTTGTACTCTCGGCCATCTCGGGCCTGGTAGGTGGCTGCGTTGGTGGCCTGGTGGCATGGGGCGGCATACGGGTAAGGCTGCAGCACCTTGAAGAAAAGACGAAAAGGCTATCAGATAGCGTTGTATATCAAGACGTATGCGAAGTGGTCAGACAGGCCAACGAACAACAGCACAAAGCGGTCATGGATCGACTGGAAAATATACAGCGAGAGGTAATGGGCCTTGGAAGAACAAAGACTTGATGAGCTCATTGATAAGCTGGACAAGCTGGCAGACGCGATCTTTGCATTGGTCGGCGGACTCATCGAGGCCGAGCGCGCAGAGGGCCAGGACCAGGACACAGAACCGGAGACATACCTTGATGGCTCGCCCAAGAGGTAAACACAGTCATTTATACAGCAAAGCCCGCTGGCGCAAGTTACGCGCGGCACAGCTCGAATCACACCCACTATGCGAAATATGCAAGGCCGACGGCAAGGCCACGCCGGCCAACGTCGTGGACCACGTTATCCCACACCGCGGAGATATGGTCCGATTCTGGGCAGGACCGTTTCAATCCTTGTGCAAAACCTGCCACGATCGCCACAAAAAAATGCAGGAAGAGGGCGGAATGATGATGGGATGCTCAGCAGACGGCACGCCAACGGCCGCGGATCATTGGTGGAATAAGGAGACAACATGAAAGATCAGAAAAAAAATGAATCAAGAATCCGTGAATTGGAACTTCAGCTTGAAAATGCACAACTACGCATTGATTTGCTTGAACTTAAGTTGTCAATACAACAAAACGCTGTGCCAATAGAATTTTATCGTTATAGCTATCCGATCGTCCCATTGGGTGAGGTCACATGTAGCGGCGGCACAGTAGTTAGCGGTTAAAAATCCATGGGGGGGGGTGATCCGAGGTTGAAACCGACCCGGACGGAAGC
>JAAEQF010000019.1 GCA_024231695.1 FCB group bacterium
AGAAAAATTATCAGACAAAGAGAAAGAAGATGCTAGAGTAAAAGATAAAAGTGAAACAATTGAAACTATTAATAATAAATTAGAAAAAGCTGAATGGGCTAACGGAGGACAACCAGAAGAGCCTAATGATGAGATTTCAGTAGAACAAATTCCTTTTTAAAAATATGAAAACTCTAGACAGTCTCGTAAACGAAATAGAGAGACGTGTAAAAGAAAATATACCAGTCAGTCCTTCTAATTGGATTGAAGTTGCATTACAAGTTAATGCTCTTAAAGGAGACTTAGATAATCAAATAGCAGAATACGAAGGAGACCTAGCATCTCTAGAAGCTAAATATATAGAAGAAGGAAAACCACAATCAACAGCTAAAGCATTAGCTAAAAACAATGAAGGATATAAAGACTATCTAAAGGCAAAAGCAAAAGCAAAAAGAGTAGATGAATTTCTCAGACTTGCTAAAAAGAGGTCGATGTTAAACGAATACAACTTATAATTAAAGGAGAAGATTATGAAATGTTTGAAAAGTGATTTCTTCAACAAAAAACAACAAACAAAAAAAAGAATAATTATTTATATTATTATTCTATTAACAATCATGTTATTTTGTATGATTCCTTCTTGTGCTGTTATGGGAGCATATGAGGATTCAATAGAACAAGAAGAGACTGTTAGATTCAGTCCATACATTCCAGGCTCACAAGAAAGAGCTAAAAAAAGATTAGACAAAAAACAAATTAACGGTTCACATAAAAATAAAAATTAATAAAAATAAAAAAAACATATGAAACAAACAATAGTATTAACATCATTATTCATCGTAGCAACATTGCTTGTTGTTTTAAAATTAACAAGTGTAATAAATTGGAGTTGGGTTATAGTCTTAATACCTACATATTTTATAGTTGCATTAATTCTAATATTAGCATTAGTGGCTTATAGTCTTGTAAAAAATGTAGATGAAGAACTAAAAGAAATGAATGAAATAAGAAGAAAAAAAGATTAATAACAACTATATGAAAAAAGAAAAATCTAAATGTTGTAACGCTCCAATAAAAGACAAGAACTCTATATTATACTCAGATAAGTCAGAAGAAGAATTAAAAGAAATTAAAAACCACGATGTGTGTAGTAAATGTGGAAAACGTATAGAATAAGTTGGGGGCAGAGTTATGGCGTTCTCTATAAAAACGCCACCTTTTAAACATTAATTATTAGATATATGACAAAAAATAATATAGATAAAATAGAACGTATAGGCGGAATCTCTCTTAAAGATACTGGTGTGTATGGATATGAAAATGACCAAATGAAAATAAACGAGTTGATAGAGACTGTTAATAAATTAATAGATATAATATCAAAAAATAAACATTAATTATTAGATATATGAAT
>JAAEQF010000020.1 GCA_024231695.1 FCB group bacterium
AAAGCCGGTCATACGACCGGCTTTTTTTAGTGCCCTAATTTCAAGTACCGATCAAAATTCCACCAGCTTTTTTACATAGGCCGGCAGGCCGAAAGCTCCCCGGTGGACATCCTCGTTATAATAATTGCAATCGCTCAAATCGGTCGCCGCATACCTTTTGGAATCGAAATCATCGATCGGGTGATATTTTTTACTACAAAAAGCAAACGACCAAAAGCAGGATGGATAAATCGGCATCAGGCAGGTGTACATGCGGACAATTGGGAAAATATCCCTCAAATTACTATACATCGCTTTAACCGTTTGCGGATTGAACAAGGGCGATTCCGATTGAGCCACCATGATGCCGTCGTCGTTCAATCGGTTGCGTACCGTTTCATGAAACGATTTTTGAAAAAGATCTGCGGCCGGGCCGATCGGATCAGACAGGTCCAGAAGAATAATATCGAATTTCTCGTCGGTATTGGAGATAAATTCCTTACCATCCTTGATAACAATCCGACAGCGGGGATCATCAAAGCCCTTGGCGATGTGCGGGAAATGTTTTTTGCAGACTTCAATAACCTGGCCGTCTATTTCGCAGATAGTGCATCTTTCGACTTCCGGATGTTTCAGCACATTAGTCACACAACCGCCGTCGCCGCCGCCAATTACCAAAATCTCTCTGGGATGCGGATGCGCGAAAAGGGGCACATGGGCGATCATTTCATTGTATGCTCCGGTGTCGCCCTCGGCGATCATCAGCGATCCGTATAGAACCAGCGCCTTGCCGAACTCCTCGGTTTCCACCACGTCGATACGCTGAAAGTCGGATTGCGTCGATTCAATCAATCGTGATATTTTAAAAGTCAGACCCGATTTGCCCTGATGCAGTTCCGTGTACCAGACATTCCACAAATCGGTCATCGAATCTTCTTGAATGTATTCTTCGGGTGGTTGTTTCATGGTGACTTCCTTAGAGTACAATTACCAATCGACGGGAATGACACGGGCCGACCCCAGACCGTTGAATTCCGTGGCCGATACGCTGCAATAGGCGCCCATGGTCGGGAAAATCAATATGTCGCCGATATCCAGAGGCGGCATAAGACAATCACGATAGATAACGTCGAAGGAATCGCAGGTTGGCCCGGCCAGAACCGCCTTTTCCCATTTGGTGTTGCGATTGGTCAGGATTTGATACGAACATTGATCGAACAAACGGCCCGAAAAAGATCCATATAGGCCATCGTCGATATAATACCATTTACGACCGTCGCGGACTGCTTTTCCAATAACCGATACGATTAACGTGGCTGCTTCGCCGCTGATATATCTTCCCGGTTCGCAGACTACTCGCACCCGGGGGTCAATATACTGATTTAGAGCTGTCATTATGGCCGCGCCGATAGTCTCGATATCAGGCACGCCGTCGGTATATTCAATCGGGAAACCACCGCCAATATCCAGAATCTCCGTTATTAGTCCACGCTCCTCGGCCAGCGCAATAAGCTGACCGGCATCGGCTATGGCTGCAGTATATTTGGAACAGTCCAGACATTGCGAACCGACATGGAAACAAAAACCGCGAAACGGAATTTTCATATCCCGGATGCGGTCGAGTAGAGCAGGGAGATCGGACCGTTCGGCCCCGAATTTATAAGACAGATCAACAACCGATCCGCCCGCTTTGGTTTTAAATCGGAGCAAAACTCCGGCCCGGCCTTCATAGCGGGTGAATTTCTCCAGTTCGTCCGGGTTATCGACAACGAAAGTAGTCACTCCGGTTTCTACTGCCGTATCGAATTCGAGCCGACTTTTAATCGGGTTGCTGTGAATAACCTGATCGGCCCGCCCACCGGCGGAAGTAATTTGCTTGAGTTCGGCGGCTGATGAGATATCGAAGCGACCGTTTTCCTCGGTCAGCGTTTGGATGATGGCCTGATGATTATTTGCTTTGACCGCGTAGAAAACTTCGGTCCGCGGTATGGCCCGGCGCAGACGATTCAGTTGGCCTCGTATCTTCTCGGTGCGCAAAATCATGAAAGGCGTAGCCGTTTCCTGACACAGATCGCCGAACCGTGACTGATCCAAACCGCGCAAATGGCGATCAGTCGGCCGGTTATGAATGTTAATGGCTTTCATGGTCCCCTCGCTTCAGGCTACTTCGCGTTTTTCACTTGGTTGAGCAGCCGGCTTGTGCGGTAGAACTTCATCCTTGCCACCGGGAAGGCCGCGCAGTATTTCCCGTGTCTGCATATCAGAACTGCCCAGATGCTCTTTCATATAATGGCAGGCTTTCCAGGGATCGACCCTTTCGCCGCAGGTGAAAAAATCAACCGCGGCATACCCGTATTCGGGCCAGGTATGGATCGACATATGCGACTCGGCGATAACGACTACACCGGACAGGCCGTGAGGATTATAATGATGAAAAACCGAGTTGACTATCGTCGCTCCGGATTGTCGAGCCGCTTCGATGAGAATCGATTTTATTTTATCAAGAGAGTTCAAAGTCGTCGTGTCACAGCCGGTGAATTCCGCCAACAAATGTTGTCCCAGTTTTTTCATTGCCGCGTCCTCCGAACTACTCGGTTCCCGGTTACATCTGGGGGGGAGTCATCACCCAGATGATGGTAGATTTGTTGCGCCCTCTGTTCATAAACTGATGAGGCTTGAAAGCCTCGAAATAAAAGCAATCATCTTTGCGCAAATGATGGCTTTTTTTGCCGAATTTGACCACCATCTGACCGGACAGTACATAGCCGAACTCTTCGCCGTTGTGCGCTTCTTCGGCCGGTAATGATTCACCCGGCTCAAGTGTGATCAGGATCGGATCCATCAGATTGTTGGTTGATCCCGGTACCAGCAGTTCGAAGATTTTAGCGCCCTTACCCGGAAGCGATACCCGCTCTTCAGGAGTAAAGGCAATCCGATCATCCTCGCCGTTCTCGCTGAAAAATTCTCCCAAGCTCAACCCCAGAGCCTCCAGAATGTCAACCAGCGAATCGAGAGAGATAGAGGTTTGATCGTTCTCGAATTGCGAAATGAAGCCCTTGGTTAATTGAGCTCGGTCGGCCAGCTCCGACTGGGTCAGCTCGGCGGCCAGACGTAAATCCTTGATTTTTTGTCCAATCGGCGCTTTCATCAGTTTATGATAAACCTTCCAGAAGTTTAATAAAGCATGCCTAAATAATACTGCCGGCCCAGCTTGTCAAGCCCTTAATCGAGGAAAATTCATAAATAAACAAACCACTAATAAATCGCGCTATCGTTGTAATGCCATGGAGGACAATGAGTAATGGTGGATTTGCTCAAATTTAATGGTTTAGCAAACAATGCTTAAAATATATTCTTTGTAAAACCGACCGAATAATCCAGCACTTTTTACTTTTTGTATAAAAGAGTCTGTTTATTATATTTACAAAAGGTTCAAATAGATTACACTTCGCATGCGTTTTTTTTGAAACTACCTATTTAAGTATTGATTTGAACTCGATGATAATTTATAATTCTGACATACAAGACATTGAACAGATTAATTTCCAGGAGGATTAATGAAAAAAGTAATGGTGGCAATATGTCTATCGCTTTTGCTTACCGCATCGGTGATAATGGCAGAGCCGACTGGCGTTGGTGTATATGCCGGTTCTATTCTGCCAATTGTACAGGCAGATCAGGGGACAGGCTATACTCTTGGTCTCAAGGCTCGCATCAGGTTGAATGATTTGTTTGTTCTGGAACCGAACCTTAATTTCGGCAGTTACGGCGAGGCCGAAGAGGATGGTGTTGGCACGCGCGAAGGTTCTTCGATCACTCATTATGGTGTCGATCTGGTGCTCGGCAATAAGCTGGCGACACTGGGATTCAAACCTTATGCATTCATCGGCGGCGCTCTCTACAACACCAAACGCGACGGGGATGAAACCACCAACAAATCTGGCTGGTCGCTTGGCTTGGGCTTTGCCATGGGACTGTCGCCCAAAATGGACTTGGATGTTCGCGGTCGGGCCAATATTGCCGCGTCCGAAGGATCATCCACCAGAAAATCGGTCGGCGTAACCGGCGGAATAACCTATTACTTCGGCACAGAATAAAGGAGTCTGACGATGAAAAAATATGCATTTGTTTTTATCGGAATACTGTCGTTGGCCCTTCTTCTGACGGCTTGTATTCCCACCGGTACGATTGTCATTACCTACGTCGTGTCCCCCGATGACGCAGGTGTTAAGATTAACCTCACCGATAGCGAATATTCCGAGGGTGAGCAGGAAGTTGATCTCAACGATGACGGTGACTTTGAAGACATCAAAGACAACATTGAAAGTATCGACAATATCGGTTTTTACCTGGAAGTGACCAACAATCAAAGCACCGCTATCACTTTTCAGCTGTTGCTTGAACCGGATACGAGCTTGAATTACACCACTGCCGAAGCGGCAGCAGATACGGTGATCGCGGTGATTCTCAACAGCCTGACTGTTCCCGGTGACGCGACGACAACTATCAACTGGAATGAATCGATGGGTTATGTCGGCGATCTGGAATTTGCCACGACCGCCATCAAATCGGGCAACTTCGCTCTTTATCCGGTGGCTCTGCCGACCAATGATTTCGATCTGACTATCGACTCACTGGTTGTGATAGTGACCATAACCGGGAAACCGTAATAAATCAATTAACACATGATAGCAGAGAACCCCGCCTTTCAGCGGGGTTCTTTTTTTGGCAAAAAAGCTTGAGATTCAAACCGGTACTGCGTATAATTTCCCAATTAGGCGAAACCCCAAAAAAGGAGACGAGCCATCAAAAAGTACGATATCGTCATCATTGGCGCCGGGCCGGGCGGTTACACGGCCGCCATTCGGGCCGCGCTTAAAGGGGCTAAAGTGGCTGTCGTTGAAGAAGACGCGCTTGGCGGTGTCTGTCTCAACCGGGGATGTATCCCTTCCAAGACGCTTATTGCCGGTGCTAATCTTTACCAGAAAATGAAAAGCGCCGCATCTTTCGGCATCACTCTTGAATGTACGCCGACAATCGACTGGCCGGCTATGTTGGCCCGCAAGGACAAGGTCGTCGGCGGAATGGTCGCAGGCATAAAGGGTCTGTTTAAAAACTACGGTGTCGATCACTTCAGTGGTTTCGGTTCACTCAAATCATCCAAAGTCATTCATCTCGATCTCGACGACGAGAGTGAAGAGGATATCGAGGCTGCCAATGTCATCATTGCCACCGGATCACGCCCGGCCATTATTCCGGCTTTTCCACTCGATGGCCTTAACGTGCTTTCTTCCGATCACCTGCTGACCATGGAAAAACTGCCCTCCTCAATGCTCATTATTGGAGCCGGTGTGATTGGATGCGAGTGGGCCTTTATGCTGGCCCAGCTTGATGTCAAAGTCGAAATAGTGGAAATGTTATCGCGGTCTTTGCCGATGGAAGATGCCATGGCCTCGAATATTATCACTCGCGAGCTCAAAAAACTCAAAGTCAAACTACACACCGATAGTAAAGTTGAGAAACTTGCCAATACTGCATCAGGTCTGATCGGTGCCGTCCTGTCCGATAGTAAAACTCTGGAAGCCGAGAAAATCCTGGTATCCATTGGCCGGGCCTTCAATACGGCCGATCTCGGTCTGGATAACGCAGGTGTTACCCTCAATGAAAACGGTTCAATCAAGGTTAACGCAGGTATGCAGACCTCGGCGAAAAACGTCTATGCTATCGGCGATGTGGCTGGCGGCATACTACTGGCCTATACCGCTGTGGCCGAAGGTGCAGTAGCTGTGGATAATTGCCTGGGAGCAAAGGCCAAAATCGACTACACCGGCGTCCCCTCGGTTATCTTCACTCGCCCCGAAGTGGCCTCGGTGGGGCTAACCGAAGAGAAGGCGGCTGAAAAGCATGATATTGCTATCGGCTCATTCCCGATAAGAGCCCTCGGCAAAGCTCACGCCGAAGGTGAGATTTCCGGCGAGGTTAAGGTTATCGGCGACAAGAAAACCGACAAACTGCTTGGCGTTCACATCGTCGGGCCTCATGCCACTGAAGTTATCCATACGGCCGCGCTGGCGATTAAAACCGGTCTTACCGTCGAAAAACTCGGATCGCTAACTTTCGCACACCCGGTGATTTCTGAATCGGTTATGGAGGCCTGTCATAATCTTCACAAGATGTCGGTTCATTTGCCCGGACAACGTTAAATATGTAAAAAGATTAATATGGCGCAGGAGTTTTTCGCAGTTCCTGCGCCTTTTTTATTTATTCCCATTCAATCTGCGGTTTTTCCAATAAAAAGTATAAGCTGTTGTCTTATTGCATCTTGATCATGCGATGGCCTGAGCTACGACTGTAATCTCGCAGATTATGCGGATGATGCGATTACCCATGAGGGTGGTTCAATACATAACTACAACTTTAATTTGTTGAAGGCTAATGAATTAAAACTATTCTACGGCGTCCTTTGTGGTTTGGCATGCATTTTGTTACTACTAATTCCTGAAGTTAGTTACTCTGTATGGCGGTGAAGGGTACTAATGAGGTGGGGATGAGGAGCTTCTTGTGAGGGGAAGCTCCTCGTTTTCTTTGTACTAACGACATACGGCGAAGTTTGGACAGTGTTTTGTCCAACTAACGTAAGAAAAATTCCACAAAAATCGACATCGTTCGTTATATTACTGAAAGCAACAACTTCGGGCACGGTTAGGCGCTATTCTATTATGCGATATATTTATATTATCATTTTTCTTACCTGTTTGATGGCGGATACTCCGCTTTGGGCCAGATCGGAATTGCCCTTCAAGGGAAACTCTATCGTTGCTGAAACCGACGACCGGTTCCAATCTGTCAGTGATACTTTAACCGAATTCTGGTTGACGCATTCCAATCGGATGGCCGTCGGTCGGCCTTTTGTCGGCGCCTTCAATGTAGCCGATGATCAGGAGCAGACCGGCAATCTGCCATCTCGGTTCGGAGCCAATTTCCCCGGGCGTTCGCCGGGAGAGTACTTAAGCGGCGCCGGGCTTTGGATCGGCGGTATCAAAGGCGACGACACGCTCATTTCGCATTCTTTCGATTTTATCAACGCCACGCCAGAGCTTATTCCCCCGGCTGGTCCCGCAGGCGAGGTATTAACTGGTCCGGGAATAGCCGACTGGGAGCATATCGCCCTGGCCTATGACACGATTATAATCGGCGACACGCTGTTTCGCTGTCAACTTGGTGATTGCAACGATTGGTATCCGCTCGGATTGGAAGTTCGATCCCACAGTTATTTGTGGCAGACACCCCCTTATGACCGGACGGTTATTGTGGAATATACCGTAAAAAACATCGACACCACACTTTTAGAAAAGGGCTGGGTTGGCATATATGCTGACGGAGATATCGGTTCGGGAGGCGAGACGCATACCGATGATATCTCCGGCTATCTTGGCGGCGCAGTAAATAATCAAAGTCAGTGGGTCGATCTTGACGTCGGCTACTCGCTGGATATGAACGGCGATGCCGGGCGGATCGGATACGATGATTTCACAGCCAACGGCGTATTCGGCGTGCAGGTCTTGGGCCTGACAGCCGCCGATTACCGGGTTAATTTCAACTGGTGGGTGAGCGAGTCTCTTTTCGGCGGCGAATATGCACCGCGCCAACTGGCCTCGCAATATCGCGATCTCGGCGATGGTATGGTCGCGCCGCGCGGTGACAGCAACAAGTATTTCGTTATGTCCTATCCGGAAATCGACCATAATCAGATCGAAGCGGGCCTGCTTCACTCAGGCTGGGCCGCGCCGGGAGAAGACGGCGAGGTAGCGGCTTTCGGTGGAGACACCCGTTTTGTCATCTCGGCCGGACCGTTTGATCTCCAGCCATCCGACTCGGTTGTTTTTAGCGTCGCCTATATCATCGGCAACAATGCCCTGGCTAATTCCCATATTTACACCTGGTTCGATCCGACCGATCCTCGCTCGGTATCCGATTATTATGAAATCCTGTCGTTATCCGAATTCAAAACTTCCGCCTTGACCGCGGCCGAGATATTCAAGCAAGGGCTTGCATTTCCACCACCCGGTCCGCCCGATTATTTCAAGTTGACTTCATTCGATGATGACCGAGCTACTTTTGCCTGGCCCTCCAAAGGAGTCGATGATTTGGCTGGTTATCATCTTCTGGCTCGCATCGCTGATTCGACCTGGGTGGCTGCGGTTTCATTCGCAGAGGATACGGTTCTGATCCTGACCGATCTCGATCCCGATCAGCAATATTTCTTCTCTATTGCCTCATTCGATCACGGCGGCGCGGTTGGGTTGTCCACTCAGGAAATACGGCTTCGTCCCGGTGCTCCGCATACACCGCAAAGCCTGACCGGCACCGCTCGCAATGCCCGGCCCCGGCTGCACTGGTCACGGTCGGCCGACACCGATTTTTACCGTCTCTATCGTCTCGAGGATTTTGGTGACACCATAGTTGTCATTGAAACAACCGATACTACTCATCTTGACACGGACACGAAACTGGCCGGCGAATACGTCTATTTCGTTTCTGCTGTGGGGGCGAACGGTTACGAATCTCCTTATTCACAGACGCTTACGCTGATCCCGTTGATGCCCTCATCTGGAATTCTGGCCATAAACCAGAATCCGGGCAACATCTCATCCAACCCGGCCTTTGACGAGGGCTTTTTTGAATCACTTCTGGATAGGAGCCTTGGCGATATCGGTTTTACTTATCGCCAGCACACCGAAGCCGAGCCGTTGACGCTTTTTGATCTGGCTCAATACTCATTGGTTATTATAAGCTCCGAAAACATGGCCGGCTCGCTGGCCGATGATATGAATCGCATCCTGTCTGATTACCTGGCCAACGGCGGCAAAGCCATCATTCTTTTGCGTCATGCGGCCGTTGGTCTCTCAGCCGACAGTGAATCCCGGATCGTCAACCATCAGCCCTGGTCGATTTTGTATAACCGCTTTATGATAGACAGCAGTTATATCGGCGGGCTCAATGTTTTGCCCGGTTATCAGCTTGAAGGTGATTTGATCGGAGCCGATCCGGTTGGAGATATCTATCCGCCTCAGAGCTGGGACAGTGTTCGGACCAACAGCTTCGGCTATGCCATTCCCGGTGGACTGCCGTACTCCGGATATTTCTGGTCGCATCCTCCGGCCGAACCGATTTTCTTTTATCGTTCGGCCGATCAGGGTAACCCCGCCCACGGGCAGGTTAACGGTATCCGTTACCGAGGAGATGATTACAGTTTTTACCTGCTCAATTTCCCGCTGTCCTTAATGGAAATCGATTCGGCGGCGGCGTTTCTGAAAGCCGCGGTTTTTGAACTGGGCGAGGACTTTATCTGTGGCGACGTCAATGGCGACTATCGGCTCGACCTGGCCGATGCCACGGCCTATGTCGGTTATCTTTTCCGCGGCGGCCAACCGCCGGCTATGGACAAAACCGGTGATATCAACTGCGACGGTTTACATACAATGGAAGATTTGCTGATACTGATAAATTATTATTATTACCGGGGCACGGCGCCGTACTGCTGTCCCTCGGATACGGTTACGATATTTTAGTTCAGAGTCACATCTCAAAAAGCTTTTGATTCGACGGATTACCTGCGTATATTATCGTGGTATGGAACAGAAAACCGAAGACAACCGTCGTCCTGATCGCAAACTTGGTGATGAATGGGCTGACTGGAACGGCCGGGTAGAAGACATTTCCGCCGATACCGATGCCCGCGTTTTTATCGGGCTGGCCATGGGAGCCATTGTCGTCGTCCTGGGTCTGACCGCTCTTTTCGGCTGGCTTATATATCCGCGACTGTCTCAGATGGGGCATATTTACGGCTCGGTTTTCAACGGTCTTTATTTTACTATGGCAGCGATCCTTTTTGTCTGGCTGGCATTGTTTATCTGGGGCGCGGTGACCAAACGGCCGTTTTTATCGACTTTCATTATCGTCCCCAAACTGGTGAATTTACTGCTGGAACTGACCTTGCGTATTGGCCGTCTGATTGGAATTGCGCCGGATAAAATGTTCAATTCCTTTCTCAAACTGCACAATCTGATTATCTCCAGCGATCCCAAGCATGTTCAACCGGCCAAAATGCTGGTAGTTTTGCCTCGTTGTCTGACCAAAGAGATGAATTCTGCTTTGCGTAAAATGCGCGATCATTACGGCTTTAATATGGCAATGGCCGGGGGCGGGGGAGAGGCTCGGCGAAAAATCCGCGAACTGCGGCCCGGTTTGATTATCGCCGTTGCCTGCGAGCGTGACCTTTTAACCGGATTTGTCGAGGTCAATCCGCATATTCCGGTTATCGGTTTTCCCAATATCAGACCCTGCGGACCGTGCAAAAACACCGAAGTCGATTTGCAGGAAATCGAATCGACTATCAAGCATCACCTGATCCCAGGCACGGCCTGATACATTCCGATGGCGAGTAGATCGTTATTGGTCAGTGGCGGCTACCGGTTCTTCGAATCGTTTCAAAATCCTTAGAATATCCTCGCTGTCCTCCGGTAATATCCCCTCGTTTTGCTCAAACCGGTATATGCAATACGGGTTATCGGCCCGATGGCCGGTGGATGAAACCGAGGTGACCGCACAACCGCCCCGGCACAAAGGCAGATAATGACAATCAAAACATTTTCCCTCAGCCGATTGCCGGCGGAACTTCCGGTTATAGGCAAATCCCTCGGGGTTGTGCCAGATTTCGCTCAGCGACGTCTTTCTGATATTCCCCTCCACAAACGATTCCGGCATCGATAAGCAGCCCTTGATCGTCCCATCCGATTCGATACCGATAACCCGCATCCCGGCATGGCAACCAAGGTACGGTTCGCCTTTTCGCAGTTGGGCACCTTTGCAGCCGTAATAGCCGATATTTTCGCCGACATCCACCAGGATTGTGTCATCGTCCTTTTGGAATTCCAGGATCGTGTCCACCAATTGCGGGTAGTGGCTTAAGGGCAAGGTCAACTCCGGGCGCATCCGTCCGGTTGAAGTGGTCATCTGAATGCGCCATAGCCGACATCCGACTTCAATCAACAGGCGGCGGATTTCCGCCAACTCGTCGATATTGATACTTGAAACCTGGGTTACGGCACAGAAAGGAGCATGCGCTCGCTGCAATAGGGTCATGGCGTTGATCGCCTGACAGAAACTTTTCGGATTCTGGCGGATATGATTGTGCGTTTCTTCCGTGCCGTCGAAACTGATGCCGATATTGTCGAATTTCAGCCGCAATAGATCATCAACCGTGTTTTCATCCATTATGAAACCATTGGAGATGATAAACATCTCCAGATTATGTTCCTTGATCCTTTCCGCCAGAAGGCGCCAGTCTTCGCGAAGCAGAGGTTCTCCACCGGATAGCGTTATTGACTTGCATCCCAGTTCGGCCAGATCGTCAATCAGCTTCAACGCCTCGATAGTATTCAACTCCTCGGGCCGTCGTTTACCGGCCGAGGTCCCGCAGTGAAGACAGCGCATATTGCAGGCAAAAGTTGTTTCCCATACGGCGACGCGCGGATAAAATCTGAACTCGCTCATTTAATTTCCCCGGCGGCGACTTTGGCCTCCTGCTTGTCGAGTTTTTCCTTTTCTGCCTTCTTCAACTGCTCTCTTTGTTTGGAAACGGCGATAATCTCCAGCATCGGTTCCAGATTATGTTTCCAGGTTTCGCACATTTGATCGCCGGTTAAATTGCGGTCGGCTCGACGCGAAGGACAACCGCCCATGCATATCGGCATAAGCGAACACGCCCGACAATGTTCATCGGAAAAAGGCTCGAAGGCGAAGAGATGGCGGAAATTGCGATGCTGATAATCGATATCATCTCGGATGTTACCCATGGTTTTGTCCGGGTTACCGACGTGGTTGAAACAGCGGTATATTTCACCGGCCGGGTCAATCAGGAAGGAATTGCATACCTGGGCCATGCAGAAAGTAATCGTTGGCGAGGGCAGACGGGTAATGCTGAATCCGTTCTGCAGAAGCATCCGGTAATAATCGATTTCCACCTTAGAGAAGTCAGCTGTCTCGTAACAGGATTCGGAAATATTGGAACAGACCTGTGTGGCCGGCTCCAGCAACCCGAAATAGAGGGCCACTTTCTCATGCAATCCGGCTTCAACCAACTCCCTCAACAGTTCGCCGACAATTTCCCGGTCGAAACTCTTATCGATGTTGACCCGAATAGACACCGTCAATTTATCTGCAGCATAGGTGACATTTTTCATTATTGTGTCGAAACTCGGCTTTCCGTTTTTTAAGGGCCGCTTGATATTATGTATTCGCCCCGGTCCGTCGACGGTCACTTGAACATTACGGACTTTGTACTCGACCAGCTTATCGGTCGTATCCGGCGTCAATAATACGCCGTTGGATATAATCGATGCCCCGTAATCGAAATTATGTTTCTCGCCCAACTCCAGAAACCTCTCCGTCAGGGATCCGATAGTATCCATCGCCAAAAGCGGTTCGCCGCCGTACCACCCGGCGCTGAATGACCTCAGGCTTGGCCCGCGCTTGTCCACGAAATCGACCAGCGTATCCATAATCTCGGGCGACATACTTCCGCTTTTGTTTTCCTCGTAGCAATATTCGCAGTCCATGTTACAGGCCATTGTCGGAGCAATGACAAAGCCCAGTGAAGTCTGATCGTAGCGAACCCAATTATGGCGGAATTTCATGGATTCGAGTTCATCCAGATCATCGGGCGCCATAAAATGCCCATACTCCAGCTGTTTAAGTAACTCCTTTTCTTTTTCGTTCAGTTCCGTCTTCGGATCGCCGGCCAGTTTTTTCACTATCAAGCCATAAATTGAATAATTCTCTGCAGTCATCAGAGCGACCGCTCCGGAAAAGGCGTTATAGGCTATATAATTGCCGTCCTCACGGAGTTGAAAATGATTAAACCTCGACAGCTTGGACATAGATTCCCTCCATCTCTCATAAACAGGGCGGATGATTTCCGCTTTTGTCTTTATATATTATCACTGGCCACGTCAGGCGGCTGATGACTAAATCAGTGATATTCCCAAAACGACCGGTTATGAAGAACTGCTGTTTCCAAATACCAGTAATTTCAAGCCGGTATTAATACGATCTGCACGGCGGTATGCTGTAAAGCGGATATGATATGCCTTTGCAGAAAGTTGCGCAAAGAAAAGTGCAAGCGCTTAGCTCAACATCATTGGGGTCGATCAAGTATAGCATCCATTCACCTCCTTCCACCTCGCCGGAGAATCGGAACTTCCGTTTTCGAACAGTTCCGACAAGCGAAACCGATCTATCCAATGCAGTATTCCCTGAATCTGCCCGATTCTCCGCAGGGCAACCGATCCGGTGCAGGGAACGGCAGCCCGGCGGCCTTCCGTCGCCCAAAAGTCGATATGACGGAATTTCGCGATAAGGGTCGTCAATGCGAATATCAACCGACGGCCTAAAGCCGCATAACGTGGCACATTGTCATTGCGCCACTGATTGTTTGTGGTGTGTCTCTCCTCCTCGAATACCCCGGGACGGGGCGTCGATTGCTTCCCTCAATATCCGGCCGTGTGCGTTTCCATTTTAACTAAGATTAATTTCGACCGGTTCCGATTGCTTACCAGATAAGTAATTATAATCAGGAAACAGGTTATTGTCAAACAAAAGATGAAAATTGTTATATAGTAATAGTGTATTACGTAAAAAAAATCAGAAATGGATACAATACAAGTCTTGTATTAATTGTATGTCGTTCATAAAAAGGCCCGCGATACAGCCTTTCAGCCGGAGCACGGGCGAGTATGAGCTTTGATCAACTGTAAACCGTACAGGGGATGGAAAACGGCGGACAACCGAACGTCGGACATTTGGCCGGACAGGTGGGCGCCACAATCCCACAATAGCCGTTGTCGCAGTTGAGACAAACCTTGAAATCTCCGGGTTCAATTAAATAATTCATCTGTTTTAC
Source organism: FCB group bacterium (assembly GCA_024231695.1). GTDB lineage: Bacteria > Zixibacteria > MSB-5A5 > GN15 > JAAZOE01 > JAAEQF01. Next base: position 13,943 of record JAAEQF010000020.1, read on the forward strand.
CTCCTTGGTTGATAGGAAACCGCCGGACGATTACTGGCGGTCAGCGCATCGGACAATACAGGGAAACTTGATTCCGCATACGATTCCGCAGGGCGGAATCGAGTAAAGCGGATAGGTCGGTTCACGAACAAAATCCACCGGATCGATTAATTAAATCATCCTTTCACCTCCTTTTACCACGGAATATTCTGCCCTGCCGGATTTGTTCCATATCCACATCGATCAGAGGAAGGCAAAGAACCGGTGGGGGCAGGGGACGATGGTTTATTTACTTCCTTTCGCTTCCGCCCTGATTTGCCCCTTGGCTTGCTCATTCAATTTGGAACGGGCGATTATTTCCAGCATCGGTTCCAGATTATGTTTCCAAGTCTGACACAGTTCCTCGCCGGTAATACCCCGATCCTCGCGCCGCGAAGGACACCCGCCCATGCAGATCGGTAGAATATTGCAGACCGAGCAGGTTTGGTCATCGCAGGGGTTGAATCGAAACATGCGCGTAAAATTAGGGTGCTGAAAATCGATATCAGCGGAAATATTGCCCATCGATTTTTCTTTGTCGCCGGGATGATTGAAACACCGATAAATATCGCCGTCGGAATCGATTAAAAAGCCGCTAACGGTCTGGGCCATGCAGGCTCCGGTCGTTGGCGAGGGAAGCAGGTCGATGCGAAATCCGTTATCCAAAAGAAGACCGTAAAAATCGGTAGTGATCCGGGCGAATTCGGCCATGTTGAAACAAGTTTCGGATATATTGGCGCAAGCCCGCGTGGAAGCCTCGATTTTGCCGAAATGAACACTGACTTTTTCCCGCAGACCGACCGCATCGATCTCATCCAGAAGTTCGGCTATAATTTCGGCGCGGAAGCTCTTGTCGACATTGATCCGCAGTGACAACCCCATCTTGTCCGAGGCATAGATCATGTTATCAATTATAGTGTCAAAACTGGGTTGACCGTTTTTAAGCGGTCTCTTTTCGTTATGCAGGCGGGAGGGGCCGTCAATTGTAATTTGAATATTGCCGACGCCCAATTGCTCCAGCCGATCGGTATTCTCAGGCGTCAGAAGATAGCCATTCGATATCATCGACGAAGAGTAAACCATTTCATGTTCATTCGATAATTTGATAAAGGCTGAACCCAGTTCCTCGATTATATCCATAGCCAAAAGCGGTTCACCACCGTACCAACCGGCAAACAGCTTTTCCGTAAATGGCGCCCGCTTCTTAACGAATTTCACCAGAGCCTTAATCGTCTCGGCCGACATGCGCCCGGTTTTATTCTCTTCGAAACAGTATTTGCAGGCCATATTACAAGCCATGGTCGGAGCGATAGTCAATGCCAGCGAGCTCTGACCGTAACGGGCCCGACTATGTATGAATTTCACGGATTCCCGCTCATCGCGATCATCGGGATATAGGAAGTGACCGTATTCCAATTGACGGCGCAGCTCCATTTCTTCTTCGTTTAAATCGGAAAGAGGATTTTGAGCCAGCTTGGCCGTGAGCTTTTGATATATGGCGTAGTTTTCACCGGTCATAGTGGCAATGGCGCCGGTAAAGGCGTTATAGGCGATATACAGTCCGTCTCGCCAAGGTTGAAAATGATTGTACAATGATACTTTCGGCATGTCGAATCTCTCCATTGAAATATCCAGTTTTAACGACGCCCTAATCGCCGTTTTTGCGGCCTCTTCCGACGGCCGGGATGATGTCCGGCCGCCGGGATAAAATACCGCCCCATAAACGAAGAAGAAAACCGGCAGTCTGGCACCAGACTAAAAATATCGGTTTCGATTCTAAACGTCTATGGCCCTCGCTCGATCAACCACCTACCGCGCCAGACATGGGAACGCATAAAGATAGCATCCCTGCGGAGTACAGCAGGTCAGAGAGGTCTCGAAGTTTTTCGGGTCGATTAAATAATCCATTTATTCACCTCCTTAGGTAATTAATAGATGAATCACGATATACCTCGACGACGAGGAAGGATCCCCCGCCGTCGGGATTGTAATTCCTGCCCACAAACGAAGGCGAAAACCGACAGTTTGGCTTTTGACCGCCAACTGCCGGTTTCAACATTTAACGCTTATGGCCACCGCTTGATCAACCGCCTACCGGCGGACATTGTGGCCATGGCCACGCATAAAGATAGCACCCCTGCGGAGTACAGCAGGTCAGCGACGTTTCAAAATTCTTCGGATCGACTAAATAATCCATTTGTTCACCTCCCTCCAAAGTGTAAAGATTAAAAAGCGAACCGGTTCTCCCGGTTGCCAAAATCCTTTTGGCGATGTACAATTCGATTCGATTAATATTTGGCCTGGCGTCGTTTTTGGATAGCCCTCCCGGCTTGCGCCTCTATCCCGCCCGAATTTGATTTCCGGCGATTATATGAAGACCAATTTACTCCTGTATAGAGGAGAAATTACATATAATAGATAAATAATAAATATGAAGAAGCACGCCTATTGTCAAGCATAATCTGTTGTCTTTTATATTTTAAGTAAATACTAATATATGCAGGATTGCGATGCCGATTGATGCCGGATCTATGAACTCATTCTGGGCGAGCCGTTTGGCGAACTTACTCAGTGTATTGATTTAAAGCGGATACTTTTACTCTGTTTAAGGCGAGAAATTACTTCCTTAGCCCAGAAGCGATTCGAATTCCGTCTCATTCAGGGTCGCCACTCCCAGCCGTCCGGCTTTTTCCAGTTTACTGCCGGGAGAATCGCCGCAGAGCAGGTAATCTGTTTTTTTGGATAAGGTCGAAGTGACTTTACCCCCGGCGTTTTCTATCTGCTTTTTAAAATGATCGCGCGGCCGGGAAAGGGTGCCGGTGACGACGAAAGTTTTTCCGGCGATTCCCTCAACCTCCTGCCGTTGGCTGCGGTGGGGCGTGAACTGCACGCCGCCTTCCTTCATCCGCGCAATCATTGATCGGTTGCTTGCTTCGGTAAAGAAATCAACCAGCGACCGGGCCAGTATCGGCCCGATACCGCCTATCGCTTCCAGTTCCTCTACTGTGGCTTCGATCAATTTATCGATTGTGCCGTACCGTTCGGCCAGTAGAACCGCTGCCGTTTCTCCGACACCGGGGATACCCAGGGCATGGATGACCTTCGGCAATGGCCGGTGGCATGAAGCGGCGATGGCTTCGACCAGGTTTTGCGCCCGTTTGTCCGCCATCAGGTCGAGCGGCAACAGATCTTCTTTGGTTAGGAAAAAGATATCTGCGGGGGATTGAATAAGTCTCTTTTCGGCCAGTTGAACGGCCAGCTTTCCGCCCAGTCCTTCGATATCCAACCCGCCTTTGCCGGCGAAATGAAATATTTTTTCGGCCACCTGAGCCGGGCAGGCCGGATTGAAACAGCGATACGCCGCCTCGCCTTCCGGCCGTCTAATCGATTCATTGCAGGAGGGACAGTGTTTAGGGAAGGTAATCGGATTTTCATCGCCGATCCGTTTTTCGAAAACTACGCCGACAACTTCCGGGATGACATCCCCGGCTCGACGGACAATGACCGTATCTCCGGAGCGAATGTCTTTTTCCCTGAGTTCATCCTCGTTGTGCAGAGAGGCTCGTTTAACTTCCACGCCGCCGACTCTGACCGGGGTCAAGGCGGCCACCGGAGTAATTACGCCGGTGCGTCCGACCGAGAAGATGACATCCTCCAAAACCGTTATTGCCGTCTCGGCAGCGAACTTCCAGGCGATAGCCCAGCGCGGCGCACGGCTGACCTGACCCAGCCTGATCTGGTCGGAAAAACTATTGACTTTAATCACCGCTCCATCGATATCGTAATCGAGTGACGAACGAATCGTATCGGTCTGAGAAAAGGCTTTTTCGACTTCGCCAATTCCACATAGGGTCCGGGCCTGATCGTTGATCAGAAATCGTTCGGTTCTTAGAAGTTCTAATGCCTGGCTGTGTGTTTCCAATCCGGCCTGGTTTTGATCGGATATACCATAGGCATAAAAAAACAGCGGCCGCGAGGCGGTGATACGGCTGTCGAGTTGCCGGAGT
>JAAEQF010000021.1 GCA_024231695.1 FCB group bacterium
CACCCTGAAGCGACGGCCGGCTCATATCGGTCTCCACCCATCCCGGGGCCACACAGTTGACGCGAATATTGAAATCGGCCAGTTCAACGGCCAGCGATTTGGTCAGGCTGATCACGGCTGCTTTGGAGGCGGCATAAGGTGAATGAAACGCCTCTCCCCGCTGACCGGCGGTCGAAGAGATATTAATTATCACACCTGACCGCTGTTTTTTCATATGCGGGATAGCGGCCATCAAGGGATAGAAACTACCCAGGATATTTGTATCGATGGTTCGTTTCAGATTTTCTTCAGTCATGGTGTCGATGGGATTGTGTTCCCAAATTCCGGCATTGTTGACGACAATATCGATCCGCCCGAAATCCTTAATGGCCTTATCGACCATATTGAAGGTCTGGTCCCGATCGGAAACATCGGCTTGATAGATCACGGTCCGCGAACCCAGTTCGACAGACAACCGGGCGGTCTCTTCGGCGCTTTTTTTATCGGCTCGATAGTTGACGATGACATCGGCGCCCTCCCGGGCAAAAGCCAAAACTACGGCCCGGCCGATCCCTCGCGATCCGCCGGTTACCAGCGCAACTTTATCTTTGAGGTTTATCATAATAAATTCTCCGCTTGTCAATTTTGCATGTTTCTGTCTAATGATATGTATCACAAGAAATCGAGGCAAGCGGTTTTCTAAAGTGGCTGGCAGCCTGAATGTGTGCATAAAAAAAGACCCCGAAAGATCGGGGCCTTTTCGTGTGCCTATTAATTAGGGTCTACCAGACGCAGGCCGGGTTGCAGATCGGATCGGGGCCGCTCTTGAACACAAAGTTTATCAGATAAACCGCGTCACCGACATTAAGCGAACAGTCGCCATTAGCATCTCCTCGCCCCGGCGGATCGGGCATCGCGCCACTCTTGAACACAAAGTTAATCATGTAGACCGCGTCGCCGACATTGATCGATTCGTCACCATTGGCATCGCCGCATTTCCAATCACAACCATCGGGAATACCATCAGTGTCGGTGTCGATGGTATCGTCATATCCGGGGCAAATATCACAGCCATCCGGTACGCCGTCGCCATCATCATCCAGATTGTCATCAAAACCGGGACAGACATCGAGGTCGTCATTTACGCCGTCGCCATCGGAATCAAGAACGAAGGAGGAGTTGCCGATGCGGATAAAGATCGCTGAATCGAGATCATCCTTGATGCGCCACTCCCAAACCATTTTCGAAGCTGCTTCCGTCAAATCGGAAGTCCGGTATTCGCTGACCAGAGTTTCTATACTGGGATCGCTGGCCTCTTCGGGCGTGCTCCAGTTGACACCGGCGTCATAGGAAAGAGACTGGAATAGGGTATCCCCGCGTACAAAAGTACAGAGGAAGATATTACCGGTAACATGGGCTACTTTGGGGAACCGTTCATTATCAATCGTTCCCGCGATTACACTTAAATTTATCGATACAATATCGGAATCCGAGGTGGACCAGCAGACGATATCGCGATCATCGCCTGAATTCTCATCCCAATATTCGGTAACGATGACCAGATTGCTGTTATCCACCGCAACTGAGGGATATTGAGCATGTTCGAGGGCACCGCCAACGGTGAAGCTCCAGGCGTTGACGCCCGGGCCCGGATCTTCCAGAAGACTGTCAACAAAATCCTGGCGGATCAGAAGTTCCCAGGTGCTGGTGGCCGGATTGAGCCAGTCGTAAACGGCATAGGATCGGCGGGTAATCGGATCGATATCGATAGCAGTCGTGGCACAACCATCGACATTGATCAGCCAGCTGATCGTGGCTGAACCATCGCTGATCGGATACGAAATGTGCGGAGCATTAGTCAGTCCTTCACCATAAGTCGTACTGGAAATAAAGGAAAGCATTCCCCACTGCCAGGCCGCCTGCTGGTTGTCAGTAGCGATGGCCGACATTTGCATATCATGCCAGCCGTGCTGGGTCCAGTCCCAGTGAAAAAGACCCCAATTGTCCATGGCCGCCACGTTGTCGATATCGATCAGGTAGGTGTGACCGCCGTCGAATTCACCCGCGCCCGGCACCAGTGTACCATAAAATTGTCCATTACCTCCAAAAGCCCTGACCGACGGGTAACCGCCGCTGATTGACCATCCACCAACGGTGGCAAAGGAAGCGGCATCGTCATTCGAGCCCATCCACATGACCATCGTGTCGGCGCTGGCGTCATCAAAGACGATAATATCTTCATAGGTCAATACGACGTTGCCGCCGCCGTCATCGGCATAACCCGGATGAACCTGGGCTGAATCATCTACAATAGCTTCCCGCGTGCAATCCAAAACATACTCGCCGTATCCCGGAGGTTCGGCGCCACCCAGATCATCGCCGTCAACTACTATGTAATAGGTCTTGCCCGAATCCATGGGCAATTCATATATGCCGGCTCGAGGCGGCTGACCGCATTGAATGGCAAAACGATTGCAGCCAACCAGCGTATCGGCATCGCCCTGATAAACGAAAATGCGCGTAAAATAACTCGATTCACAAGTGACAATGTTGACCACTTCGTTCCGCAGAGGAGTATAGGAATAGACAACATCGGGGAGATTTAGAAGCCCCTCATTGTCGCACACTTCCTGATAGTCATCGGCATAGCCAGCCGTAGTGCCCGAGTCCAGATAAGGCATCGAGGGGATCACCGTGGCCGAAGAAATATCCTCGCCGCCCTGAGTAGGTGATTGAGCCATACTGCCGGAATTATTCTTATCGGCCGTCATATCGTGACGCTCGGTCACTTCTGTCAACGTCTTCACGTTCACATCAAATTTCTCAACACTGACAGAGTTGAGTGACAAATCCTTGCTATTGGCTATCTGATTGGGTGACGATCCTGCGGTCAGAATACCTGCCCAACAGAGAGCCAGAGCAAAAGCTATTACCCCGATTAATGACCTGTTGCTTTTCATGAGCTTACCTCCACCTGTTCAAAATCATGACAGCGATCCAGTGCTTTATGATCACGGCGCAATTTTTCCATTACCGGCCTTTTAAGCAAATGACATACCCTTTTATGCTTTTCCGGCCAGATTAGCCATCAGGTTGCTTATTCAATGCTAAAAACACATATATTTCTTCCCATCTGTTTCCTACGATTGCTTACTCTGGCGGTCTAATTAGGGTGAGGTGATTAACGGCGTTCTTTTTCGGTTTACGCCCCGTAATCATTCTATGGCGATTCTAACGAGGAAAAGAACAATTGTATGGCTGTCAGCTTCAATTTGGCAGTAACCTAAAGTGTCTCCAAGGTTTCGAGTCCCCTTATGAGGATATTTTGCAGAAACTCGGCAACCTCATATACAATATACGCAAACCTCTCCATTATCCAAGCAATATTACCGACTTTAGTCCGGCCGGCAGGTACTACTTGTTGATTACCATAAATATACGAAGCCGTAACGATCATGTTGCGCAAATATTTGCGTCTCTTTGATGAGATTCAGGTTTTTGCTATCGGGGGGTTGTTAAAAATACTATATCGAGCGGCAACATATTAATGCATTGTTGCCTCCCAGTTAAATAATACAAAAATTCAGAGTGAAGATTAAAAGGCTAAGCCGATTCATCCTGCCTTTGCGCCATTCTAATAAAATCGACCATATCTTAATGAGGTTCTACAAACCCAGAGCCTCGATTTCCTGCTCAAAACGGCTCGGCTTGAGGCGGATAAGCCAGCCCTCAATGTACGGGTCTTCCAGAGTCGATACTGGATCATCGAGGACTTTGTAATTAATCTCCATCACCGTTCCCGAAAGCGGGGACATAATCGTATGGGACCTGAGATCGGAGGAGATAATTTGAAGATAGACACCGCCCTGCCGCAATTCATCTCCCTGTTCCGGCAAATAAACGCTTTGGATTTTGCCCACCGTCTGCAAATAGGCTCGTTCTACTCCAAGAATGACTACGCCATCCGCTTCGACCTTAATCCAAACATTATCGCCCACTGTTTTAAAAGTCCGTCCGGTATCGGCGGCTTCCGGCGCAGTGGTTATTGCCTTGCCGGCGACAGAGACCAATTCGGCGGCGCGTTTAATAACTGATTTCAATTCCACTTTGGTAAACGGCTTAGCTATATAATCGAACGCTCCCAGTTGAGTAGCCTGCAAGGCGGTATTGATGGTTGCGTATCCGGTAACCATGATGATAGGCACGGACGGATATTTGGCTTTGATAATTCTCATAAATTCCAGGCCGTCGATTTCCGGCATCATCAAATCGGTCAGGATAATATCCATTGGTTCTTCATCCATCGCCGCCAGCCCTTCTTTGGCCAGAAGAGCGGTATGCACGGTGACATTATCCTTGCGGAGATGTTTTTTGACACTGTCCAGGACGATCTGTTCATCGTCAACTACCAGGATTCTCAATTTGCGATCCATTATAATTCTCCTGGATAAAACCCTAATTCTTTATATTTCCTCATCATCGGCCGCCGGAATTAAAATACGGAAAATAGCCCCTCCGCCCTCGGCCGTTTTGATTTCGATTACTCCGCGATGCCGCTCAATAATCCCCCAACTGACGGCCAGTCCCAGTCCATTTGTTCCCTTGGTCGAAAAGAACGGCTCGAACACCTGCTCTATCAGTTTCTCCGGTACTCCCGGCCCATCATCTTCAATAGTTATTTCGCAGCGATTGTGCTGCCGATCATAAGCGGTGTTCAGGGAGATGATGCCGTTGCCCTGCATTGCCTCAGCGGCATTCATCATCAGATTTAATATTACCTGTTGCACTTGTTGTTGATCACAGACCATGAGCGGTATCTTATCGGACAGAGTCTGATGGATGGTGACGTTGCGAAACTGCGGGAGTCTGTGAACCAATGAGAGCGATTGTTCCACGATCTGATTGGCTCCGACCTTCTTTAAATTCAGTTTGTCGTGACGGGCAAAGTCAAGCAGGTTGCGAACAATACTGCGACAGCGCATGGTTTCGCGGATAATTACCCGAATATCATCACGCATCGGGTCGCCTTCGGGCAGTTCCTCTTTGATATCCTCGGCAAAAGCCAGTACTCCGGTCAGGGGATTGTTGATTTCATGGGCCACGCCGGCAGCCAGCTTTCCCACCGCGGCCAGCTTTGTCGATTGCACCAGTTGATCGCGCAGATCGATTTCGGCAGTAACATCGCGGGCAATAGTACAAATACCGCTAAATCCTCCGGTATAATCAGTCAGCGGAAAACGGACGGTCTGATAATGGCGCTCGCGGCCGTCGATGACAAAAATTTCGTCGTAGGTGTGATGGAAGTTGTCATGCCTGACCTGATCGTCATGTTTTCTGATCATTGTATATTGTTCAGGATCAAGCATTTCTTTGGGAGTTTTTCCGATAAAATCCTCCGGCTTGCGCCCAAAAGCTTCTGCACAAATAGGGTTGACAATAACATACCGCCCCTCGCTGTCTTTGATCGAAATCCAGTCATGGGCCGAGTCGATGAAGCTTTTGAAACGGGCTTCGGCGCTTTCGATTTTACGGTGCAATATGATCTTTTCGGTGATCCGATGCCAGGTGCCGACAATGCCATCGATTTCAAGCTCTTCATTGAGAATCGGCGTCAGACTTACTTCCCAGTACGCTTCTTCCGGTTCGGCCGTCTGCCAGGTCAAGGAACGCGGCCGCCCGGTGTCGAGCACCGCATCGAAAAGGGGTGGCAATTCCCGGGACAAATCAGCCAACTCCGTACGAGTCAGAACTTCAGTGCAGGTTTTGCCGCGGGCCGTGCGTAGCCCCAGACCAATAAACCGGCTGAAGCTGGCATTGATTCGCCGGATGCGTTGGTCGTTGTCCAGAACAACAACCAATTCGGGAAGAGTGTCGAAGGTACTGCGCAATAAGCGCCGTTCCAGCTCAACCTTCTTTTCCAGTTCGGTAATTTCCTTTAACCTTCGGTCGCGATCTTTTTGGGCATTAACCAAATCCCAGAAAATATGGGCGAAGGTGTGATCGATCAAACGACATCCCGGTGGGTGCAGCTTGTACAACTGCTCTATAACCTGATCGTCGCCAGTCAATTCAATAATCAACTCGATGCCCGGTAAGGCCAGAGCCTCGATCATGTCGGCACAGGTTTGAAGCCCCATTTCCCGGGCCAGCAGCAGGGCCGGGGCCTGCGGATCAATATCAACCACACAGACGATATCAAGCGTCAATTCCCGCAGAAAAGGACCGGCAGCCAACTCGATTATGGCCTTACCCCCCTTGCCTCCGCCGATGATCACCGTTTTCATGCCGTCTGACCTTTTCCCAATTCCCACCTTAAGCTGTCGGGAACGACGCCTCCAGAGCATCCCGGAAATCGCCAATCAATTCCCGAATCGCCGAATATATCCCCCGCGGTTTAATGGCAAAATGCAGAAGAATATTGTTGAGGTCGGTTGATATATAAGGATATAGTTTTTGCAGATTCATAATCCGATATTCATAAAAAGCCGAACCATCGTCGGGCCGCAGACTTTTTCTGATCCGCTCCTCAAAATGGTCATTTTTGAGCACCTGCTGAAACGAATTGATCCCTTTACCAATAATGTAATTGAGGATATTGCCCATACTCCAGACGTCGAAATCGGAAACATTTTGATTGAGATCAAAGTCAATCCAGCGATAATAGCCGGTGTCGGAATCGATAATTATATGATCGTTACGGATATCGCCATGACAGGTGCCGCGATCATGTAAAAACTGGATCGCCTCCATACAGTCGATCAGTTTGCGAAGGATACCAGGCAAGTCTTCATGATAGTACTGTTCGTGACCTTTGGAGATATTATAAACATGTTGGAAAATCGTTGGTCCGCGAATAAAATCTATGACCCTGACATTATTGTTCTGGGTGTCATTAACCGTATAACCCTGCATAAAGCGCCGGTCGTTTTTGACCACCTGCAGGACTTTCGCCTCCTTTTCCGGAGAACGGTAACAGCGCACTTTAAAAACGCCGATATGAACATGAAAGTCTTCATGAAAAACGGTTTTGATGATTTTATGCTTGCCGGTCTCCAGATCAATGGCGCCAAATACCCAGTATTTGGGTTGATCGCCGATACCGAAGCGAGTTTCGTAGCGATTGCCCTCAATTACGAAATAATGTTCGCCCAGTTTTACTACATTCCCCCGCTGAATGCTCATACAATCGGAAGTATCGGTCACGATACGAGGTTGGCTGACATTGGGCCAGCCGGTCACCTCTTTGATCCTGGAAATCAATTGCTCTGGATTAGTATTCATCATCCTTAATATTACGGCTAAAAGGCATTCCGGATTCTCCTCAGGCGATAAAAATATTACCCCCTGAAAATCAACAACTCACTTTTGAAATATAATCCATTCCAACCCTAAGCGCAAAGCGCAAAATGCCGGTAAATCCTGGCAGGCACAATCAGGCAATTAGGAATCTCAGTCTTTTTCGATTTGCAATGCGGCCAGAAATGCCTCTTGCGGGATTTCCACCGAACCAACCTGCTTCATCCGCTTCTTGCCCTCTTTCTGCCGTTCCAGGAGTTTGCGTTTTCGGGAAATATCGCCCCCGTAACATTTGGCGGTAACGTTTTTTCGAAGGGCTCTGACAGTGGCGCGGGAAACGATACGCGTACCGATTGTCGCCTGAATGACCACTTCGAACATCTGTCGGGGAATAAGAGTTTGCAGTTTTTCGCATAACGCCCGGCCGTAATGAAAAGCCTTCTCCCGGTGAATGATCACCGACAGTGCATCGACCGAGTCAGTATTGACCAGAATATCGAGTTTAACCAGATCGCCTCGCTGATAATATGGAAGAGAATAATCGAATGATGCGTATCCGCGGGTGACTGACTTGAGCTTGTCATGAAAGTCGAAAATTACTTCCGATAACGGAAATGAAAAGGTCAAATTCACCCGGGTGGTACTCAAGTATTCGGTGTTTTTATAAAGACCGCGCCGTTCGGTAGCCAACTTCATAATATTTCCGATATAATCCGGCGGCACAATGATCTGGCTGTCCACATACGGTTCCTCAATTTTTTCCAGTTCGCCGGGAGAAGGGAGTTGGGCCGGAGAATTGACATCAATTGTCGCGCCATTTTTGGTAGTCACATGATATTCGACATTGGGGACTGTGTTGATTATCAGCTGATCATATTCACGGGCCAGCCGTTCGGTGATGATTTCCATATGTAAAAGCCCGAGAAATCCACAGCGAAAACCGAATCCAAGGGCGACTGAGGTTTCGGGCACAAAATCGAGCGAGGAGTCATTCAGTTTCAGCTTATCCAGAGCTTCGCGCAGATGATTATAATCTTCAGCCACCGCCGGATAAATCCCGGCAAAAACCATTGGCTTGACGGCTACAAATCCCGGCAGAGCCTCTTTGGCCGGATTAGCGGCATCCGTAATAGTATCGCCGACTTTGGTATCGGATACCCGTTTTATGGCGGCAAAAAAGTAACCGACCTCACCGGCCTGCAAAGATCCAGTTGGAAAAAATTTCAATCGTTGAAAACCGATCTCGTCCACAGTAAATTGTTTACCGTTGGATAAAAACCGAATAGTTGTGCCTTTGTCGATACTTCCGTCAACAACGCGAATGTACCCGGCCGTACCTTTGTAAGAATCATAAACACTGTCGAAAATCATGGCTCGCAGTGGAGCCGTCGGATCACCTGAGGGGGGTGGTATCCGTTCGATTATAGTTTCCAACAAATTTCCAATACCTATACTCTTTTTGGCCGAACAATGGACAATTTCATCGGGATCACAACCGAGCAGGCCAACGATTTCCTCGGAAACCTCATCGGGCCGAGCAGCGGGAAGATCAATTTTGTTCAAAACCGGGATAATGTGCAGGTCGTTTTCCATGGCCAGATACAGATTGGAAATCGTCTGAGCTTCAATGCCCTGTGAGGCATCAATGACCAGAAGCGCCCCTTCGCAGGCCGATAGTGAGCGGGAAACTTCATAGGTAAAATCGACATGACCGGGGGTATCGATCAGGTTAAGCTGATACTTGTCGCCGGCCTTGGATTGGTAATCGAAACGAATAGCGTGCGATTTGATGGTTATTCCGCGTTCCCGCTCAAGATCCATATTGTCCAGCGTTTGGTTGACCAATTGCCGATCCTTCACGGCTCGGGTCGTTTCCAGCAGTCGATCGGCCAGCGTCGATTTGCCGTGATCAATGTGGGCAATGATCGAAAAATTACGTATTCGTTTCTGATCCATACCGGTTTTTCCAAACTCCTCAAATCCCGCTTCAGGCGAGAAGCGCCAATATAAACAATATGTAGTTATGGTCAAACACCAAATAGCTCCCCCTGCCAAATTACCTTAATCGGCTGTCCAGGAGGAAAATAGACTACGCCCAGTGCCTTATTTATTTCCGTATTGCCCTTGATCCGGTCGATATCTTTCGAGGGAAAAAAACGGGGAAGCCGATTTTGGCTTCCCCGCTTGATTTCGATTTTGAGCCGTTGGTATTTCTACGGCATCAAAGTTGGTATGCGTTTACTATTTCCACATCAGATCAGCGTCATTGGCGTGACCGCAGACTGGCTCCGCGCCGCCCTTAAAGACGTAGTTAATCAAATAAACCGCGTCACCGACGTTGAGCGCGCCATCATTGTTGGCGTCGCCGTGATCAAGGTTGCCGGGAGGATCGCCGCCCTTAAAGACGTAGTTAATCATCCAGACCGCGTCACCGACATTGACCGCATCATCAAGGTTGGCATCGCCCGGTCGCACACAGTATTCATTATACTTGGCGAAGGCAAAGGCCGTCTTGACCTGCTCGACAAAGTCGTCGAAGCCGTCAAGGGTGGTAACCAGAGCATAGGAATATGTATGAACTCCCGTTGCCCCGGGTATGATTGAATCGATCTGGTCAAAGTTGATACCGGTGTGCAAGTCAATGGCTGAGTCAGTGGAGTATATATCCATCGCTCCGCGCATATACTTGACCAAGGAGTCGGGATCATAACCGGAACCAAGCTGGTTCGGTGTGTTTTCCTTCGTCCAGGCGATCAGATCGGTCGGAAGTGAATCGTTATTCAGGTTGAAAATAACGATACCGCCGTAACGATCAGTCTCAGGAACACTACAGCCAACCGTGTCATTGTCACTGTGGTATTCAGCACCCTGCTGCCAGACGCAGAAAACACGTCCGGTGGCATATCTTACAGTGGTCCCATCATCCCAGGGAGCATCCGTGAAGAGAGTGTCAAAAATACCGGAGAAGTTGTCCACTGAAGAATCGGCCGGAATATCCCAGTCAACGATCATACCGACATTGATGTCGGCTTTGGTCTCGGTGGCATCCCAAAGCATAAACCGGTTTCGGCCGACCACAAAGTCGTTGGTGCCGTCAGCGGGCATACTCATGGCCACCTGAACGCCGAAGATCGAGTCACTGGTCGAAACCCGGAAACGACATTTGTTGACGTCAATGCCGTTCAGGGGCAGGCTATCGATCCATTCCATGCCGTCATCCTGCGGACGGAAAGTACCGTCCTCGGTGAACAGCTGGGTGAAGACGCTGGTGTAGGCTTTGTTGGTACCGTCATTCCAGGTGATCATCGGAGAACCGGTATAGAGCCAGATAGGCGTGATCGGCGTCAGATCAAAGGTGTCACACTCACCGGCCGCAAAGGGCACGTCAAGAGCGAGATAATCCTGATCGTTACCGAGCATGGCTGTGTTATAGATCATTAAGGCCTTGCCATCGGTCATACGAGTGCCGGTCGCGTAGGAAGCCAGAGTGTCTCCCTGGGGAAGGGAGAAATCCGAAGCTACCGTCAGGTGAATCGGAATCGAATCCGGTGAAGTCGGAGCACCAGAGGTAATGACAATGTAAGCGTCCCAACCGGTCGGGTCGTCAACCAGCGAATTGTTATAGTTGAAGCTGACATTGAGAGTTGCATAATTGACAGCCGGGGCTGGATTAACAGTTCCGCCATAGGAACTCAATGTCATCCAGTCATTGCCATCAACGTATTCGATAGTGGCCGTCCAGACAAGTGGGTCATTACCAATATTCAAGAGAGTTAGAGTAGTGTCCAGTTTGATTCCCGGAGCCGTATGGATCGGATCGACGAAATTGTTCGGTTCGTACGAGGTTTTCGGCATGTGCGCCACTGTCCGGCAGGCTATGCGCAAATGCATAACCGGGTTGACCGTCCAGCTGCCGCTGCCCTGCGGAATACCGCCGGCATCCTTATCGTTCATATAAAGGATGTCAAGTGTGTCCGCAACGGGGCCACCGACCGTATCCGCATAAACCATACCGAAACGAGCCATGCTCGACCAGTGATCACTGTCACAGAGGTTACTGTCGCAGTTAAGCGTCCGTGAGTTGGTCAGGTTATTCGGCAGATCCCAGGTCAGACCGTTATCGTCGGAACCGCAAAGGTAAAGTTCGCCGTTGGCAAAACCGCCTTGCGAACAGTCAAGCATTGCCTGCGAATTTCCGGCTTCGCCGAATTGAGTCCAGAGAGCATAGACGTTGCCGTCACATGTGGATATCGACGGTTTGGCGATATACATGTTCCAGGCGTCGGGATCGCATTTGTTGCCCATATCGTAACGGGCTTCGGAAATAATCGAAGGACCGTGTTCCGTGTCCCAGTGGATCAAACGACATTTCCAGTTCTCATAAGTGGTGGAGTTACGCAGCTCACGAGCAGCCCAGAGCACATGTAATGTGCCTTCATCGGAGTACACCGCGGCCAGATCCGATTCAACGCGCCAGAGCGAATCCTCGGTATAATTAGAGATACAAATCGGAGCGCTCCAGTTAGCGCCCTGATCTTCGGACAGCATATACCAGACATCCAGATCCTGTTGACTGCCTTCGCCTTCATCCAGACCGACACGATCATCAGGATAAACGATGGCAACGGAATCAGTGCCCTGATTGGCAACAATCAGATAACCAAGGTTGGTTACCGTTTCCATTCTCCGACCATTGTCCCAGGCCGCAGCGGCATTGGGCTTACGATACAGAATCATATCTTCTGCACCTGCAAAGACATGCGACAGCGCATAGACCACTTCTTCAGTACCGTAATGGACTTCGATCTGCGGCCAGATAACCTCAAGAGCTTCATCGTTGGCATCTTCGAAATACCAGTCGCTCGTTGAATCAGGAAAGAGCTTCAGATTTGAGAAAATACCCTGACCGGGCATGAAGTCCTCATAAACCGTTGTATAGTAATGTGAGTCGTCGCCGCCGAAAGGATCGGTGTGACAGGCAAAAAACGCTTTACCGGTGCTGGTCACATCAAGCGAAACATAGCCGGAATACTCAGTAGTGATAAGCTTACCGGATGCTTCCTGTTCATAATCGGGCGGAGAGCCATTGGCATTGTAAGCTTGGAAACGAATGTGGCGGTTACCGGGGATAATATAATCGGTTTGAGCCATCCAGACAAAATGAACCATATTGTTGACCGGGTTGAAAGCCAGATGACGGCCCATTGAGCCGTTATGCTGGTATTCGTAAGTGGTCAGACCGGCCTGAGTGCCAGGTGACGATGTGGGAACATAACCCAAAGACATCATTTGGGCAATTTCCTTGTCAATCCCACCGACGGGACCATGTTCCATCGGAATCGCGTATTTGGGAGCACGATTCAGTTTGAAATACGTCCGCGGATTTTTGCTGTCAGCGCCAAAGACACTGGCTGCCATAAACGCGCAGAAGATAATGACAGTTAAGAGTGCAACGGAACGTTTGTAGCGCATTGCCTTCCTCCTATGGGTTGATAAGTATCACGCTGTAAAACTCAAGGGTGTTACATAAGCAGTAAGTATTACATGTTTTGCGTGCGTTTGCGTGCGTTACAACCAAGTGTTTCTGTATATTTGTATACGTTTTGCGTGCGTTACAAATCGCCCTCAATATACAATTATATGGTGTTTTGTCAAGTGATTATTGGTCAAGGAATTCTACCATTTGTAATGCAAGATTGGGGCATTGTCACGCTCTCATATTTCAAGGCCGAGACGGAATATTATTCTTGATAATGAAGACTCAGC
The DNA here is from genome assembly GCA_024231695.1 of FCB group bacterium. Lineage (GTDB taxonomy): Bacteria > Zixibacteria > MSB-5A5 > GN15 > JAAZOE01 > JAAEQF01. The sequence goes on from JAAEQF010000021.1 coordinate 13,042, forward strand.
GTCGTTAATTTTACAGATACGCCAACAGAAGGAGTGTTTTTTCAAAATGGACTTTCAAATTCCGATTCGCAACAGACTGATACTAACGGCGATATTCATTCTCGTCATAATTTCGTTGATTTCATGCGAGGAATTGCAGCAGAAATATGTCAAACAGGACAAAATGTTCCGTCTGGCTCATCTTGAGGATGGCCGTATTGCCGATAGTTGGTTGATTAACAACCAATTACTTTCAGACCCCGACCCTGCCCTCAGGGCCCGGGCAGCCATGACCATAGGCCGAATCGGCAGTGAGTATTATAGTCGAGAGTTACTCAAAAATTTGCGCGACAGCGATCCTCGAGCCGCCGAATCTAAATTTTTCGCAGCCGGGCTATTGGCCGACACGGCCTTTGCCGATTCGTTGCTGATTCTGGCAAAAGAAGACGGCCCGGCCCGCGAAGTCGCTCTGGAAGCTCTTGGTCGCATTGTCGATTCCAGCCGGGCAACCGATCTGGCCGAATTTCTTTCCTCTCCTGAAACCGAAATCGTTTATCAGGCCATTCTGGCCCTTTGGCGCTCTGGCGGCTGGTCAATGGCCGAAAAAGTCGCTCAAGCGGGCCTGACAACAGAAAACCGCCGTGTAAAGTGGGCCGCCCTCTATGCTCTGTCTCGCGGCCGACGCATTGAAGGCCGTGAACTTTACCGCCATCTGCTCAGTGACGTCGATCCCGAATTTCGTATCCCGGCCTATCAGGGATTGGGACGTTCGGCTGATACGACTTCGCTCGAACTAATCGCCACCGGATTAAACGATGCCGATGATCGAGTTGTGGCCGCGGCCATCACGTCCTTGAGGCGTTTCGGCCGACTGGGTCTGACC
>JAAEQF010000022.1 GCA_024231695.1 FCB group bacterium
AGGACGTCGACGGTCAGGGTTTGCTCGATCTCGCCGGCGGCAAAGACGAGCGGTGCCGCGGGCGCGACGTAATCGCCGCCCTCGGTGGCCGAGCCCGCGACGGTGGCGTAGTCGACGACGACCTGGGCAGCGCTGGGACAGGAAAGCGAGAGATGGAAGCCGGCCTGGGTGGTTCCACTGTTGCCCTCGGTCACGGTCGCGTCGTCGACCACCAGGGTGAGGCGGCCGAGCGAGTGGAGCGCCACGCGATCGAACGCCGCGGTGCCCTCGGCGAGGAGGCGGACGCGGATCCGACGGGTTCCGACCGGAGCTGTGAGCTCCCCGCCCACGGCCTGCCAGGTACCCGTGCCCGCAACCACACCGGAGTCGTACTGGTCGAGGACGGTGACGTCATCGAGATCGCGGAATTCGACCACCAGCCGCGCGCTGCCGGCATCCGTCGCCGCGTGCATGAAGGTCTCGAACGCGAAGCTCTGCTCCGCCGCGTCGATCGACGAGGCGAAGACCGCGACGTCGACGTCCTGGCTGAGCTCGGCGACTCCGCCGGCCGCGAAGTAGGCGGCACCGGCGAGCGGCACCGGGTCCCCGAAGGCGCGGTGCCAGTCGCTGCCGGTCACGGTCCACTCCGGCGCC
>JAAEQF010000023.1 GCA_024231695.1 FCB group bacterium
CCCAAAACAGGCTCCGCGTGTGAGGCAAGCGAAGCGAGCCGAACCGAAAACACACGAGTGTGCTACAGCAACCGCAGCACCTCATCGTGCAGGCGAGCGCGGTAGTTGAGGCCGCCCGAGGCGGTCTTAGTGCGGATTATTTCCTTATATCGATCAAAATCATCCAAACCGGCCAATGATACTTCGCGAATCTCGCGCGTGTCGATCGGATGAGGATCGCCGGAAACATAGCGAGCCGTAAACACATGCGACCGCCAGGGAATCTGATGATAACCGTCGGTGAAAAGGGCATTGACCTGCAAAATATACCGGCCCAGCTCGATCTTGCACCCGGTCTCCTCCATCGCCTCGCGCATCGCTCCCTGAATCAGCGATTCTCCCGGCTTGACCGCACCCGATGGCGGACGAAAAAGTCCGGCCGGATAATTGTGCTTGGCGATTACCAGCAGTTTGGTCCCTTTGAAAATAAACATGGTGATATCGTGACAGCGCCCATAATGCTGGGTCGAATGGATAAAATCGAACTCCTGGCTGTCCACCGGCGCGGTCATCTGCACGACCGGCGGATAGCCGTATATATCGGCCACTTCCTGTATCTGGCGGTAGGTAACATACATAAAAGGTGCTCGCTTTTTTATTCTATACATCCATCAGGAGGATTTCCTCCTGCACGGGTTGCGTATTCACCTCCGGGCCGTCCTCGGTCATCAGCACATTGATTTCGGTCCGCAATCCGAAATCATCGAAATAAAGACCAGGCTCGATCGAAAAAAGATGCCCGGGCATCAGCTTGCGTCGATCCTCGGTTTCCAGATTATCGATATTGGGGCCGGGACCGTGCGTCGCCTGAGCAATCGAATGACCGGTACGGTGAACAAAGTAACTGCCCATATCAGCATGCGAAATGACACTGCGGCAGACGTCATCGACTTCGTACCCATAGATTATACGCTTCTTCCAGTTTTCCGAGAGAAAAGAAACAGCCGCGTCACGAGCCATACATAGCAGGGCGAAATGGCGGGCATAATCCAGCGGTAATTCCCCGCCGGTATAGGCCATCCAGGTAATGTCACCATAAACGTTACCGGGACCGTCAAAACGAGCCCAGAGATCGATCAAAACCAGGTTATTCCGTTCAATCACCAACGAACTATTTTTCTGCGGTTCGTAATGAGCGTTGCCGCCGTTTTTCCCCGTGGCGCAAATTGGAGAATGATCGGTAATCATTCCCTCCTGTTGGAATCGATCCAGGATGAATTGAACAATTTCATATTCGGTGATTTTTTCCTGTGCCCCAAGTTTTTCCCGGATTAAAGCAAAGGCATCATCCTTGATAAGATTGACCATTTTCGCCGCGCGGCGATGGGACTCGGCTTGCTCGGCAGTCAAACAGGCGTTGAATTTGGCCACCAGATCGGCTGAGGATACTATTTCGGGACCGAAAGACCGAACCAACTCCAATGTGCCGGCATCGACTCGACCAATATACGGCAGACGCCCTTTGGGCGAATATTCCATCGCCAGCCGCTTCATCCCCGACAAAGCTTTGGCCAGCTCTTCTTCCAAAATCTTATATGAGGCGTAATGGAATTTCTCCCCCGGGAGATTTTCAAACGGCTTTTTCTCAATTTTATGAGCAAAAACAATCGGCTGACCGCTGGCCGGAATAAGATAGAATGACCGGCGGGTAATTATTCCCTTGAGCCCCAGGAACATGACGGCTATGTCATTAGTCCCCTGAAAATCATACAACAACCAGCCATCAATACCCTGTCGAGCCAGTTCGCCCTGTATCTGTTTGATTCGTGAATTATCCAATCCTTACCACACTCTTTCTTTCAAAGATCCCGATCGTTCGTGATAATTGCCGGTCAACTCTTTGTTGCTTGGATCTGACCGCCCCACCTTAGACTATCAATATATTAATTTTTACCCCTTTGACAATCTCAAAAAAATATCGCTATAACGTATCTATTTTATTATAAAAAAAGAAGCCCAAATTGGAACTCTTTTAACCTGTCGGTGTTACAGGATATAGATACAGTTGTTAGGCGGACTACAGGGAAACACTAACAATACAACTGTTTCAAATTTCTCCGGACTTCCCCGAAATGTCCGGCGAAAAGTAACCTCCTTGCCTTAATTGCCCCTGCAAGAGCAGACG
>JAAEQF010000024.1 GCA_024231695.1 FCB group bacterium
GCCGGTCGTAAAACCATAAACAATATTATGATCGTCATTCTGGAAAATACGGTTGGTATAAACGAGACTTAGACCGCTTTTGAGTGGCAGCGGACGTGACAGGCGAATTGAGTAATAGAACGATTTCAATTTCTCGCCGACATTATCGGCCGAATCCGGAGGCTGGGATAGTATTCTCAATGAGTCAAAGAAAGTCATATCGTCGGTAAGGCGGCCCATGGCGTCGATGTATTCGTAATTCGAACGTGCCAGTCCGGCCTCGATGTCAAGGCTGTTGGAAGCGGGCAGGGAGATATGAGTTCCAGCGAAAAATTCCAGGTCGCGTTTGTAGGGGATTTCGGAATTGATGTATGCGGTGGAAGTAAATGATGCGCCGGTTCTCAAAAGTAATCGGGCGGTTGGGCGATAACCGATGGCAGCCAAGATGTCGCCGCTGTTGTTGTCGAAGAGGCTGAAATCATTGTGGTATTTTCTGCCGTTCAGATGACCAGAAAGATAAAAAGAAAATGAAGATTTCGGATTCAGCGGTATAAAGGTCAGGCCGATATCGCCGTAATTGCTGGTCAGTCCGACGATCTTGCTGTATTGACTGTGTTCACCATTAAGGCTCAACTCCAACGAGGAGATGGGATAGAAATCGAGTTTGAGCACACTGGTGGCGTAAGCATCTGCCAATTCAGTGCTGTCGCTGAGAAGGTTATCGACGGTACTACCGAGAGTGGTAAACTCAACGGCCAGGTTGTCGGCCTGTGCGCCGCTGACCGGCATGAGGCAGATTATAGCAATAGACAGAATCGGAAAAATACGAATTATTGACCTCATATCCCGCAAACTCCCCCGGCGCAGGCAGCTGTGCCAAGACCAATTCCATTACCGGGACCGAACTGCTCGGAGGACATGCCGCGGTGACATTGCCAAAGTACCCTGGTTTCAAATTTACGCGCTCCGAATTTACCACTCTTGGAGAGCAGGTCA
>JAAEQF010000025.1 GCA_024231695.1 FCB group bacterium
GCGTCATGTGTAGCTAATAAAGACGTGATACTGTTGTTAATCCCGTTGTTAGCTGAGAACTCCCACAAAGCATCATCAGTGGCTACTCCACTTAACGCTGTACCCGCTCCAGTAGCGTGGGTATTAGTGACGGTGGCAAGTCCTCCAGCGTTAACGTTGGCTGAATCTGCCGCCCCTGTAATGAATACCGCGCCAGAAGCTAACGTTCCTTGGCTATTAGCAAAAGAGAACGCGTCGAACGTTGACACACCTAAGTCGACAAATGAACCTGCGGCGAGTGCGCCTACATTCTGAAAGAAACTAATCACAGCGTTGTTTCCCGCGTAAGTGAGGCCGTCAGTAGTCAACACCCAATAAACGTTCTGCATTGAAGATGCAAACAGGTCGGTATAGGTTCCTCCAGACTTGCCCAAGCACCTACAGTTGATTATTTGAAATAACTCTGTGCCACTACCCGTAATAGCCGCTAAGGGTGCGTTAGCGAAATTCAGAATAATGTCTTTAATCTTACTGGAAACCGATGTTGCAGTGAACATCGGATCTGTGCCTGTGTAAGTTAACGCTATCAGTGTTCCGTCTGCGGCACTGTAAACTGTGTTTGACTGTAATACAAGGCGGTTTGTGCCGATGTTAAGGTCGTTTAACTGAATATACTGCGTGTCGGCCTCTAATGTAATCACATTGCCTGACGCAGTGGGA
>JAAEQF010000026.1 GCA_024231695.1 FCB group bacterium
GCCGCACCGGTATAGTCTTTTCCTCCACCGCCCAGAATCCGTCCGATCTCGACTTCCTCTTCTCTATCGTCGATCTGCCGTTCGTCAAGGTCGGCTCCGACGACCTGACCAATCTGGCCCTGATGCGACATTACGCTCGCAAGCAAAAACCGATGATCATTTCGGCCGGCATGGCTTTCGCCTATGAAATCGAGGATGCCGTCAGCACCATCCGTGAAGCGGGCAACGAGGACATTACCGTATTGCATTGCGTGTCTTCATACCCGGCCGACCCAACCGAGATTAATCTTAAGAAAATTCCGATCATCCGGGATGCCTTTGGCGTCAAAGCCGGTTTTTCCGACCATACCGTCGGTTCAGCGGCAGGTATCGGCGCCGTCTGTTTCGGAGCCAAAGTGATTGAAAAGCATTTCACCCTCGACACCGGTTTGCCCGGCCCCGACCACTGGTTCTCGATAAACCCGACTGAACTCAAAAAATACGTGGACGATATTCGCGCTATCGAACAAGCTCTCGGAAAGCCGGAACTTCGCCCCACCGACAAGGAACTGGGTATGCGGCGAATCGCTCGCCGTAAGATTGTAGCCGAAACCGATCTAAACTGTGGCGAAACTCTGACTATCGACAAGCTCACTTTCAAACGCACTGAATCCGAAAACGCCATCGATCCCAAAAACGTTGAATTCCTTGTGGGACGAAGGCAGATCAAAGATGTCATGGCCAACGATTCGATAACGTTAAGCCTACTCGAGTAAGTGGCGGAACCACTTTTTTACTGTCGTGTGACTGACCAAGCCCTATCGTCAGGCCGAAGGCCGCAAAAACGGGCTCAGCCCCTGGGTTTGTTTCAAAAAGCCAGTGGCGAGGC
>JAAEQF010000027.1 GCA_024231695.1 FCB group bacterium
AAAATTGATGCTCGTCTCGAAGCCGTTGCCAATCTATTTGATCGTGACGACCTGTCGGAGAGTATGGCCGAGGTGTTTACCACAATTCCCGACCTGGAGCGTTTGGCCGGACGATTGGGACTGGGCAAGGCCAACCCTCGGACCCTTCTGGCCGTGCGTGACAGTATTATTCTGGCCGATAAAATCAAAGACTTGCTGACCGATACCACGGCCGGAATGCTCCAAACGATATCCTCCGGCCTGCCGGATTTGTCTCAAACCGCCGACAAGATTGGGCGAGCGGTCAAAGAGGATGTTCCGCTTTCCGTTTCCGGTGGCGGAATCTTCAACGTCGGGTATTCGGAAGAACTTGATCATCTCAATGATTCGATCAAAGATGCCCGGGCCTACATTGCCGAACTTGCCGCCTCCGAGCGGGAACGAACCGGGATTCCGTCGCTCAAGGTTGGCTTCAATAAAATTTTCGGATACTATATCGAAGTTACCAGAATCCATTCCGACAAGGTTCCCGAAGGATACATCCGTAAACAAACACTGGTCAACGCCGAGCGGTATATCACCGAGGAGATGAAGGAAAAAGAGAGTCTGATTTTGGAGGCCGAAGAGAAAATCAATCGCCTCGAAGAAGACCTTTTCCACCGGCTGACCGAAGATATCGCCATCGCTCTACCTCAACTTACGGTTCTGGCCGATTCCATGGCCGAAATCGACCTGATCAATTCTCTGGCCCGACTGGCGAGGCAGGAAAAGTACGCCAGGCCGACGATCACCGAGACGCGGACAATAAATATATCTCAGGGTTGCCATCCGGTTATAAGCCAGATTATGGGTCCCGGGAATTTCGTAGCCAATGACGTCACTGTCAGCGATGAAGATACTTCCATAATCCTATTGACCGGCCCCAATATGTCCGGTAAATCGACCTGGTTGAGACAGACCGGTCTGATTGTTATTCTGGCGCAAATTGGATCGTTTGTCCCGGCCGAGGCGGCTGAGATCGGCATCGTAGATCGGGTCTTCACCCGCGTGGGAGCCAACGACAACCTGACTCGGGGGCAGTCAACTTTTCTGGTCGAGATGGTGGAGACGGCCAATATCCTGCATAATAAAACTGATCGCTCGCTTTTGCTTCTGGACGAGATCGGCCGGGGTACTTCCACATTTGACGGTCTATCGGTGGCCTGGGCGGTGGCCGAATCGATTTACAATCATACGCAGGGAACGCCGAGGACTTTATTCGCCACTCATTATCACGAGATGACCGGGCTGGCCGGGATTTATCCCCGAATTAAAAACTTTCAGGTCACGGTTAAAAAATGGGGACAGGAGATCATCTTTTTGCATCAGGTTCTTCCCGGCGGATGCGATGATTCTTATGGCATCGAAGTGGCCCGGTTGGCCGGATTGCCCAAAGCGACTATCAAGCGAGCCCACGAAGTCCTGAAACTTCTGGATTCGGGAAAATTCGCCAAATCGGAGTTGGCCAGAGGTGTGCATGTTCGACTAAATCAAACCTCGCTCTTCGATCAATCAACCGATGTTCAGGTCTCGGAAATTGAAAAAGCGATTGCCGAACTGGATGTCGATAACCTGACTCCGCTTAAGGCGTTGGAGATTCTAACCGCCCTGAAAAAAGATGTCGATGAATGCTGACTTTACAAATGGCCGCTTTGATCGGCCGATAAGGCAACTGGATCGGGTGCTGATCAATAAAATAGCCGCCGGTGAGGTGATCGAACGCCCGGCCTCGGTCATCAAGGAAATGGTCGAAAACTCATTCGATGCCGGTGCCACCGCCGTTGATATTATTGCCCGCAAGGCTGGAACAACTTTTATGTCCGTCATCGACAACGGCTGTGGTATCCGTTCTGACCAGATTCCACTGGCCTTCAGTCGTCATGCCACATCAAAAATCGATAACCTCGATGATCTGTTTGCCGTACGGTCATACGGATTCAGGGGAGAGGCCTTACCGTCGATCGCCTCGGTTTCCCATCTGGCCATGACTACCCGGCACCATACCGAAGAAGCCGCGACTCACATCGTCATCGAGGGCGGGGTTCAAAAGGAATGCCGTCCAGCATCGGCTCCGGTCGGTACCAAAATCGAAATCTCGCATCTGTTTTTCAACACTCCGGCGCGGCGAAAATTCCTAAAGGCCGAGACCACCGAATCACGGCAAATCATCCGCGTGGGAGAACGAATGGCCTTGAGTAAACCCTCGGTCGCCGTCAGCCTGACTCTCAATGAAAGAGAATCATTCCGTCTTCCGGCCGACCAGCGCGTGGCCGATCGAATGGGGACTCTCTTTGGTGTCAAAAGCGAAAGCATCGTCGAATATAACGTTGATCTCGGCGGCATCTCTTATCTGGCCTATCTGGCTCATCCTGATCAGGCTCGTCATGACCGCACGCGCATCTGTCTTTTTATAAACGGACGTTCGGTGATTTCATCGAGTATAATTCATGCCGTGACTTCCGGTTACGGAGAGTTTCTTCCCGGCGGCCGTTTTCCTCTGGCCTGTCTATATATCACCGTCGATCCTGAACGACTCGATGTCAATGTCCACCCAACCAAAGCCGAGGTTCGTCTTTCCGAAGAACGAGCCATCCATGACAATCTGTATCGTATTGTCAAGAAGGCTCTGCGCGATTGGCGGATGGTGCCTTCTGAGGATAGTTTTAATCGGACCTATCGGGGAGCGAGCCATCCTCGGCCGCAGTCTTCGGGTGGAGGCCAGGCGGAAAGCTCTTATCACAGCGCGCCGTTGTTTTCCGGGCAGGGCCGATCGGTATCCCCTGATCCCACTTCTTTTCATACGCCTCTTCGACCAATCGAAGATACACCTCCGGCTTGTGACAACACCAAGCCGGTGGCCGACGAAGACCGGGGACAACCTCCGGCAGCCGATGAGCAATTAACCGCCGCCGATATTGTCTATCTGGGAAAAGCATCCCGTACTTATCTGGTGGTGACCATTCGCGGCGAGTTGTATGTTGTCGATCAGCATGCCGCGCATGAACGGGTGCTGTATGAAGATGCTCTGACTCATGTCGAGAAAGGAAGTTCTGCCGCCCAGAAACTCCTTTTTCCGGAAACGATAGAACTGTCCGGCGAGGAATATTTGGTCTTCGAGCAGAGCCGGGAAATCCTGGGTAAAATTGGTTTCGAAGTCGAACCTTTCGGACAAAAGGCGGTGATCGTTAACGCCATGCCGCCGGTCTTTCGCGATAAAAGTCCGTCAAGAAATTTTCGTTCGCTATTGGATGATCTGATTCAACTCAATAAAGCGGGAGGAGAGCTGATCAAATCGGTGGCGCAATCAATGGCTTGCCGTGCGGCGGTCATGGCCGGCGACCGGCTGGCTGCCGAGGAAGTTATCAGCCTGATTCTAAATCTGTTCGCCCAGAACAATCCTTATTGCTGTCCCCACGGAAGACCGACATTTATCAAAATCAGTGTGGAGGAACTCGATGGCCGCTTCGGACGCACCTGACCGGTCAAAAGAGAAAATCCCGGTAATCATAATTTGCGGGCCGACCGCCTCAGGCAAATCAGGGTTGGCTCTCGAAATAGCAAAAAAACATGGCGGCGAAATTTTTTCGGCCGAC
>JAAEQF010000028.1 GCA_024231695.1 FCB group bacterium
CCGAGCACCTGCGCGGGCGAACCGGATGAAGATTGTTGTGCATGGAACGAATGCTGCATAGACAGCGCCTGCGAAGCAGCCGACACGTGCGCCGACCACACCGACGGAGGAGTCGGCTCGCCCTGTAGCAGAAACTGGATCTTCGAAGACTGTCCGGACGATCCATCGCTACGCTGCCGTTGCGATACCGGCGCGTGTTGCTCACAACCGGACACTGGCGTGCCGGGAACATGCATCCCCACCCCCACCTGCGACGGCACCTGCGAGGTGTACAACGACTGCACCCAGCAGGATATCCAATGCTGCGACCCGGTCACCGAATACTGCGACGCGGATGCTTGCGTCACGGCGGCGACCTGCGACAGCTTCGAGTTCGGCGGCCTCGCACCGGACGGCGATCTCGGCGATCCTTGCAGCAGCGAGGCCAACAGCCAAATGCCGCGGGGCGACGGCACAGACTTGATCTGCGACTGCGATCCGCCACCCGGCTGGAACAACATGGATTGCGAAGGAGACGGATCCGATCAGATCGGCACCTGCGTGTGTGC
>JAAEQF010000029.1 GCA_024231695.1 FCB group bacterium
GTTTGTCGGGATCAATTTTGAGATCGGTGAGAAAATCAATCTTTTGTCGGATTTCTTTCAGATCCTCTTTGAGAGCCTGGATGGCGTTATCAAGTCTTCCCACCCCAAGCATTTGCGCCAGATGATCCTTACGATCAGCCGGGCGAGCGTCAAAAAGAGCGTTTAGCTCTTTTTGGCGGGCGAAAAAACTGGAGAGGAAGCCTTTCATGTCGAGGCCGATGAGGCGGACAATATAATCATCGACTTCGCGAGTGGAAACGGCATCCAGACTGCCCTGCTGAGCCAGACGGGCTTCGCTGCGCAGACTTTTTCCAATCAAGGACCGGGTAAGTTCATAAGTAGTGCCGTTGAGCTCAAATTCCAGTCTGACCTGACAGGGATCGGTAACGGCGCAAGATTGACGTTTTATGCCTTCTTTGGATGTTCGCGCCGCCCGAACTCCGAACAGACACCATAATATTGCCTCCAAAAGGGTCGATTTTCCGGCTCCATTGCGGCCGACGATTCCAGTAATTCCGTCCTGAAAGGACAGATCGAGCGTTTCATATCCGCGAAAATTCTGTAAAAAAAGACTTCGGAGAATCATAATATTGAATATTAGTACAGTTTTGCGTACAAATCAAGGGACAAAACGGATATTCCATCGGGCTAAAATGAGCTAACTCCTGAATATTTTTGCCTTTAGCTAAAAAAATCGCTTGACAAAATCGGATAATATCTTATCATAGTTGCGAGCGTGTGTAACACAGGTTGCCGAGGGCATTGAGCCAACAATTACCCGAGTCAACCAAAGACAATACTTCTTTAATACTGACCTTTGATGTACTGTAAAGACGCAAGTATATAAACGACTTGAGGTTTTTACGGGGGTCGCTCTAAGAACTGCTAACGCTAACTATTGCAACGTTATAGCACACCCCTCAGGTGTATCTTTTATCCTGGTATGTCCGTTAGGCGTGAGCCCGACACTTTCACCTGCAAACAATAAACTGAAAATATATCTGGTTTTAATAGGAGGTGACGTTTTAATCGTTCCAAGCCTTTTGTAAGAGATTTGGTGCGCAGATAAAACACAACTCTTTGGAGTTATTCGTCAACCTCTAGCAAACTGACTACTAGAGAAAAGTTTTAACTCCTTACTCCGAAATAGGAATACTTTGAACAGATCGCTTTGGTGTATGCCTGCACCATCCCTAGACAAGATTCTGCAGGTATAGACGTTCGCTAATACCGGTAAACTGGTTGGAATTTGAGGTATCAAATAATTGACTTGATTGCCGATGTATAGAGAAAGGATGTTATCAAAGTGAGCGTTCTAAGCTCTTTCCTGATTTTAAGGAGGAAGTAAATGTCTAAGAAACTGTTAATCGCAGTACTTAGTCTGATGTTTTGTACCTTCGGTATTGCAACGGCCGATTTTGGCGATCCCGGTCAGCAGGATTTAGATGGTGTTTTGATCCGTAGTGATCGTAATGCTGTCAATCCTGATGCTCCAGGTTTCCTCGAGCGGGAAAAGCTCGATGGTATGAGTGCCGGTTATCTGCAAAAACCGTCTAAGACAGCCAAGGTACCAGTTGTATTTTGGCCTCCCGATTCTTATTGCGACTACAACAACACGTGTGCAGGGTACGCGTATGCCTGGTGGTGCCCGACTGAATGGGCGGAATTCTATACCAGGTTCTCGGTTGACGCCGAGGGGTACACTGCTACGCTTATGGGTGTGTACATTCTTGTGGACCCGTCGGAATTCACAGGATCACCTGATTTGAATGTAGAAATAAGGGATGGCGACTTATCCACTGTTAGGCATAGCGTTACAGTACCTAACGCTAGTTTACCCACTACTGCAGGTTATGCATATATTGACCTATCCGCTGTTTCTGGATTGGATTACGACGACGGACAGACTATTGCTGTCGTAGTTGTTGATCCCGGTGGTGGAAATGTCATAGGCTTGGCCACCGATGTTGGCGGCCACGGCGGGAATGCCATGCTGATCGGTGACGGCCTCGGCTATATTGGCTGGTATGGTCCCGATGGATATAACTTGGATTTTGGTATCGATCTATGTTATGAGGACATTCCTTATTCCAATTGTATCCAGGTAGACTACCTATGCGAAGAGAGTGAAGTCATGGGTTGGTACATCTGGAGCCACTGGTCTTTGCAAAGTTCCTATGGCTATCCGAAGACTCACTACTTCCAGCAATACGTTGTCGATATGCCTTGTACGCTGAAAGCTATTGGTATTGCTGACTTTGGTGATGCAAGCATTGGTTATGGTTCTCTGTCTCATGGTATCGACTGGATGCTCTGCGGTGACGATGGCAGCGGCTTCCCGGACACCACGGATGTCTATGAGAGTGGAACCATTGCCTGGGATGCTGTTGTTCATACGCTTAATGCCGGTTACGGAGTTGGCGCTCCTCCCAATTACTCTCACGTGGATCTGACCACTGAGGTATTGGTGGACCATAACTCTCCGTTCTATCTCTGCTGGAACATTTCAACCACCAGCATTGATCCTCTGGCTGACGATTCCTTGGGTTTATTCTACTGGCTTTCCGATGAAGCGGAATGCGGTTATGCTACCAAGGTTGGTTTCAATCTTCTGGCTCACCCAGATCCTTTAGCACCGGTTGGTTGGATGACTACCATGGATTATTATGGTATGAATCTCAACTGGGCTTGCTATGTCGATCTATGCCAGGATGAGTTCGGCGTTTGTAAGAATTTCAAAAACCATTGCGATGATTCTTACATGTGGGTCGGTATACCGAACAGCACTGGAACCAGAGTTGGTGCTTATCAGGAATTCGACCCGATCGGTCTCGGTTGCCGAGTCGAAAAGGTTTACATTAGATTTGGTGACGCTACAGTTGCTGACGCGGATGACCCGCTAATGTACTCTGTTGATCCTTATCTGGTTTTCCGTGATAATGACGGCGCTGGCCGTATCGGCGTTGCGTTAGACTCTGTAATTCTTCCGATGGACTTCTATCAGAACGGCGGCGTGGGGAATTCAATTCCACCGTCATATTACGATGTTGACGTTTCTGATATGAATATTCGGTTCGACGGCAAGTTGTTTGTTGGTATATCTACGCCTAATTCCTCTGCTACAGCTGATGGAATTTATATGCGCGGTGACGAACCCGGTATAGAGTGTGCTTCCGAGCGCGCCTGGGTTCACTACCCGCCTGATTTCCTCAGAACCGTTGAGGCTTTTGGCCCGCCATATACCTTCAACTTCATAATAAACATCGATGTTTGTTGCATTCCGCCTCCGGAACGTGACTGCGAACTTTATGTTGGCGGCGACTGGCCGACAGCCGGACACGACTTCCGTCGTACTGGCGCTTCGTGGAACACGACTGGCGACGCTCGCTGCAAACAGGCTCTGAAATGGGAACACCATGACCTTGTAGATAACTTAATCTACTCTCGTCCGGTGATCTACGACGGCATTCTGGTCGTAGCCTACAACAATAAACTTCAGGCGTTTGATATTGCCGCGAGCGACTCTCTCGGCACTAGTGTCCTGATGTGGACCATTCAGGGTATGCCTTATATCGGCACCGGTATGCGTAACTCGGTTACCGTTCATAACGGTTACGTGTATTTTGGTGGCGGTAATGCCATGAGCTTCAACCGCGCCAGCGTTTACACTGGTGCTGATGTTGATACAGATGGCTACGGTATGGATCCGACCGTACCAGGTAGTCCTCCGGTTGATCCTACTCCGCTCGATCCTACAGCCTGGTCACTCAACGTGGCCCAGGGAACCGGCTTGGACGGCAACACTACTTTCACCACTTCGGTTATTCTCCATGACGGCTCCATGGATGTTCTCTTTGTTGCCTCCGAAGGTGGCGATCTGCATGCCCTCGATGCCGCTACCGGCATCCATTATGCAGGCTGGTTGGATACTCTTGTTAATCCTGATGCCGTAGAAGCAAATCCAGTTATTCTCGATGGCCCGGTAATTGCCAGTTTATCTTCGAATGGTGTTGACATGCTTTATGTCGGTACCGAAACAGGTACTCTGTATGCAATTAATGCCTTTGATGGCACCGTCGAATGGACGGTGTATGCCAATACGGATCTTGATGGTGCTGAGTATGATCACGCTGATGACGCTTCTGCGTCTGACTCAGCCGTTGTCACCCATGAATATTTCCAGGGCCCCGTGTCCGTGGATATGATTTATGGACCTGGCGACATTTATGTCAGGACCAGTTTCCAGTATCCGAACGAAGTTCCCGGAGAACCTTCCGGTGCTCGTTATAGACTCGACGCCGACGGTAATGTTATTTGGAGTGCCGGTGGTCGTTCATACTGGCAGGCGGGTAATGCCTCTGTTTCCAGCCCGGTTATTGATGCCAACCAGGTATATTTCCAGGCCGTCCCGACTTGGGGCGGAGGAAGCAGGCAGATATTCTCATACGCTAAGGAAAGTGGTACTGAACTTTGGTCGTCTGACGAAAACTTCAGTGGCCGCGCCTTCCTTGAGGGTGCTCTTGACTGTCGCATGCTTGAATCAGACCTGTATTACCACGTCAATAACGCGGGTAGTTTCTTAGCCCTCGAAACTGACGAAGGTATGGTTGAGTTTGATTATACGTACGACGCCGCCACCAGCAACGCTGGTTCCGGTGTGGCAATTGACGCAACCCATGTCATCTTTACCAACTATGACGGCGATATCTATTGCTTCACAGAAGGTACAGTAGATGTGGCGCGTCTGCGGATTTTGAAGACCGACGAACTGATTTCGGTTCCGTTCTACTCTCCTAATCCGTTCCAGGTTATTTATGAAGATGTCTTCATGAATGCTGGTTGCGCCAACCTGACTGGTACACTCGAAGCTAACGAGCCGACACCGTCGGCGATTATCGTTTCCAGCGTCAATCCGCATCGTATGGATCGGATGATGAGTGTTGCCGATCAGATGATTGCCAATAGCTATCACTCCATGACCAAAACGGTCGCTCTGGACATGAACGGTTATACCGACTTTGACGGTTCCGCGTACTCCAAAGACAGCTACAGCAACATGGCTGCCTACGCTCCGCCGGCATGGTTGATTGAGATCGTGAACCCGGACTTTGATCTGGCTGATGGCGACTCCTATAGTATCGAATACAGCGTCAATGGCCCGCTGGTTACTCGTGGACCGCACCGCTGCTATGTGACGATTATTCCTGACAACACCAACTACTTCATTAACAACCCGACCGCGTCGCCGGTTATTCAACTCGGTGTCCTCGGTGGTTGTTTGGAAGATGGTGGCGACTTGACCTTCGGCGAAACTTCTCAGAATGTCGTTTACTTTGACAATACTGGTGAGTTTGGCAACCAGGATCAAACGCATATGTCGATCGATGATAACAGCGCGGCTTACTGGCAGGGCGGCTTGGTTGTCGCTACCAGTCAGTATGGCCTGTCGTTCAGCCTCGAAAGCTGGCAAGGTGGCGATCCGGCTGATTTCTGGAACACATTGCTTCCGGAAATCAACTGTTTTGACCAGTGCGAACCGGCTATCGACGGCCCGGTAACTCTCGGTTATATGTGGGATGGTGCCACGTATGCTGCAGTCGATGGTTACTATGCTGCTGCGGCCTTTATCGATTCCGCTCTTGATTACGCTTGTGATGATGGCGTAACCTGGGATTGGACCGCGACGGAATGTCCGTTCAGCAATGAACTGACCGTGGGTCTGCGTTTTGACGAGTATGCTTATGGCGTAATCGGTAATGCGGAACTGAACAACGTCGTTGTTTACCGTGTCGATGTTACCAACAGAAATTCCGTGGCTATTGCGGATGAAGTTTACTTTGGTAACCTGTCTGACTGGGATCTCGAATCCAACACTTCTGATGTCTTCTTCATGGATGCCGCACATTCCATTATGTGGGGTTACTCCTGTGCTGCAGTAGACTTCGTCGATTCCCTTTCGGTGGATACTACTACCTGGGTCTATGGCTATGGTAAGATTCCGATGGGCATGGGAGACACTCGTGTTCGTACGCTGGATGCCAACCAGGCTATGTGGACTGCCGATCACGTCGGACTCGACTCCTTGTATTTCTATATGTCCGATCCGGTATATGCCGGCGTGACATATCAGAATGGTACTGATCCCGTCGCCTGTATGCCAAGTGATGACCGTGAAGGGTACTTTACTTTCACGAGCCATACTTTTGATGCAGACGAAGTCTTCTCGTTCGGTTATTATGTCTTTGGCTTTAATGCCGCCGATCCGAGAAAGACTGAAAAGTTCACGGATCTGGCCGCTTTGGTTAACGCCTGGGCCGGATTTAACCGTGGCGATATCGATGCTGACGGTGTAATTACACTGGCTGACAACGTCGCTCTTTATAACATGGTATATAATGCTGGAATGGGTCCCTTGTTCCAACATACTGCCGATGTAAAGGATGACGGTGACGGATTGGTTAATGCTGCCGATGTTCAGCGTCTCGCTGACTATTGGTGGGATGGCGTTGCTCTTGATGAGGGTTGGGTTCTCCTCAATCCTTGTCCCGTGGGTCCGTAACCACAGCTGAGATATCAGCAAGTACTATTGAGGAAGCCGGGTCGAAAGACCCGCTTCCTCTTTTTTTATGGTAATAATACTACCCACAAAAAAACCGAACTGGCGTCCGGCGGCACTTTATTATTGCTATTTACAGGGAATTGATTATTCGGCAATGACCGACTTCGCGTCCGTTTGGTGCTGGTAAATACCCAGTTGTTCCAACAAGCCTTCCTGCCAAGACTCGACAAAAACATCGACAATAATCGGGTCGAACTGTTTGCCCTTGTAACGCTTCAGTTCTTCAATGGCCGTTTCCTGCGAAGCGCCCTGGCGGTAGGGACGATCCGAAACGATAGCGTCGAAAGTATCCACAACCGCCAGCAGGCGGCCTTCCAGCGGGATATCCTCACCGGCCAGGCCGTGGGGGTAACCGCTGCCGTCATATTTTTCATGATGGTACAAAACAAAGGGGATGGCCGGGCTGAGATAGTCAATGCTCTCAAGGATGCGTGCTCCCAGAATCGGGTGAGCCTCGATCTGCTTGCGCTCTTCGGGGGTCAGCCGGTCTGGTTTGTTTAAAATAGCGTCCGGAATGCCGATTTTTCCGATATCGTGCAGTGTGCAACCCATCTTGATTATATCCTGCTTTTCCTCCGGCCAGTTCATTCGTGAGGCTATCAGCTTGGCCAGTATAGTCACCCGGTCGGTATGGCCCCAGGTGTATGGATCGCGGGCTTCAATGGCGTTGGCCAAGGCCTGTATCGCTTTGACATAGGACGTCTGCAGATGCTCCTGTAACCGGCTGGTCTCGATGGCCGAGGCTATTTTGGAGGCAATAATAGAAAGCAGTTGCTGTTTGCCCTTGTTCAGGGGATGATAGGGATCTTCATAAACCACATTCAGGAGGCCGAGTTGGCGGCCGGAAGACGTAAGCGGGTGGACGGTCAGGGACCTGATGGCCCTTCGTTCACCGACCAGTTCCTCAGTTTCTATCTGGGCGTCTCCCTGATTCATCGCCGCGCGACAAAGAGGATGATCTCCTTTGAGAAAATCATCAACGACGCCCTCGTGGATCTTGCCCCGGGTCAGTAATGGTACGGGGATGTCGTTGTCGTATTTACAGACCAGGACTGACACCGCTTTGGCTCCAACCACAGAACGGGCGGTATCGATGGCCAGATCGAGTATCGACTGGATGCTGGATGATACGCCCATAGCTTCGGAGAGTTTGTAAAGAGCCACCTGTTCTTTCAAATGCAGGTTTTCGCGAGCCAGGGCTTGATGCTCAAGGCCGCGCTTGACGGCTGTTTTCAAGGTGTCCAGCTTGAACGGTTTGACCAGATAATCGTAGGCCCCCTTCTTCAGGACCGAGATGGCATTATTGACTGTTGGATAGGCAGTCATCAACATAACGATACAATCGGGGTGACAACGAAGAGCCATATCCAGGACACTGACGCCCGAAAAATCGCCCATAATTAGATCGGTCAGAACCAGATCAACCCGATTCTCTTCCAAATAAGTCAGCGCCTTTTTCGGATCAGTAAATGATATTATCTCGTATTTCTCGACAGCCGTTAAGGCCTCTGTGACAATGCTGCAGATATAAGGTTCATCATCTACAACCAATAGTCGATATTTCATTTTCAAATCAGTCATATAGTCCAGTACCTTTAATCAAAATCGGCTGAAACCTGAAGTAGTTTAAAGGTCTGTAAGGAAATGCTCAAAAAAAGGTTATAAAAGGAATCGAGGTGTCTTAGTGCATCAGGGTTCCGGCCCGGTAAGAGGAGCGGACCAGCGGGCCGGAGACTACCACCGGGATGCCTTTTGACTCCGCTGCCTGTTGCAGATCAACAAATTCCTCTGGTGTATAATATTTGACCACCGGATGATGTTTGCGGCTGGGGGCCAAGTACTGACCGATAGTCAATATTTCAATGCCGGCCCTAAACAAAGAACCAAACAAGTCGATCAGTTCATCAGTTTCCTCGCCCAGACCGACCATGATTCCGGATTTGATCCTGATATTGGTGTATTTATCGGCCGCGTACGTAAGTACCCGGCAGGAACGCTGGAAATCGGCCTGTGGTCGGACCTGGGAATAAAGACGCGGAACTGTTTCTACATTGTGGTTAAAAACGGTCGGCTGGCTTTCCAGAGCAAGATCAATGAGATCTTCCCGTCCATTGAAATCAGGCGTCAGTATTTCAATGGTCGCCTGGGGCAGGCGAAGGCGAACTTCCTTGACGGTGTCCCGGAACTGCCCGGCGCCTTGATCTGGTAGGTCATCGCGGGTAACCGAGGTAATAACCACGTGGGAGAGTTGCAGTTCGGCAGCCATGGCGGCCACGTTTTCCGGTTCGCGGGGATCAACCTCCCCCGGTCGCCCGCCGCCGATATTGCAGAAACGGCAATTGCGACTGCAGATTGGGCCCATCAGCAGGAATGTCGCCGTCCCGGAGTTGAAGCACTCCCCCCGATTGGGGCAATTGGCGTCTTCACAAACAGTACGAAGAGTCAGCCCGCGCAGCCTTTTTCTTATTTTCTGATATTCATCTCCGCCGAATGCCCGGACTTTGAGCCAGGGCGGCCGCCGTAGATGTTTGCTCTTTTCAGACATCCGGCCTGCCTTTAATCTTATATTTGGCAATATATACGGCAACAGGCCGATTCAAATTGAAATCTTCCCCTTAAGAAAGATTTTTTTCTTTCGATATCTATAATAATAGACATATCAGGCCTTGCGATATCATTCAATATCGGCTGAGATGAGGAGTTTCGGGTATGCAAACTGCCGTAATGAGATGTATTCTAATATTTATTGCCCTGTTGTTCTTTACGCCAGTGATTCTGGCCAAAGACAAAACCTCTCCCCGGGTGGAGAAAATAAATGGAAGCCAGCCGATTCGCCTTAACCTCGGATCGGATTCGCCGCGGTTGAGTGTAGAGGATACCTGTACGGTATATCATGGCGGTGAAATCACCTACTTTATTTATCCCTGGATTGAAGGGGACGAATTATTCAAGGCCTACCAAGACCCGGAAGCGTCCTGTCCCAATCCTTACCCCTTTACTATTTACGAAGTTATCTTTGGTGTATATGTTCTCTCGCCGGCGGTGATTCAACTTTCTGTGGACGTTGAGGAAGTCGATAACAGTGATCCCGGCTGCCCCTACCCGGGCGCCATGCTGACTATGACCCCGTTATATGAGGCCTCGCTTGATACCGGATTGTATCTGCTGGCTATTCCGCTCGACACGCCGATCATAGTAAACGGCCCTTATTTCGTCGGAGCCTATATCGGCCCGGAAGGTACTCCCTCATATGCCGGAGTTCTGACTGATAATATTTCGGCCGGTTGCGTCAGTTACAATGACTGGGGTAACGGCTATGTCGATCTGGACACGGTCTATTCGGGAGATACCTTGAAAGTATTCCCCGGCAGGCTGATTTTGCTGTCCAGCGGTTCTCCCGGTGGCAGTTCCAGCGAAACTCATCCGGTACCGGCGGCCCGATTTATCCACCCTTCGGGAGGAGAACTTTTGAGTGGCAACATTGATCTGTGGGTCAATGACGCGGCCGGATCGGGAATTATTGACAGAGCTCAGTTTCAGTACAACCGCACTGGAAGTTGGATCGACATCGGTTATGATTTTACCGACGACCCGCCTTTACGCAATGGCGTCACCGGTTCGGGTTCGGGCGACGGCCTCTCCTTTGCCTGGGACATCTCCGGACTTCCCGAAGATAGTTATCAACTGCGCGCCATCGTCAGTGATACTCTGGGCCGCGCCGATACCGGCACCGTCAGCGTCAATATCGATCCCACTCCGCCGACGCCAATTATCGTCCAGCCGTACTTCGGCCAAAATGTCTGCGGTGGATCGCCTCTTCAGGTGACCTGTACTGACGAAGATGTCATGTATGTTTCTTTTGATCTCAAAGAGACTCCCCAAGATTTTTCTGTAGCTATACCGGTAATTGATCAACAATTGGGCGGCGACGTCAATGATCTACCGGGCGACGGCAACAGTTCAGCCGGAGGCGAATTTGGCGACTACTGTTCCGGGCCGGCCGCCGCCGCCATGGCTGCCCGCTATTGGTATAACCGGGGATACACCGACATTCTGACCGAAGGCGCAGTCGTCCTCACCGATATTCAATTAATGGACCGGCTCTTCACCGGGATGCAGGTTGAAACCAACCTGGGGACTTTTGATGGAGAATTCGTGTCCGGTCTTCGGGATTACTGCCTGATCCATAACGATGATTTCAATTTAAACATTGATCGCTCGCCAAGTGCATCCCAACTGCGTTGTTGGGTGCAGGATTATGAATACGCCGTCATGATCGGCTTGAGCGGCGATCCCGGCCTCTGGTTGACCATAAACGGCAGCAGTGGGCCGGCCAATGACGACGATCAACACACATTTAGAGCCATCGACCCTTCGCTCCCCGGCGAAATCGAGTTTTTGGTCAGGGATGAATCCGGAACTCTTCAGGCGAACTACAATTCATCCTGGGTGGAAGTGGATATCATGCTCGGACTGATTCCGAAAAACTGGATGGTTACCCGCGCAGCTCTTGGTTTTGACCAGAACGGCGGCGATGGTTGGGGATTGGATTGGGATGAATCAACGCTGGCCGAAGATTCATTATATTTCATCTATGCCGGCGTTGTCGATCAGTTAGGTCACACCGGATTCGCTTCGGCTCTGATTGAATACGATTGCCAGATGACTTTCATACCCGGCGATGTCAACAATGACGGTTTGGTCAACCTGTCCGACCTGATCTATCTGACCTCCTACCTGTATTCCAGCGGCCCTCCGCCACCGGCCGGTTATGATGTAATCGATATCAACTGTGACAGCACAATCGACTTGGCCGATGTCATTTATTTCTACCGCTTTCTGTTTTTGTCCGGGCCATCACCCTGTCCTTAAAAAATATCTGTCAACAAACCATAAAATAAAAGCCCCGCCGGTCGCGGGGCTTTTTTGTTAATCCGTTTTTATTCCACCCTACCAACTCAACTGCCATTCAGTCAGATCAGGCACGGTGATTTTCTTTTTCAAAACCGTTCCGGCCGGGTAAGTAGCCGAGATCAGATACTTGGCTCCCGACGGCGTCAAGTCGGTCGAACGAATCAGATCAATATGGAAATATCCGGACGAATCGCTTATCACCGATTGTTTGTAAGGACTGATAATTGTCGAATTATGACGCACAACGCCATCAGGGAGATGAGCCGTGATCAGTACGCCCTCTACCGGCTCTCCCCCGATGCCATGAATAAATCCATATACCCGGCAGAGGTCGGCCAGAGCCGGGCTACCGGGATTAAAACGATATCCGACGATTGTATCGTTATCCGCCCCGGTGACGTTCATAGTATCGAAGGTATTAAAAATATATCCCGGAGCGGTGGCCGCCAGAATATGATCACCCACATCAAGATTAAAGACCGCCCTGCCGTCATTGTCGGTCAGCCCGA
>JAAEQF010000030.1 GCA_024231695.1 FCB group bacterium
AATCGTGACTACCAGCATGACCTGACCTGGCACGACGGCAACGGCTTCTCCCATTTACGGGCCTCCATGATCGGCCCCGATATTACGATTCCATTTGTGGGCGGTAAAATGACCCTCGGTACCTGGCAGCAAATCGTTTTTCTCGAATTCGACAACAAGGCCCGCCAGCGGGAATTGGTTATTCAGATTATTGGAGATTGAAAATGAAATTCACGACCATAAAAGCCGACAATAAAAAACTGATTCTTCTGGATCAAACAGTCCTGCCCGAAACGCTGACCTATAACGAATACACCGATTATCGAGATGTCATCAAGGCCATCAAGAGGCTGGAAGTTAGAGGCGCTCCGGCTATCGGAATTGCCGCTGCCTACGCTCTGGCGCTGGCTTCGGAGGCGCAGGTTGATATCACCTTGGAGCAATTAACTAAAGTAATGGTTGATGTTGCGCAGGAGATAAAAAACGCCCGCCCGACGGCCGTTAATCTGGCCTGGGCCGTCGATCGCGTGATGGAAAAAGTGCAGAAGTATAATGGTGAATCCCTTGATGAATACCGGCGAGTATTCTGGGCCGAAGGCGATGCCATATTAAAAGAAGACGAAAAAATGTGTGATGCTATGGGCCGCCACGGGGCTGAAATGTTGCCGGATGAGGCCACGGTCCTGACTCATTGCAATGCCGGGGCGCTGGCCACGGGGGGGATAGGGACTGCCCTGGCTGTTTTTTACAAAGCCAAAGAAATGGGCAAAAATATCAAAGTCTTCGCCGATGAAACCCGGCCGCTTTTACAGGGCGCACGCCTGACCTGCTGGGAGTTGATGCAGGAAGATATTGATGTAACCCTGTTGACCGACAATATGGCCGGTTACGCCATGGCTCAGGGGAAAATAGACGCCGTCATCACCGGGGCCGACCGGATCACCAAAAACGGCGACGTCGCCAACAAGATCGGCACTTACGCCGTGGCCGTTCTGGCTAAAGAGCACGGTATCCCATTTTATGTTGCTGCCCCGGAATCGACCTTTGATAAGTTTCTGGAATCCGGAGAGCA
>JAAEQF010000031.1 GCA_024231695.1 FCB group bacterium
ATATGACTGAAATGAAACTAAATAGAAGAGACGTTATAGATCTCTGGATGCATATGATGCGAAGATATAATACGACCACGAAGAACAAAAACACTTCACGAAAAATGAAAAAAATGGCGAAGTGGATGTCCCGTTTCGGTATCATGTCCAAGAAAGAATTCTCTAAATTCTCGATGACATTGAAAAAGGTAATCTATATCAATTTCAAATACGGTGAACGAGGGACCCGAAACGACTATGTTCATCGGGTATGTACCTGTGTCCATGAACATCAACACGCGGTAAGTCCTATCGGGTATTGGCGATACCTCACAAGCAAGGCATACCGAGCACGAAAAGAGATCCGGGCGTACAAGAGCAATATCGTCATGAAATGGTATCTGTCCGGATACCAAGAGCCGGACATCGACTATTATCTGGAAGCCTTGAAAAGCTACCGGTTAAAGGATAGCCAAATTCGAAAGGCCGAACGTAGCTTTAAAGCCCTGGTTTCTCAGCTCATGCGACACGATTTGACCGGTGTGCCTTCGGTAGCGCGGGAAGCTATGAGGGCGCTGAAATGACAAAAAAAGAAATACTCTGGGACCTAACCAACCGGCTTTTAGAACTAGAAATCCCAGATTTGGAAAGCATACAAGCGGCGGTGTTGCGACTGGAGCCAGAGGGCCAAGAAGCTTGGAAAAAGTACTGTGATTTAAAAAGTCAAATCCGGTGGTCAAAAGACCCGGACAGAAAAGAAAAGTTAGTCGCCGAAGCGCTCCAGCTCGGGCGAAAGTACGGATTTTAAATGCCTGAATATAAACTACATCTAGGCGAAAAATACAACGGCCGTTACCTAGAAACCGCCTATCGAGGATATGAACCGGTCTCTATCTCCTTAGACGACTTCGAAACATGTGAAGAGTATGTCGTAGATAATATCAAAACCATTCATTTCCCTGTGTGTAAAGAGGTACGTGGGCGTCTAGGACGAAACTACATAACGCATTATGGCCTTTCTGAGGATGGTTTTATTGTCACCTGGTACCCTTTAACAAATCGCGAATTATGTATAGAAGCAGAAGATAAACCTTCTTTCGAAAAAGGAAATCTAAGGCTTCCGGCCTTTTCTCTAAGGGGTTAAAATGAACATCGAAAAAGAATGGTCTACACGTAAGAAGGAAGGAGGTACGGACCTTCAATCATACGACGTGTTTTTACTGGTTTGGATACTATGCGCGGCGGCGATTTTGCTGGGCGCCTTGGTTTTTTAAAGGAAGGAAAAATGAAAAAAGTAAAATATGATCGGCTGACTAAAAAAGATCTGATAGCCGAGATATATGCTTCACAAAGACAGTTAGCAGACGCAGAATATACAGTAAGCAAGAAAAACAAGGATATAAAACACCTTAAGGAGCAATCTGCCAGATATGAAAAAGAAGCGGCGGATTGTTATCAACAAGCCATAGACAACGCCCTGTCTGTAAAGAATATCAGAGAAGTTTCTTCCTCAAAAATACAATGTGTTTATAGTGCTCTAGAGCTTGTATTTCATACGGTATCAGTAGATAAGCCCTTGAATCTTCGAGATAAAGCAGCCGCAAAGATATGCAATGAAACTCTAATTCTAATAAACGATTTTTCTAAGAACAGAAAAGAGAAATGGGACGTTCTTTACTCTGCTCTAAAAGACATTTTTCTGGAAGATGTCTACTAGTCAACTACTAACTCCTCAAGCGCTTCCGTACCGTCGATCACTAGCTCTTCCAAGGCTTCCGTACCGTCCAAAACAAGCTCCTCCAAGGCTTCGGTCCCGTCGATAACTAACTCATCCATTTTTAGCCCTGACTCGAAAAATAACAGGGAACTGGCGTGGCAGACGGAAGTCACAAAAGCCGTTATGTGCTTGCTTAAAATCAAATTCCGCGGTATGTTCACCGACCGTAATATCCCCCTCGACCCATCGAATAACCGCAAGCTCTAAATCGGTCTCGTCATAGACTAGATCTCTAGTAAAAAACAAGCCGTTTTCTCTTTTAAATCTTAGCTTAATCGATTGGTAGTTATCGGTACTTAGACCGGTAAACCTGACCGAAGTATATTTCGTATCCCCCTCGACCATGTTATAGATTATTTGTCGTTGCATATCATCTCCCCACTGCCGGCAGCACTATGAAATTCCCTGTCAAATGGACATACTCTTGACCGCCCGGTCTAATTCGCCTAGTCTCATATACCCATTTTTTCGAGTCGTCCGCAGGCGTCACAGCTGCATTTATCGCTGCTGTCGTGATATTGATTTCATCCACTCCGTTTTCGCCGTCCTCATGCTCGCCCGCGGCGAAAGAGTATTGTAGCTTGACCGTGCCTGCATGTTCATCCTTGACCGTGATTCTCGTCGCGTCCAGCGAAATATCGACTATGTCACTGTTGCCGTCCAAATACAGGAACTGAATCGTATTATCCATGTCTCTACTGACCTGCAAGTCCTCGACCGAAGGCATTAGATTGACAAGGTTTATGCCTGTATTATTTGATCCACATCCCATTTCTATCTCCTTACCGCTAGCCCTTTCGGCCCGCTCACCGTCAAAACGGATCCTTTCGGCCCTTCGGTGGTCAGTATCCTGCCTAATACATTCGAGGTCGTGATCTGCCCAGGTATGCTTAAGACACCTTTTAAATTATCAAGCTCCGTAAAAGCGCCTTGTAGTGTTTCAATTAATCCCAAAACACCTTCAGCCTGATCGGACTCGGTGAACCCACCTACTAAATCGATAAACCCGGAAACCCTTAAAGTACCTTCAACTTGATCGGACTCGGTGAACCCACCGACTAATTCGACCGTCGCTCCTAGAGTACCTTCGACCTGATCGGACTCAGTAAAGGCCGCGGCCATTTCAATAGAAGCCGTTAAAGCAGCCGAAAGATCATCGGATTCAGTGAACCCGCCGGCCAACTCGACCACAGCAGACATTGATCCTATTATGTCGTCCGTCTCCGTAAAGGCCCCCTCTAGAGCTACCGTCGCTCCTAGGGTACCTTCGACCTGATCGGACTCCTCGAAGGAACCTTCTAGCCCCGCTGCTATCTCTATCGACCCTTCGACTTGATCGGATTCTTCGAACGCACCGGCTAGCTCGACCGCCGCGTCTAAGATACCCTCGACCTGATCGGATTCTTCGAACGCACCGGATAGTTCTACTGTCGCACTCAAAGAACCTTCCAGATCGTCCGATTCCTCAAAGGCGCCTATCAGATCTTCGAGTCCCGAAATACTTAAGGTGCCCTCGACCTGGTCGGTCTCCTCGAAAGTACCGGCTAGTTCTACCGCCGCTTCTAATATGCCTTCGACCTGATCGGATTCTTCGAAGGCGCCTTCCATGCCGGCGGCTATTTCTATCGACCCTTCGACCTGATCTGATTCCTCGAACGCACCGGCTAGTTCTACTGTCGCGCCTAGAGTACCTTCGACCTGATCAGACTCTTCAAAAGCACCGGATAATCCGCTGATTTTAAGGAGTGTGCCCTCTAGATCATCTGATTCCTCAAACGCACCTTCGAGTTCGACCGCTGCGCCTAGCGTACCTTCGACCTGATCCGATTCCTCGAAAGCACCGGCTAGCTCGACCGCCGCGTCTAAAACGCCCTCGACCTGATCGGACTCCTCGAAGGAACCTATCAAGTTAACAAAGCCTGAAATTTCTAGAGAGCCCTCAACCTGATCGGACTCTTCGAAAGAACCGGCGAGTTCTACCGCCGCGTCTAAAGTACCTTCAACCTGATCGGACTCTTCGAAAGAACCGGCGAGTTCTACCGCCGCACCTAGCGTGCCTTCGACCTGATCGGACTCCTCGAAAGCACCGGCTAACTCGACCGTCGCGTCTAATATGCCTTCGACCTGATCGGACTCCTCGAAAGCACCGGCTAACTCGACCGTCGCGTCTAATATGCCTTCGACCTGATCCGACTCCGTAAAGGCTCCCTCTAAGCCTTTAATTTTAAAAAGCGTGCCCTCGACCTGATCTGACTCTTCGAACGCGCCGGCTAGCTCGACCGCCGCGTCTAAAGTGCCCTCGACCTGATCGGACTCCTCGAAGGAACCTTCTAGCCCCGCTGCTATCTCTATCGACCCCCCGACCTGATCCGACTCCGTAAAAGCACCGGCTAGCTCGACCGCCGCGTCTAAAGTGCCCTCGACCTGATCCGACTCCGTAAAAGCACCGGCTAGCTCGACCGTCGCACCTAGAGCGCCTTCGACCTGGTCGGTCTCTTCGAAAGCGCCCGTAATAGGTACGGAAAAAGACAAGACGCCTGAAAGATCGTCTTCTTCGGTAAAAGCACCTGCTAGTTCTACAACGGAGGGAGCAATTTCATATGACAGTTTAAAGCTATACCAATAATCACTAAATGAACCTGAATCACTGGGCCATGTAGAAGGCCAGGCAACTGTTTCTGTGGAACTAATGGCACTAGAAACATACCGGCCTTCGTCCTCTTGAAAGTCCATAGGAGAAGGCGCTGGAGTACCTTTGTATCTGACACTCGTATCCGATCCTGTACCTTTTACAGCTACCCAGAGAGGATCGTCTTTGTCGATAGGTATATCGGCGCCTTCATGCGTTAATTCAATCCAGGTACCCGTTGCCGATCCTGAAATTTGCCCGAAGTCTTTTAAAAGAGTAGCACCGTCTTCCGCATCTGGGCCATCAGACAGTGAGCCTCCTTGATACACGGCGACACGCAATTGTGTGCTATGACTATCTCCGATATAAACAGACGCGGACTTTAGAATCATGTCGTCTTTATCAGGTGGCTCGCCTCCCATCGCCCGCGCCCAATCTACCGTTGTATCGCTAGTCTCTACCGACAGCAGACCCCATTCGCACTTTAAAGTAAAAGGATAGCCGGCCGATCTTTCTTCGCTGTCATTAGTTACATAAACCCAGTTCGGGCCAGCCGAGAGATCTCCGGCTACCGCTGTAATCGTGATCTCGGTATCTGTCCAAGCAGTTACGGTTTGCTCTTCAATAACAGTACAAGCACCATATGTAGACTCGTTCCCAAATTCAACCTTACCGTTTGTGCCCTGAGAAGACTCAAAAATGTTTCCTTCGACAGGAATACCTGTGTCATCAGGACAAACTATGTCTTCGGTACCTATTCCTGTGACAGCTATGTCAGTATTATAAACAGCATAAGTCGAATATGAACTAGACGAATCATTAAAGGTTACTGTTGACGGCCATGTCCCACTATAAGTCTCATTGGCATATTTAGAATCACCGGGAGAGCCCCCGGTGTCTCTGTATAAATCCAAATCATCGGCGGCCCACATGGTAATGGCATAATTTTGATTTGTTATGTTGAGAGATCCGGTTACACTAAATTCATTCCAAGCAGCCGAAGACGTAATATTGTCTTTTTCCTCAGACTGAGGAGATTGAAGAGCACTACCCGAAATGGCATATAGCGCCATCTTTCTATTTCTATCGCCCAAAGAGTTCGTGGGACCATGATAAGCCCATAAAGCCGTAACGACACCCGATTCGCCGGGGGACTCATTGACACCTATTATTGTATCTTCGGCGGATGCGGTAGTCGACCCGATGGTCGTATATCCAAAAGTAGGATCGACAATGACCGGGTATTTTGTCTTATTACTATCAACATATGACTGAGGGACAGTAACAACAAGTGTCTTAAGCTCAAGATCTACAGATAATGTACACCAAACCTCACAACCTTTTGCATCAACAGCCTTCGGGCGGTCAATATGGCCTATTTTACCAGTTTTATACTTATTGTCTTTTTTTGGCCCGTAGATTGCAAAAGAACCTACTTTATCTTCAGGTCTGTGATGTATAACACGTCCAGCGGTATTATAAGCATAGGTAGCAGTAGTTTTGCTCTGATCTACTCGCTTATCATTGATTACATCGAAATCTTCGTACAAAGGAGGCTGATAAAGAAACTGGACACCTTCGTCGAAATCGAGATCAAATACGACCTTATTAGATACCGGTTTAGATTCCCAAACTGTTTCTATTTCTAAACCGCCAAGCTCCCGGCCTTCTTTTTCATCGAGACAATAGCACTGTAAGTGATAGTCTTTTCCGCCGTCATTGACCTTAAGTCTATCAATGTTCTCTAGAGTTTTTTCTTCTGAAAGACATGCGGCGGTTGATTCCTTCGGTGTTAATTTAACACCGAATTCATCCCATTTTTTGAAATGAAAACAGGTCTTTGACCCGGAGAAGTCCTCAGAGGTTTGATCGGTAATTTCAACGCGTGAGACATCGTCGAAATCTAAACGATAACGACCGGTTTTTTGCCGGATTAATTTTTTATAGATCTTGTCCGCCATCTAACCGCCTTCGCGCTAGGACCAAAAAACCTTATGTGAACCGCTATTATTAGGCGGTAGCGCTAGTGATCGTGATAGCTCCTATCGCGAACGAAGGTGTATCGTCCGTGTCAATGGTCTTAGAAGCGGTCAGAGCGCCCCATGCCCAAGCGTTACCCGAGCTGGCCGCGTCGTACATTACAAAGTGCG
>JAAEQF010000032.1 GCA_024231695.1 FCB group bacterium
CAAAGAGCCGACACATCTGGTTTAGGTGCAACGTGTGAACTGCGTAAAAACATTTGACCTGTCCGCCGTAACCCCGCCTATGTCGGGGTGGAAGGCGGGCGGGATAACAGGATAAACATGATATGAATCAGCGCTAAGCGGACAATCCCGATGTAATCGGGAAAGAAACAATCAAGTCAATCCTGTTATCCTGTCTGACAATTAAGGAGGAAATCAATGGAGAAAGCTCTGATGATCGATTATCAGAAGTGCACCGGATGCCGGCTTTGCGAGCTTGTATGTTCGGTCATGCACGACGGCGTTTCCAATCCTGAACGGAGTAGAATTAAAATAATCAAATGGGAGGCAGAAGGTCTGTATATCCCCATGTCATGCCAGCAGTGCGAGGACGCCCCTTGCATGAACGTCTGCCCGGTAAAGGCCATCTCCCGTGATGAGGACTTGGGCTTCTTGCTTGTGGATTATGATATATGCATCGGATGTCGGACCTGCGTGACGGTGTGCCCCTTCGGCGCCATGAACTACAATATCATCGATAAAAAAGTATTTAAATGCGACCTTTGCGGCGGGGACCCGCAGTGCGTTCGGTTCTGCGATGTAAAGGCCGTTGATTATGTTTATGCCGATCGACTCAGCGCTTCAAAAAAGAAAGACGCGGCTGAAAGGCTTTCTGTCGCGCAAAAGGAGGCGGCTGCGTTACAGATGAGCATAGGATGATTGTCCAGCGCTTTGAAATTATAATATTTGGTTCTTCTCCACAAGAGTTGGTGATCTTTTAAGGATTCGAGGGGTCAAGGATTCCCCGCAGAATAATGCGGGATCTTCGACAAGGATTCGAGTGAAATGCCCAAAAATTACGAATAATGATAGG
The DNA here is from genome assembly GCA_024231695.1 of FCB group bacterium. Taxonomy (GTDB): domain Bacteria; phylum Zixibacteria; class MSB-5A5; order GN15; family JAAZOE01; genus JAAEQF01. Next base: position 872 of record JAAEQF010000032.1, read on the forward strand.
TTTGGCAACAATCCTATTACCTCTGTTTGACGATTTACAAAGTATTCGCAGGATTCCCGAAAGAAGAATGATTTGTTTTGACATCCCAGGGGAGACTGGCTTCCGTATCTGTGCCTTGTAACATTGGAGAACAAACCCTTGAATCCTTGTCGAAGATCCCGCATTATTCTGCGGGGAACCCTCGACCCCTCTCTCCCATCTAATCGGGAGAAGAACCTAATATTCTTCTCTTCGTGGTGAATGATGATTTTTTACAAGACCATCAAGATTGAGTCTGCGATAGAGATCAGGACACAATAGTGGAAATAGACAAACTTGAATTACTCTCAGTCGGCGTGGATGTCGGCAGTTCAACCAGTCATCTGGCATTCTCCAATCTCGTGCTTGAAAGAGATGTGAAGTCGCCTTCCCGTCGTTTTCATATTCAGAAAAGAGACATCCTTTATGAGGGAAGAATAATCCATACCCCTTTTCTGGACAATGATACCATTGACATCGACGAACTGTCCGATTTTTTTCATGAGGAATATAAACTGGCGGGCATTGAACCTTCTGCGATTCAAAGCGGCGCTGTCATTGTAACGGGAGAAACAGCCAACAAACATAATGCCAGGCAAATAGTGGAAGCCCTATCCAGCAATGCGGGAGATTTTGTGGCGGCAACGGCAGGCGCCAACTTCGAAAGCCTGCTCACGGCAATGGGCTCG
>JAAEQF010000033.1 GCA_024231695.1 FCB group bacterium
CTTGCCTTCGGCGACCAGGGGGGCTTTTTTGAAAAACCGCCCCCCTGGACCCCCCGAAAAACTTTTGATTAGGTAACTGTCTATGGATGTTTTCTAATACGACGATACTATTGTCCAACAACATACCGATGGCGATGGCAATCCCCACCAACGTAAGCGTGTTAATAGTGATATCCAGCGCATAAAAAAGATTCATGGAAATCAATACGGAAATCGGTATGGCCGAAGCCGCAATCACCACCAACGCCAGGTTCCGAAGAAACACCCAGAGCACTACAACCGCCAAAAGCCCCCCAATAAGCGCCAATAATAATATGTCGTCGATATTGGTCTCGATGACCTCGGCTTCATCGGTCTGAATCACCAGCGATATCCCGTCGGATTTGACTTTCTCGTCCAACTCTTCAATAGCATCGCGGGCTTTTCCGGAAAGGCTCAGAAGATTGGCTTCACGGTTCCGAATGAGAGTAACGGTAACGGATTCCATCCCGTTTATCCGTGCGATGGACTCTTTCTCGGCGCCGCCGTCCTTGATTTCGGCGATATGTTTGAGGAGTAGGGGCCCCCTGTCTTTTATGACCACTTCTTCCAGGTCGGTAACGGACATGTAATCGGTGGTGAGATTAACGAAATATTGTTTCCGTCCGTCAAAGGCCTGGCCCAGGTATTGGCGGCTGCCGACACCACGGGAAATAGCGGAAGCGACTTGTGCCATGGTAAGGTTATAGGCGTTCAGTTCGTTTTCATCGACGATGATCTCGACGGAATGTTCCCGTCCGCCGTAGACTTCGACGTTGGCAATACCGTCGATACTCTCGAGTTCGGGTACGACTTTTTCGTCTACCACCTGTCGTATCTGGTCGAGGCTGCCTTCGCCCCGGGCCTGGAATACGATGAAACGGTTGGTCAATTGGCTGGTATCTATTTTGGTTACGATAGCACTGAAATCGTCGTCCATTTGTGATTTGTTGGCTTCGACGCATTCCTGGAGTTTGAGGTAGGCGTATTTCTGGTTACTGGATTGGGTATAGTAGACGAAGATGGTGGCGCGGCGACGATCGACGTAAGATTCGATTCGTTCGATATCGTCCAAAGCCGCGATGGCGCTTTCGATGGGGATGACGGCTTGTTGCTCGACGAAAGAGGGGTCGGCGTTTTCAGGGCCGTTGATCTGGACGATGAGGAAGGGAAGTTCGGTGTAAGGGAACAGTTCAACGGGTAGTTGGGTATAGGAGACAATGCCTAATAGGCAGAGGCCTGTCAGTATCATAGATATGAGAACCGGTCGTTTAATTATAAATCCTATCATTGTAATTTAATTTTTTTTGACAGGATAACAGGATTGACTGGATTTAAAAAACAATATAATTTTTTTTATCCTGTCCATCCTGTTATCCTGTCTATTTTTTTATTTCCTTGCAATAAGTCTATATACACATGGTATAACTATCAGCGTCAATGCTGTTGAACTGAACAATCCGCCGATCACAGCGAGTGCCATGGGTGCCCGCAGTGCCGCTCCTTCACCGATACCGATAGTTAGGGGCAACAACGCTAAAATCGTCGTCACGCTTGTCATGAGAATCGGGCGAATACGGACACGGCCTGCATCGACGATTGCTGCGTCCATTTCCTGGCCTTCGCGGCGGTTCCGGTTAATACGGTCGACCAGGATGATCGAATCGTTCACCGCAATACCTGCCAACATAATAATTCCTATGAACGACATAATATTAAACGGCATTCCCAACACCAGCAGCAATACCACCGCACCTACAAAGGCCAGTGGAATCGTCAACAAAATTACAAACGGGTGCAGAAGCGACTCGAACTGCGAGGCCATCACCATATAGACCAGGATAACCGCCAACAACAGCGCAAACCCCAGGTTCTCGAAAGACTCCTCGCGAAGCTTCTCCTCACCCGTCACCGCAAAGGAATAATCCACCGGGACATGTATCTTCGATATCGCCTGCGAAACCTGTTTCGCCGCTTTATCAAAAGCCATATCGCCCACAAGATGGGCCCTGACTTCCGCCACACGCACCTGGTTGTTCCGTACAATCTCCCGCGGCGAGACCGTGCGGGTGAGTTTCGCTACCTCGTCCAACCTCACGCGGTTACCCGACGACGTTTCCAACGAAATACCGTTCAGGTCGCCCAGGTAGACATCCGGCGTGCGGAGATTAATGTCGATGTACTCGCCGTTATCCTCGAGATCGCCCAGTTCCACGCCCGATAACCGGTTCTTTAACTGCGAACCGATATTCTCGACCTGTAACGAAAACTGCGATGCCGCCGTCCGGTCGATCTCGATATCGATCTCCGGCCGGCCGCCCTGGAAACCCGTTTCAACATTTGCCAGACCCGGGATTTGGGTCAGGGTTTCCTTTACATCGTCTGCCAGTTTCTCCAGGGTCTCGAGGTCTTTTCCTTTGATTTCCACCACCAGCGGCGCCGAAGTCGTGCCCAACGTTGTCTGAAGCGCCGTCTGCTGCTGGATGACCTGGGCTTTCAGGTCCGGCAGGTCGGATAGTTGAGTGTCCAACCAGGTGGTTAATGCCGTCGTCGAGAGCTCTGTTCCCGGTTTCAATACCAGTTGAATCACCGCGTTGTTTTCATCCGTCAGCGTGTCTTCTTCACCCGAGGAAGCGCTTGCCGGGCCGACATGGGAATAAATATGGGCCAGGTGCGCGCCGTATTGTTCCCCGATTATCGTCTCGACTGTTTTTACTACTCCTTCCGTGCGCTCGAGGGCCGTGCCTTCCGGTAGTAAGAGGTTGATGTACAATTCCCCTTGATCCGTGTGGGGGATGAACTCGCTGCCCACCATGGGAATCAATAAGTACGCCGCCACCACCAACAGGAATGCGACAAGCACCACGATTTTCCTGCGTTTCAGCATGGCTTCGAGGAATTTCCCATAGGCCGGGAATTGAACGGATTTGGAGGAATCAGGCCGGGGCTCAGGTACGGCGACGTGCTCCCTCTTCTTCAACAATTTTGAAGCCAGCATGGGAATCACGGCCAAAGCGACAAAAAGCGAGGAGATTAGCGAAAACGCCACTGTCCATGCCTGCTCTTTGAACAATTCGCCCGCCGCGCCGTGTAAATAAATAATAGGAAGAAACACGATAATCGTGGTTAACGTCGAGCTGGTAATCGCACCGCTCACCTCGCCCGTTCCAACGATCGCGGCTTCAGATAGCGGTTTCCCCGCTTCCAGGTGACGGAAAATATTCTCCACCACCACGATGGCATTGTCTACCAGCATCCCCGCTCCCAACGCCAGACCGCCCAACGTCATGATATTCAACGTCAGGTCGTTAAAATACATTAAATTGAAGGTGGCAATCACCGAAATAGGAATGGCTATACTAATGACACCGGTCACGCCGACACGCCGCAAAAAAACAAATAGTACAAGAATCGCTAAGAATATACCGATCAACCCCGTCTGCTCCACTTCCGTCACCGACGACCGTATAAAACCGGCCTGGTCCCGGATGATCTGCAAATGACAGTCCGGCAGCGATTGTTTAAGACCGTCCAATTGCTCATGAATCCCCTCAGACGCCTCGATGGTATTAAAACGCGCCTCTTTGAATATCTCAAGTGCAATACACCGCTTACCATTCCACCGCACAATGTTCTCCGGCTCGCTCAATACATAATCGACAGA
>JAAEQF010000034.1 GCA_024231695.1 FCB group bacterium
CATGCGGCGGCTGGCGGGACACTTCCAGGTCCTCCTGAAAGCGGTGGCCGACGATCCCGCGGCCCGTCTCTCCGAGCTTCCGCTCCTGACCCCGGCCGAGCGCGCCGAGCTGCTGCTGGAATGGAACGAGACGGCGGCTCCCTTCGACCCCGAGCTCTCGGTCCACCAGGCATTCGAGGCCCGGGCCGCCGCGGACCCCGAGGCCGCCGCGGTCGTCTTCCGCGGCGAAGTGTTGCGCTACGGCGAGCTCAACCGCCGCGCCGACCGCCTCGCTCACACCCTGCGCGCCCGGGGTGTGGGAGCCGACGTCCCGGTGGGGATTTTTATGGAGCGATCGCCGGAGATGGTGATGGCGATCCTGGGCGTCCTCAAGGCCGGCGGGGCGTACCTGCCCATCGATCCGGCCTCGCCCTCGGAACGGCTGGCCTTCGTGGTGGCGGACGCCCGGGTTCCCGTCATGCTGACCCAGGTGCGGCTGGAGGCCGGGCTCCGTAAGGCTCTTCCGGAGTCGGGTGCGGAGGTGTTGGTGCCGGACTCCGGGGAGGATGGGGGTGGGGGATCTGGCCCGGGCAAAGTCGGGAACGGGAACGGGAACGGGAACGGGATCGGGAACGGGAACGGGATCGGGAACGGGGTCGGAGCGGAGAATCTCGCTTATGTGATTTATACCTCGGGCTCGACCGGCCGGCCCAAAGGCACCGAGCTCGCCC
>JAAEQF010000035.1 GCA_024231695.1 FCB group bacterium
CGACGACTCGTATCTGCTGCGCTTCAACGATTATCGCCGTTTCGGCCGATTGCGGATCTTTCCCACGAACGAAATCATGGCTCAACCGGGACTGGCTAAACTTGGTCCCGAACCGCTGGAGATTACGGCCGATGATTTTGTCCGGTTAATGAAAAACCGGAGGCGAATGATTAAGCCAGCTCTTTTAGATCAGACCGTTATCGCCGGAATAGGTAATATCTACGCCGATGAAACGCTTTTTCTATCGCGGATTCATCCGAAACGTTTGACCGATTCTGTTTCCGCGCGTAAACTCCGCGAACTGCACGGTCACATTCAGGCTATTTTGAGAAAAGCGATTCGCCTGATGGGCACATCGGTGGACAGCTTTGCCGGAGTCAATGGTCGGCCGGGCGGATTTCAGAAATATCTTCTGGCCTATGGCCGCGAGAATCAACCCTGCCCCAACTGCGACCGCCCTCTGGTGCGTGAAAAAATCGGCGGCCGTTCGGCGCATTTTTGCCGCAGGTGCCAGAGGGTTAAATAGTCAGTAGGTCAGGAGCCCTGCCGAGGGGCGAAGTCCTGAGGGCGCAACGCGCGCTCCTGACTAATCCCAACTTTTATATGATTGACTTCTAATTATAAACTAATGACATTACAGCATGTCTTGATTAAGAAGGTATCCGTTGCTGGGGCAAGCGTATTTCATTACCAAGGTGACCTACTTGCGGAAACGCATTCTCCTGGACCATGTGGATTTGCTCAAGCAATCATTCACCGGATATTATCAACCGGATTGGGGTATAAGGGAGGAAAACAAATATGATGGTCGGTTCGGTGAATGAGATTTTATCAGGAGCGCAGGGCTTCTGACATACCAACTACCAACTGGCGACGATCGTCAGAAGAAGTGGAATGAAAATATGAATTTTTGGATCGAGGAATGAGGTAAATATGAAAAGTTATTATAGATTCATGCTTGGTAAGGGTTCGATTTACGCTGATGAAGGATTTAATAACAACTTCGTAGGAGTTGATAATGGCGTAGATCGGGATATGTCGGACACCACTCAGTTGGATCGAAAATCGTTTAACAATATGATCGTTCCGCTCTACATGGATACGCATCCTGAAAAACCAAAAGCAAAGGCTCATTTGTCGAGTGGCGTGCTTTTCAGAGTTGTCCAAAGTATTAATGAGGGTGATATAATTATCTGCCCTGATGGTGCTGGTCGGTATCATGTTGGTGAAGTTACTTCTGGCTACACATTTAACAAGGGGCATATACTCCCTCACCAAAGACCAATGAAGTGGTATCCTAATACAATACAACGTGTGGATATGAGTGATGCTTTACGAGGTTCTACTGGTGCTACTGGTACCATTGTTGATATTACCAAGTATGCTGATGAACTGGAACAACTGTTTGGTGGCCAAAAGCCACCAGTCTTGATTCACACCGATGAAACTGTTGAAGACCCAACTGTTTTTGCTCTTGAAAGGCACTTGGAGGACTTTCTTGTAAAAAATTGGCACCAAACCGATTTGTCTAAGCGGTATGATATTTTTGAGGATGAAGGTGAGCTGATTGGGCAACAGTATGAGGTTGATACTGGGCGGATAGATATTCTGGCCATTAGTAAAGACAAGAAGGAGTTACTGGTTGTGGAACTAAAAAAAGGTAGAGCGAGTGATGTTGTCGTTGGTCAAATTCAAAGGTATATGGGATACGTTGTTGAGGAACTGGCTGATGAAGATCAATCTGTTAGAGGAGTTATTATTGCTCTTGAGGATGACATCAAGCTCCGGAGATCATTGGTCGTTGCACCTAATATCGCTTTTTATAGATACCAAGTTAGCTTCAAGCTCTTTGAGGGATAAGTCAGTCAGTAGGTCAGGAGCCCTGCCGAGGGGCGAAGTCCTGAGGGCGCAACGCGCGCTCCTGACTAATCCCAACTTTTATATGGCAGAGATTTTGTCAGGAGCGCAGGGCTCCTGACCTACTGACTGCCAGCGCATCAAATAGCTGCCCTCGTATCGGCGTAAGATTCATATACAACCCGATTCCAAAACAGGGGCAATATCAAATATGGTTCTCAATGTAGATTTTGGCTTCGCACTATTGACTTATGCGGTCAGTCTGTTAAATTGAGTTTTTGCCCCTATTAACGGATTGGAAACTCAAAATTTTCTCTTCTGGCAGGAGCATATTGTGATACAAAAACTTGGAATAGTCGGATGCGGGCAGATGGGCAGCGGCATCGCTCAGGTGGCCGCCGGAGCCGGTATCGCCGTGGTCGCGCGCGAGGTTTCCGATGATTTATGGAAAAAGGGTTTTGCCCGTATCGAGAAGAATATCAACAGGGCTATCGAAAAGGGTAAAGCGGACGAAGCTTTCAAAGTCAAAACAATGGCTAATCTGACCGGGACGACCAAGCTATCCGATCTGGCCGACTGCGATCTGGTGGTCGAGGCCATTGTCGAAACGATGGAAGCCAAAGTCGAGATTTTTACCGAGCTGGATAAAATCTGCAAACCGGAAACGATTCTGGCCACCAACACCTCTTCCCTGTCGGTCGGCGATATGTCGGCGGCAACCGGTCGGCGCGACAAATTCTGCGGCCTGCATTTTTTCAATCCCGTGCACCTGATGAAACTGTGTGAACTGGTTTCCACGCTGGACACTTCCGAGGAAACACTGGCAACGGCCCGCGCCTTTGCCGAATCTGTCGGCAAAACCGTAGTAAATGCCAAAGATCGTCCCGGCTTTATCGTCAACAGCCTGTTGGTTCCCTATTTGCTGGATGCCATCCGTCTTCTGGAAAGCGGCGGAGCCACTCGCGACGATATCGACAGCGGGATGATGCTCGGCTGCGGCCATCCGATGGGCCCGTTGACGCTCAATGATTTCATCGGACTGGACACCATGCTGAATATCGCCGACATCATGTTCGACGAATACAAGGACAAACATTACGCCGCACCGCCTCTTTTACGCCGGATGGTCAAGGCCGGTTATCTGGGGAAAAAATCGGGCCGCGGCTTTTATGATTACCGCAAGAAATAGATCAAAGGAGATATACAAGATGGATTACAAACATATCGAAGTCAAGATCGATGACGGCGTGGCTGTCCTGACTATCAGCCGCGAAAAGGCGCTCAATGCCTTAAACGCCGAATTGATTTCCGAAATGCAAAAATTCTTTTCCTCCAACTGGATGGATCGTGAATTCCGCTGTGTGATCATCACCGGCGCGGGCAAAGCTTTTGTGGCCGGAGCCGATATCGGCGAATTAGCCAAGCTGGACGTCCCCGGAGCCACGCGCACAGCCATGATCGGCCAGTACCTGAACAAGTCGATCGAAAATTTCCCCTGCCCGGTCATCGCCGTCATCAACGGCTTTGCTCTCGGCGGCGGATGCGAACTGGCTATGGCCTGCGATATCCGTCTGGCTTCGGAAAAAGCCAAACTGGGTCAACCCGAAGTCAACCTGGGCCTAATCCCCGGCTATGCCGGTACGCAGAGGCTTTCGCGTCTCGTGGGACGCGGTAAAGCCAAAGAACTGATTTTCACCGGCGACATGGTTCCGGCAGTCGAGGCTCATCGCATCGGTCTGGTCGATGAAGTTTATCCGCCCGAAGAGCTGATGGACAAGGCTTTGGGGATGGCCAAGAAGATAGCCTCCAAGAGCGCGCCATCGATTTCCGCCGCTAAGGAACTGATCAATCGCGGTTTGGATGTGAATTTGTCGGCCGGTTCTGATTTTGAGAAGACGACTTTCGGGACATTGTTCGGTAACAAGGACACGTTCGAGGGTCTCAATGCTTTCCTCGAAAAACGCCCCCCAAAATTCGAGCACAAGTAGAATCGACTCGTCGAATTTAGAAAACCCCGCCTGATCGGGCGGGGTTTTATTTATTGAGTTTGTAGGTCGAAACCAAAAACAGCCGAGCGTGTGCCCGGAAGATGTCCACATCTGCCGGGTTTGTGGTTGGCGTACGTCCTCGTACGCCAACAATATTTCAGGTCATCCACGCGACAGCAAAGAACAGGCTCCGCCTGTGAGGCCGAAGGCCGAACCGAAAGCACACACGTGTGAGCTTGTAGGTCGAAACCACAGGGGTATCGACCTACATCTTCTCGGCAACTTATCTTAAGTGAAATCGTAAAATATGGGTAGTTGTTCTCTATTAAATACTGTTTTCAAGGGGTAGGAAAAATGAAAACAATAAGGCTTGTCTCGCTTGGCGTCATTCTTCTTCTGATCGTCACCGGCTCCGCCAACGCACAGTATTCTCTGGATAAAAGACATCAGATCGGACTTCGCGCCGGCATGTGGAATCAATCCACCGGAGTTAGAACCGCAGTCAGCCCCGGGGCGGTGGTTACGTCTGTCGGAAGCTCCGGCGCCATGGGCGGCGTACAATACGGCTACTGGTTCGAAGAAAACCTGGCGCTCAATATCTTCGCTGGAGCAATGATGGCCGATGTCGAAACGGCGGTTGACTATACCGAGGTCAGTACGGAGACGGCCCAAATAACATCTATCCTTTTCGGGCTGAAATATTACCCAATCAAATCGACCCTCGCCGGAAAAGCCCGACCCTATCTGAAAGGGAGCGCCGGGATGTTTGTCGGCAGTCAGACCAAAACCGAGGTAGGTTATGAAATCATCGTCGAGTCGCGCAATGAAACCGTAATCGGCGGCCGGCTTGAAGCGGGGTCCGATTTTATCCTCAGCCGCCACTTTCTTTTCGACGTGGCCATCGGTTATAACCTCATGTCCGAATTTTCCGAACCCGTAGGCGGCAGCAGCGATTACAGCGGTCCCGAATTCAGTCTCGGCTTCAGTTATCTGTTCGGTAAAGGTGTGCAGTAATAGATCTTTGGATGATTTTGTGGTTGGCGTACATCCTCGTGCGCCAACAATAGTTCAGGTCATCCACGCGACAGCAAAGAACAGGCTCCGCCTGTGAGGCCGATGGCCGAACCAAAAACAGGCTCCGCCTGTGAGGCCGATGGCCGAA
>JAAEQF010000036.1 GCA_024231695.1 FCB group bacterium
TGACAGCCGTGGGGTCGCTCCGTTGAATGCCCAGCTTGGCAAGTAGTGGTGGGTTGCACGCTTGGACGCCCGAGGCGCCCTGGCGGCTGCTCGGCCGCGGCACCCTCCTGGCCACTCCGCCCCTCGGAGTGGCCGCGTGCAGCGTCAGGGGAGACCGGCTCCCCTGACGAATTCTCCCTCCTCTCCCTGGGTGTACCAGGTCGAGAGGCGGTGCATGCTCCGGCGCTGGCACACCGCCCCACCCGACCCACGTTCACCACCGTGCCGTTGCCAGCGCCGATAGGTGACCGTGGGGCTGCGGGAAGGGGGTGGCACGGGCCATCCTCACAAGCATCCGGCGCGCCGGGCAGCGCGGCACCCACCTCCGCCGAAGGAGAGGCAAAGAGCGACGTCCACCCAAAGGACCAGGGTGTGCCTGGGTATCCTCTGGGCCGTGCTCCCCCCGTCCTGGGTCCCAGGACGAGTTAGGATGTGCAGGGCATTCTCCCTACGAGGCCATGACAGCACACGTCGGGCCGCTCCGTTTAATGCCCAGCTCGGCGTGGCGGTGGTGGCAAAACCTTTGGGGTAGGTAGCCGCA
>JAAEQF010000037.1 GCA_024231695.1 FCB group bacterium
AAAGGTGTGAATTCTCTGGAAGAGATTGAAACTTAACGTCCAGATGCGTGAATGCTGGATGCAGATATAGCAGAAAGGTGTGAATTCTCTGGAAGAGATTGAAACATCACTGTTGCAGTATGCACATTGGGCAGCGATATAAGCAGAAAGGTGTGAATTCTCTGGAAGAGATTGAAACTGTTATCCTTATTATTCTGCAACAATGGATGATCAGGCAGAAAGGTGTGTTTAAATCCGATTTCTCGATTATGATCAAATTGTTGCGTTTGTAGAACTCCAACATTATACAACGAAATCGGATTTCTTTTTGTTCAGAACTTATTGTTATTCATATCATTTAACCAGGGTCTGGTCAATATTTCGAGATTCATAAAAGTAGGGTGGGTGGTTTCATTTCACCAACAAAATTATTTATTGATGCCTTAAAATTCAAATTTCTCAGGATTAAATGATGCTGAATAACCCACCGCCAATTAATAATACCTTAAAATCAATGTGGATAATCAAAATAAATTAACCACGGATGGATCTCCGGTTTTTAAAAAATTACCTGCGTCTCTACTCATCGC
>JAAEQF010000038.1 GCA_024231695.1 FCB group bacterium
GGAGCCATTCTTGACATAGAACCCTCTGAGCTGCACCAGAGAGTGCCACTCTATATTGGCAGTAAACATGACGTGGAACTGGCTGAAAAATTTATCAGTGGGAAGAAATAACAGGAAAAATATTTATTTCCACGCTGGAGCGTGGGAATAAAAAACACCAAAAATTTTATTCTTCTCCCATGTATAGACAATTTGTTTTCCCATATAATCACATTTCTGCGTCAAAGCCATTAAAATTATGAGGGATTAAATTTATAGAATTTGGCGGCGAGAAAACCCCGAAGTCTTCAGCTTCGGGGATGAATCGTCGCCTCTCGTTAGCCTTGGGAGTCAATGTATTTCTTTACAGTATCAATTGAAGCATTCCCGATAGAACAACAAAAATATCCATCACTCCAAAAAGTTTTTTCACGCCAGAAATGTTTTCCAAGTTCTGGGTAATCTTTCCAAATTCGGGAAGTTTACTCTTGCTTTAACCTACGAATAATCTGCAACGGAGAGAGCTTCGGGACGCTCTCCACCATGAAATGTATATGATTTAGGTATAGTCCCTATCTCTTTAATCCGAAAATCGGATTTCGCTGCTATTTTA
>JAAEQF010000039.1 GCA_024231695.1 FCB group bacterium
CCCCAAAACCCCAAAACCCCGAATCTGAGATGGCTCCCAGAGAAAGGAGAAAGAGATTAAAGTTATAGTAGTCGAAACAGTTAGGTTTGAAATCCAACATGTTGCTTGATTATAGAAATCGATCAGACTTCAACAGTCGAGGCCTCCACGAAAGCATGGTTGCCCAACTGAGAATTCCTTCGAAATCTACGTGAGCTGTAGTACGTGTGCTCAGTCGCGGCCTCTGCCACGGCCACCGCCACCACGTCCACGGCCAGGGCCTCCGCGGCCACGGCCACGGCCGCCTCTGCGGTCGCCACCTTCTCTGCGGGGCTTCTGCTTCTGGTTAGCCTCCTGCTCGAGCCATTCGGCGTGACGAGCGTAGTGGGACTCGACGGAGAGAGTCTTGGGCCAAAGGTCTGGGGTCAAGTACTGGTAAGTCTTGGAGAGAGCCTGGTAGGTGGCCTTGAGGAAGTTCTCAGCGGTTCTGGTATGACCAGAGGTGTCAGTGTAACAATCCTCGATACCAGCGAAGGTGAGCATCTTCTTGGAGACGGGGGCACCGACAATACCGGTACCTCTGGGGGCGGGC
>JAAEQF010000040.1 GCA_024231695.1 FCB group bacterium
TATATTAATGATGTTAATATAATCTGAACATGCCTGCACCTTCACAGCACCCATCTCCTATCCCCGTGAAGGCATGCCACCCTGATATAAAACTTGAATTTAAGAGATTGCCACACCTTCGACAAGTCGAAGGTTCGCAATGACGGGGCGTATGTTTTACCTCACAAACTTCCCCTACGCCCTCCATTCCCGCTTAAATCTATTGACTTTAGGGGGTTGGGTTGTTTAATTTACAGGTTTAAGGCTGTTTTTTGAATTTAGTGAGCAAAGCGGTTGTTAAGGATGCTGGCTAAAGTACTATCATCTGCTGTTGAGGGAATAAACGCATATCTGGTCGAGGTTGAAACCGATATTTCTCCTCAATTGCCGTCATTTACCACAGTGGGGCTGCCGGAAACCGCCGTGCGCGAATCGAAAGACCGTGTCAAAGCGGCTATCAAAAACTCCGGTTTTCATTTTCCGGCTAAAAAAGTAACCGTGAATTTAGCTCCGGCGGATGTTAAAAAAGTCGGTACGGCGTTTGACCTGCCGATGGCTATCGGGATATTAGCGGCAACCGGGCAGATACGCACCGAGGATTTCTCCAATACGGTCTGTTTGGGCGAACTTTCACTCGATGGCACCATACGTCCTGTTACCGGTATCCTGCCGATGGCCATAAAACTACGTGAACTCGGCACTAAACGTATCATTGTCCCCAAGGAGAACGCCGCCGAAGCGGCAATCGCCGAAGGTCTTCCGGTATTCCCGATAGACAACTTAGCAGATGCCGTGCAGTTCTTGGAGGATGACAGCAATGTGGCATCGTTTACTGTGGACATCGCTAAGATTTTCGAGGATGCCTGCGAACATATCGAAAACATCGCTGATGTGAAGGGGCAGGAACATGCCAAGCGTGCATTGGAAGTTGCCGCCGCCGGAGGACATAACATCATCATGATAGGTCCCCCCGGTTCCGGTAAAACGATGCTGGCACGACGTCTTCCGACAGTTCTTCCGCGACTATCTCTGGAGGAAGCTCTGGAAGTCACTAAGATACATTCCGTCGCCGGAAGGTTGCCGAAGGGAACGGCGCTGGTGGCGACAAGACCTTTCCGGGCACCGCATCATACGATTTCCGATGCCGGATTAATCGGAGGTGGAGCTTATCCTAAGCCGGGTGAAGTTTCGCTTGCTCATCATGGCGTGCTGTTCCTCGATGAACTTCCTGAATTCAAGCGGAATGTTCTGGATATGATGCGCCAACCATTAGAGGATGGCAGTGTAACGATTTCACGGGCGGCGGTTGCGTTGACATATCCGGCGAATTTTATGTTAGCCGCAGCGATGAATCCATGTCCATGCGGATATTTCGGTGATGACTCCCACGAGTGTAAATGCGGGACGGGCGAAATTATCCGCTACCGCTCGCGTGTTTCCGGACCTCTACTCGACAGAATTGATATCCATATCGAGATGCCGGCTGTGAAGTTCAAAGAACTTTCGGAGGCGCCATCGGGCGAATCTTCCTCAAATATCCGTGACCGCGTTAATAATGCGCGGGATATTCAACTCGACAGATTCAAAGACAGGTCGGATATCTTCTGCAATGCTCATATGTCGTCAAGGGATTTAAGGACATATTGCCCCATCGACGAACAGTCACAGAACCTTCTTAAAATAGCAATTACCCGTTTAGGATTATCCGCACGGGCTTACGATAGAATTTTAAAAGTCAGCAGAACGATTGCTGATTTGTCCGGGAGTGATTATATTATAGCCGAACATATTTCCGAAGCGATACAA
>JAAEQF010000041.1 GCA_024231695.1 FCB group bacterium
ATCTTTAACTATGTATTACGTTAGAAAATAAATAAAGATTTAATAAATATATATTTCCTATCCCTTAAAAATTTTTTTTGAATCCACAAACTTCGCTCAATGATACACATTTATCATCTTATATTTTACGATACTATGTAATTTGATATATCGACGTACAGGATTTAATATTATTTAACGTAACACCATTACACATTATAACCTATTTTTTAGACTAATCTTATAATTCGTTTGATTGTACGGGATTGATACACGTGGTTATCTAATTGTCCGGATGTTGTCTGCGTTTTTGCGAGACTCGGCGGGTAACGCCCGTGAACCACCGTTGATAACCGTGAATAATACGTAATATTGTGTTACGTATATATCTTCATATTTAATAATACTTTTTATTTTTTCTTTACAGTGTAAAATTTCATACTTTTTTTTGGCCAGTTGGCGAGACATTATTTTTACATATTAGGTAATTTGATCCATCGACGTACAGGATTTAATATTATTTAACGTAATCTATTATACATTATAGTGCATTTTTTGTGACTAGTATTGTAATTCGTCTAATTGTACGTAATATAATAAGTGTGGTAGTCTGATGTTGTGGATGTTGTCTGCGTTTTTGCGAGACTCGTCGGGTGTCAGTCGTGGATAATTGTTGATGTGGGTGAATAATACGTAATAATTTGATATGTATATATCTTCATATTTAATAATACTTTTTATTTTTTCTAAAGAGGTGAGTTTTTCATATATATTTTTTTGGCCAGTTATTGAGGCATTATTTTTATATGTAGGTAATTTTGATCCATCGACGTATAGTATTTAATATTATTTAGCGTAATTTATTATGTATTATTTAGACTGATTGTGTAATTGTATGGGATTGATACGTGTTTGAGTCTTATTGTTCATTGATTTTTAAGAGTCCGTCGGGTAACGTATGGAATAATGGTGAATTTTTATTGTTTTTTGTGTGGTAATATTGAATTTTATGAAAGAATATGGATTAACTTGAAGGCGAATATAATTTGCATATGATTTGATTTTTTGGGGTGGTTATTGAATTGTTATGTGATTTTGATTTTTTCTGTTTATTTTTCATGTGATATTAAATGGATATTTATTGATTAAAGGTAATTTATGTTTTTTTGTTTTTTATGATGATGATTTTGTTGATTTTTTTTGTTTGAAGATTTTTTTTTTTGAAAAGGGGGTGAGAATTTTTTTAGAGGGTGTGGGAGGAGGTGAAAAAAAATTATTCTTTC
>JAAEQF010000042.1 GCA_024231695.1 FCB group bacterium
CCCGATGCCGTCGCTCTGGTCGATCTTATCGCCACCGCTACCGACACGATCACCGATCCGGGCGAGGTGAGCCAAGATCCCTACGACGGTCGCCCCCATATACCTCTCCCCTTCGAATTGCGCCAACAAAGTTACTCCTGGGCCGATCCGCCTCTTGATGACTTTGTCATGTTTGAGTGCTTCCTGACCAATATCGGTACGGCGCCCATGAGTGACGTCTGGGTCGGCATCTACATGGACGCCGATGTTTATCATATATTCAATCAAGCCACCGGATATATAGATGATATCACCGGGTATCTTCCGGGCGCAAAAACGGCCTATATCATGGATAACGACGGCGATCCTGATCTGGGGAACTGGGTCACGGAAAGTGCCAAGGGCGTGTTCGGGGTTAAATACCACGGCAGCAATCCACCGCGGGATAACATTAATTACAATTGGTGGATATCGAACAGTACTGCATCGCTTGATTTCGGTCCGCGTCTGGCGGGAACACCCGGCGATCCTTTTCGTGATTTCGGCAGCGGCGGCTTGGGCACGGCTACCGGCGACAAAAATAAATATTATATGCTGAGTCACAACGAAGTCGATTACGATCAGCTGTTTACGGCTGTATCGCATACCGGCGAGGGATTTCTTCCTCCCCCCGCCCCATTGTACGCCGAAGATTTGGCCAACGGATATGACACTCGTTTTCTGTTATCGTTCGGACCGTATGATATTGCCGCCGGCGATTCGATCCGGTTTTACTTCTCCATTGTTATGGGCGCGGATGCTCATGTCGGGGCCGGGGATTTCTTAAGTAGTTTTGCCCCCTCAATCCCTCAGCCCTATTACGATCTTCTTGATTTCTCTGATCTGATCGCCAACCTCAATACCGCCGATTCGCTTTATGAGGATCTATTTGATCTATCGCTAAGTGTCGATGGTGACAATAATCCGTCGCTGTCGATGGAATATGAACTGGCTGCAAATTATCCCAATCCGTTCAATCCGACGACGATGATTGCCTATACGCTGCCCCGGCAAAGCGATGTCGAACTGAGTGTTTTCAATCTTTTGGGACAGAAAATCGCCGTGCTGGCCGAAGGTTCTCATTCGGCGGGAACACATGAAGTTGTCTGGAACGGTCGCGACATGACCGGGCAGTCGGTCGCTTCGGGTGTCTATTTTTATCGCCTGAGCACCAACGAGACGACCTTGACCAAGAAGATGCTGTTATTGAAGTAACAGGCAGAGCCTGTTTTTAGTTCGCTTCGCTTCTCTAACCTCACAGGCGTAGCTCGATCTATATTTAGGAATATAAAAACACGGCCGATAATTCGGCCGTGTTATAATTTAGGTCATGAGCAAGAACAGCGATTTTGACGCCCACCCTTCCCCGATTTATACCCAAAACTGACTACAGCGAATACTTGCCGAAATCCTCCGGATCAATCCGCTTGAGTCGATCGGCCAGAGATTCCGGATCGCTGGGACGCATCTCTTCCGGGGTATCATCCGGCTTAAGCGTAAACAGCTCTTCGTTGACATAAATCGGACACTTGGATTTGAGTGCCAGGGCGATCGAATCGGAGGGTCGGGCGTCGATGTCGATGTTGTTACCATCAGCCGAAAGGTAGAGCCGAGCATAGAAGGTTTGCTCTTTCAACTCGGTTATTTCGACTTTGTCGAGTCGCCCGCCCATTTCCATAATGGCGGTTTTGAACAAATCATGAGTCAATGGACGCTTGGAACCGAGTCCCGATAGTTCCATGGCAATGGCCCAGGCTTCGCTGTGCCCGATCCAGATCGGCAGCACCTTGTTCAGTTCCTTGGAAGCCAGAACTACAACCGGGGAATTGGAGACCAGATCCATCGCCAACCCATCGATTTGTACTTCTACCATACCCATTTAGCTCTCTTTCTTAATTACCTGCAGTTTTATCGCAGCTTCCACATCTTTGGCCAGCTTGACCTTGATCGTAAACAGGCCCAGAGATTTGACCGGTTCATCAAGACGGATTAGACGGCGGTCAATCGACACCCCTTCCTTCTCGATCAACTCGGCGATATTGTGGGTTGTCACCGAACCGAAGACTTTGTCTTCCTCACCGGTGACAAGTTCGGCAGTCAGGTTCAGTTTTTCCAGACTGTCACGGATTTTTTCCGCTTCACGTCGATTTTTCTTATCCCGCAGATCACTCTGCTGTTTCAGAATATCGACGGCGCGCAAGTTACCTTTGGTGGCCGGAATGGCCAGGTTGCGCGGCATGAGGTAATTGCGAGCGTATCCGGTTTTAACCGTAATCGTGTCACCGCAATTCCCCAGTTCGGGAATATCCTCTTTGAGAATCACTTTCATGATATCTATTTCCTTTCACTCAAACGATCTATCCCAGTGTATGCGCTTTGACTTTTCGAAAATCAAAATAGCTGTCGAAAAGCCCGATGATTGAGGCGGCGACCAGCCCCGGCAATTGCATCAGAAACAAGCCGAAATAGAATATGATTTTCATAAACATCGGCAGTTGCAATCGCCTTAATAGGTGCTCGATCAGTGACAAGCCACAGACAGCA
Source organism: FCB group bacterium (assembly GCA_024231695.1). GTDB lineage: Bacteria > Zixibacteria > MSB-5A5 > GN15 > JAAZOE01 > JAAEQF01. The sequence continues at coordinate 2,563 of JAAEQF010000042.1, forward strand.
TAAAAAAAGGAAAGGATAAACAGGATGTTATCCGCCGCCATTTTTACAACGCCATCGTTAATCAGTCGGGCAATAAGCACAAGGCCCAGAAAATACAGAAGTTTTTCCGGGATTTTCCAGTAAATGAACGGTCCGAAACCGGGGAAATAACTGTCTCGCCGAGTGAAATACCATTCGACAGCAACAAAGCTGACAAACAGTTGTCCGATACCCGACATAATCAACAACCCCGGCAAAAGCCGTTTTAGCAGTCCAGCCATGTAGGCCAGCTTGTCAGCCGTATCAACGATTACCTCAGAACTGTACCCTTGACTGGTAAGAGTTCCGGTTATCATCGATTTAATCGATTCGCCCATCAGATCAATCTGCTGATCGAAAAGTTCGACTCCCTGGCCATACGTGATCATGACAAATCCGGCGATAGCGACTGCGACCAGAACAAAAGAGTTGCCGGCCCGCCAGCCGCGAATGATAAGTAGTCCCAGCATTATCGCCGGCAAAATGGCTTTGAGCCACAACGGAAAAAACAGGACGAAAGGCAAAACCGCCGGGCCCGGAAGAGCGCCGACAATCAGGCCGATCGCACAGGCGCCGATTAAGACCTTGAGATGGTTTTCGACCGCACCCCAGATGAGGATGACTGCCAGAATAACCTCCAACAGGTAACCAGCCGCTGGGATGACTACCCAATACGGAAGCGTTACCGCCAGAAAGACGCCGGATGATATGACTAATTTTCCCGGTTTCACCGCCTGTGGCCTCTTACTTGAATGTCTCCGCCACGAATGGCAGGATAGCCAGATGACGAGCCCGTTTGATGGCCGTCGTCAGCGTCCGCTGGTGACGAGCACAACTTCCCGAAATACGGCGGGGAATAATTTTGCCCCGTTCGGTGATAAATCGCTTAAGAAGTCTTTCGTCGCGATAATCAATTTCGCTGATCCTGTTTTCGCAAAACCGGCAATGCCGTTTTCTTCTTCGTTCCATGGTTGGTTACACCCTGTTTTATACGTTTGGACGCCGCACACGAAGCGGATATTGCTCCGGATCTCGATCAGGCGCCGCCACAGCTTACAGTTCTTCCGATTCTTTGGGAGCCGGTTTTTCTTCGACGGTCGGCTCCGGAGCCTTGGCCACGGCCGCCGGTGCGGTCGATGGGGCCGGACGCCTATCGGGTGTCCTCTTCTCGTAACTTGGCTTGTCATCCGAATACGGACGCCGTCCGGGTTTGATCTCGCGCTTTTCGAATTCCTTGTACATGCAGGTCAGGAAGCGCAGGACGGATTCTTCCAGCCGAAATTGGCGTTCCAAGGCCTTGATCATCTCACCGGTGCCGTCAAAGACCAGACTGACATAATACCCCTGGGTCAGCTTATTGATTTCATAAGCCAGCCGGCGCATTCCAATCCGATTGTCCGTGACAATTTTCCCGCCCTGTTGTTCAATCAAATCCTTGGCGCTTTTGATATGACCTTCCAGAACGGATTCTTCGAGCTGTGGGTTGAGAATAAAAGTACAGTCGTATACAGGCATGTATACACCTCCCTTTGGTCTCTGGTTGACCCCGGAAACTAATTTTCCGGAGTAGGGTTGGCGCTGTTATATTTACTAATCGCCAGATCGAAACAATTGTTTATAACCAATCCAATAGCTTCGACCGCGCGACTTATTAATTCATCGACAACTTCATTTTCTTCCGGCAGGAAGGGACTCAATACAAAATCGGTGATTCGGTCCCGATCAGCAGAACCCTCAAAAGGCAAGGGGCCTATACCGGCTCGCAATCGTGGGAAGTCAGAAACGCCCAGGCTGTCAATTATTGAAGCCAGGCCTTTGTGCCCTCCGGCCGATCCCGTTTTTCGTATGCGAATCGAACCCAGCGCAAGGTTGAAATCGTCACTTATGACAAAGAGCTCATCCGGTTTCGCGTTCCATAGACGCAGCGCTTCGACTACCGCCTCTCCGGATCTGTTCATAAAAGTTTGCGACTTTATCAGATACAACATTCCTGAGGCTGTGTCAATAGCCCGGAAGGAAAAAAAGCGGTAAGAACCGGCCTGTATCATTTTGTGCCGCTCCGCCAATCGGTCGATAATATCAAATCCGAGATTGTGCCGGGTTCCGAAATATTCATCACCCGGGTTACCCAATCCACAAACGATTCTAATCACCTCAATATCCTGTTCTGCCCGATCGTCAGCGGTCACACAATTTAATCAATCCCAACCGGTTGTCAAGTCCATTTTCGGGGTACTACCCAACTCGAGCGACCGGTAAGGTCCATTATGTCTGGTTTATATCCCGTAATGCCGATGGGGATAGTCGTGATATTTCTACATAAAGTATTATAAATGTGAAAAAAATCCTTTACTTGGAAGACCCAATATGATATGATATCAATCTATGATAACGGGGTTTAGCAAGATTGTGTCATTTACGCAGCAAGTCTATCCCTCGCCTGGTATCGGCGGCGGTCATTGCGTTTGTATGTCCGTTCACGACTGTCGTCATACTGCTATTCCATCACCATCAATCCCAAAACAGAGGAGTTACCGTGATTAACAACCGTACAGAATATGCTATTAGAGCGTTGTGGCAGTTAGCCGAATGTAAGGAGCACTTTTCAACTTCGGAAGCTATCGCTCAGGCACAGGAGATTCCCGGCAAGTTTCTCCCGCAGATTCTGTCTGATCTCTCTCGGGCCGGGCTGGTTCGTTCGGTCAGGGGCTATGGTGGAGGCGTCCGTCTGTCTCGTCCTCCGGAAAAAATCAAGCTGCTTGATATTCTGGAAGCGATACAGGGAACGATATTTTTGTATGATTGCCTGAAGGGCCCCATTGACTGCCAGCATGAGCAGGACTGTAAACTGCAAAAGGTGTACAAAAAGGCTCAAGAGGCTTTGAAGGCTGAGTTTGCAAAAGTGTCGTTGACGGATTTGCGGAGTAGGAGGAGAAAGTAGCCTTTGGGGGAAGCGTCAAAGATTTATCGAGCTCCGGGATATCTGAGGAGGCCCCGGAGTCTCGATATACTTTTCAATCATTTGGCGCAGCAGAAAAGGCTAAACGCAAAATGGTATTGGCATCAAGGCGAAGCCAGTATCATTTGGCGGCAAAAGGGGCATCTAGTTATTAATTTATACTGTGATTTCCGTTTTTTTAACTATGAGGGTGAGACCGGAAATCAATAGGTCATCACAGTGTGACTCAATTTACGGGTCTATCTGAGACATATCCCGGTCACTCCAACAAAACTTGTTGTTTGTCATGTTTACATTTCTTTAAAGCGTTTAGATATCTGGTTTCTTTTCCCTTCGTATCCGGTAAAAAGGAGCTTTTGAGGATCGAATGCGAATCAACGGTTACCTTCTGCGAATAAGTCATTTAGAGTTTTCAGTATTTCAAAATGTGGTGTTTGTTGATTTCAGGTGGTTATATGCACAAACAATTTACATCCCGAACCGATAATCAATTAACTGTTTACAAAATTATGAATTTATTTTACGAACACCCTATTGACAGAACGCCGGAGAATATCTATTTTATTATTGGAAGTTGATGAAAGATAACATGTTAACAAGGTGTGGATAACTTTTTCAGCTACCCCAGATCCTTAGGTGGCAATAGCTTTGAAAACACTCAACTTCGGCATAATTGTGGACAAGTATTGCCGAACCGATGTTAACAGCACGTAACGTGTTGGGGGCTAGTAAGAACCATATTTAGACTTATCAACGGTCTCTGTGGAAAACTTGATTTTGAGGGGCAAGGTGTATGTTACCAAATTTGGACCATGGGAAGGTCTGGAAGGACTGTCTTCAGTACATTTCGCACAGGATCAAGAAACAGTCCTATGCTACTTGGCTTAAGCAAACTGACGGCCAATCCGACGGTAATGGCGGCCTGCAAATTACTGTACCCAATCGGTTTGTGGCAGGATGGGTGAAAGAGCATTACTCGAATATTATTCAGGAAGCTTTGACTCAATCATGCGGTTGTGAGGTTCCCTTCAGTTTTTTCATCAATCATGAAGATCAGAATCAAACTGAGTTGGAATTTCATCGACCGGAACCAACGCCACCCACTCCTGTTGCGGTGGCGCCCGATTTGAAGCATCCGGCCAGTATGTTAAACGAAAGATATACTTTCGATAACCTGGTAGTAGGTAATTTCAATCAATTCTCTTGTGCGGCGGCCATGGCCGTAGCGGAAGCGCCCGGTAAGACAAAATACAACCCACTTTACATTTATGGCGGCGTGGGACTCGGTAAAACGCATCTTTTGCAGGGTATCGGCCATTTTGTTCTGGCTAATGACAAAACAAAGAAAGTGATTTATGCCACTTCGGAGAAATTCACGTCCGATTTCATAAACTCCATCTCCAGTAATACCACCACCGATTTTATCAATATGTATCGTAACGTGGATGTTCTTTTAATCGATGATGCTCAGTTTTTTGCCGGCAAAGAATCTACCCAGGAGCAGTTTTTTCATACTTTCAACGCTTTGTACAATGCCGGTAAACAAATCGTATTGTCTTCCGACCGCGCCCCAAAGCAAATCAAGGGGATGGAAGAGCGATTGTTGTCACGACTTTCCTGGGGTCTGGTAACTGATATTCAGCCGCCCGATATGGAAACGAGGATGGCCATTTTACAGAGAAAAATCGAAGCCGATAATTTCTCTATCGGCGAGGATATTATCTCTTACATCGCCAATTCCGTTACCAGTAATATCCGCGAATTGGAAGGGTCTTTGATCCGCCTTCTGGCTTACGCGTCGTTGCGAGGCGAGGAGATCAATTTGGAAATGGCCCGTAACGTTTTATCCGACGCTTTTGGGATAAAAAAGCAGGCGATTTCCATTGAATCAATCAAGAAAAAAGTTGCCGAAGAATTTGATGTTTCCGTAGAGATGCTCTCGGCCAAGAAGAAGACTCAGAATATCGCTCAGGCCCGACAAGTGGCCATGTATCTTAGCCGGTCGCTGACTAAAAACTCCCTCAAGGCTATCGGCGACGCTTTTGGAGGCCGGGATCACTCCACGGTCATCCACGCCCGTAACCTCGTTGAACGGCTGCTGAACGAAGATAGCGACTTTCGCGATCGCATTAATAAACTCAACCGCCGGTTATCAAATTGATGTGTAAAAGCTCTGGATATATCCGGTATTTTAATGTGAATAACCCCTTTGACCGAAAATATTGTGGATAAGCCAGAGGTTGAAAACAGATGTTGACATTATTTTTAACAAATGCTTATGTTTCTTCTGTTGAGCAAAGTGGCGCCGTTTATGGGGTTGACGAGCAGAAAATAGGGTTGTGCACATCTCAACACTGCTTATTATTATTATATTTTCTTATATAAAAGAATATTATAATAAGTAGTTGTTGTGAAAAACATTTTGTCAAGGAGCTTCGCGTAATGAAGTTTTCGATTCCGAAATCAAGACTCACCCATTACCTGCAGGCTGTGCTAACCGTCGTGCCGGCAAAATCAACCCTTCCGATTTTATCAAACATCCTGATTGAATGCCTTGACAACAAAATAAAGATTTCAGCCACCGATCTTGATATTACCATCACAACCACATTTGATGCTGACGTGGAGAAGAAAGGTTCGGCGGTAATACCGGGCCGAATGCTATTCGATATAGTCAAGGAATTACCTGAAACAGATATTATGTTCGAGGGGACGACTAATCGTATCGAGGTGAAAGTTCCTCAGGGCAGCTACAAAATCGGCGGTGTTTCACCAGACGAATTCCCCGAGCTGCCGACAGTTAACCTTAAAAAACAGGTGATGGTTGAATCTGAAGCAATGGTCAATATGATTAAGCGGACCACATTCGCCTGTTCCCGGGATGAAACCAGGCCGGCTTTAAATGGCGTTCTCTGGCAAACAAAGGGTGAAAAAATGGTCATGGTGGCCACCGACGGTCATCGTTTATCCAAGGTCACGGTCGAAAACAATAAACTCAAAGGGCTCAACGACGACGTCATAATTCCTCCCAAAGTTCTTGATCTGATCCCGAAATTCATGGGTAGTGATCGGGAAACAATAGGCATTATTTTTGAAGATAATCGCATCGTCTTCAACATGGAGGAGATCGTCATAAGTTCACGACTGATCGAGGGACCCTATCCCAGTTACGAGGCGGTGATCCCGTCCTCGTCGGATAAGAAAATGGTTATCCCTAAAGATGGCCTGTCCTCGTCCGTCCGCCGTGTTTCCATCTTGTCCAACTCCTTAACCCATCAGGTCAAGTTCAAAATGAAAAACAACAGCCTGATGCTGTCCACCACCAACACCGATGTCGGCGGCGAAGCTAAGGAATCGTTGCCCTGCGAGTATAATGGTGAGACTATTGAAATTGGTTACAATGCCGGCTATATTAGCGATATTTTGAGTAAAATTGAAGGCGAGGAAGTTATCTTTGAGTTATCGAGTGCGGTGTCGGCCGGAATCATTTATTCGACCGATACGCCAAAAGAGGATTTCATCTGTCTATTAATGCCTCTGCGGCTGACCGAGTAGGTGGACGGTTTAAAGCAAATAAACCACAAAACCCTCGCTGTTTGGTGAGGGTTTTTTATTCAAAAAGATTTTAGGGAACTCCAAACAGTAATGTTAGTTATATATGAAAATAGACAGACAAAACGAAAATAATACCAGGATAAGGACAGGCTGCGATGTTTATAAAACATATAGACGAGATTGAAAAGATCGACGTTTCCGGCGGCGAGATAAAAAACGTGATAAAGCAGGCCCCGATCGGTCCCGAGCAGGGCTGGGAAAATCATATCCTGCGCGTTTTCACTCTCGGTGTCGATGGGCATACTCCCAAACACAGCCATGACTGGGAGCATGTCAATTATGTTATATCCGGTACCGGGCAGGTTGAAATTGACGGCCGGGCGCATCAATTAACGACGGGAAGCTTTGCAGTGGTGCCGCCTAATGCCCGGCATCAATATTCCAACGGCGGCAAAGAAGATTTTGTCATGATCTGCATCGTTCCGGCGCACGGCGATTATTAAGAAGTTGACTTATTCCTCCCAGATCGGGTCGGCTACTTTTCCTATGAACAGGGCCGATTCGGTTTCATGTTCGCGGATAACGAACAAAAACGGCCGATTGACAACCATGACCGGATCGACAGGAATAGCTGTTACACCTACTCCGACCATGGTCACCGCAGCGGCCTCAGTGCCCTCCTCGTCCACCTGAACGAACGACTTGTGTAAAACCGTGCTGATATAAAGATTGTTACCCCCCATCTGAGTCATATCGACCATATTACCAAAGTCAGCCCCAAGAGGATCAAAGGCGATCTGCATTCCCATCGCTTCCAGGACGCCGTTCAATTCTTTTTTATATCTGAATTTGAATTTGGGCAACAGCAGTGTGACGTTTCTCTCGATGAAAGAATCGGTCCATTCAGCCCAGTTTTCCGCTGTGAACTCGGCTATGAGGTCATCGACCGTAACCGAATCGCGGGGGAGAAAAACAGTCATACTGAATTTTTCGTCGCCGTAGGGCAAATCGATAGCCTGAAAGAGATCGTTTTCCAGATAAAGGAAATTGGTGTCGGTCATCATGAACGGCCGGTATTCGTATTGATCTTCGGCCAGATAGAAGGGCATATCCTGGGTCAGTGAGACATCGAAGGGAAGCGTCCAGCCGGCCTTGAAATAGACGGCATTGATTAAAAACATGACCATATCGGGGTCGATGGGTGGCTCGACGATTTTGTCAATCTTCCCTTCGGTGTTATCGTTTACCCAATTATTTATCGTGTCAGCTGTTCCGGGATCCAAGAAATCCATTTCCCGGACAAGGGCGTCGAAATAATCCTGGTTGACCTGGATGAAAGTCGGTTCCACCGGGAGCCCCGTTCGATGCCAGATGGAATTGGCTATTTGCATGGCGACATATGGGTCGAGATCGGTCAACAGATCAATAACCTGGCGATACGATTGATTTATCTCGTCAACCGTCAGGCTGGCATATTCAAGCGTGGCCGCCATCGCTTCGCGCGTATCGCCGCCGGCGCCGTTGTAGGTCATTCCCAGGGCGAACGACACCGACAAGGGAGATATGAAAATATTGTCACCGATGTCTTCACTGGCCGAAATTTCACGAAATAGCTTAAATCCGAAATTATTGGTCGATTCAATCAAGCTTTTATCGCTGGCCGTTATCACTCCCGGGACATTATTCGGAGGGGGTTCGATGTTGTCGGATGTGGTGGATTTAGAACAAGCAGATATAAGCAATATCCACAGGGCCGTCAAAAATAGATTTTTCACCCGGTGCATAACTCCCTCCTTGTTAATGCCTGGCGTAACATTCTTTAGACGAGACCAACCGGCGTTTTGATAACATAAATCCTCCGACGGATTATATTACAATAATCGTGCCCGAAAAAATATTCTTTGCCCTATCACACAAGAGCATGCGATTAAACATATTAATCAACCAACAAATCAAGCGCATGGTCAAAAGGGCGTACCATATTGACCGTTTGTACCTTAAGGGACAGGGAAAGGCGGTGTTGGGAGCAATGCGAAACCGATCCGAGTACGCTATTTGACCGTCTTCAACGCCTCGCTCACCGCCTCCAGCATTGGCCGTACGGTGATATCCTCTCCGACAGCTTGTTTCATCCAGACCTGTGGCGTAACGTTGCCAGTGGAACAGATGCGCTCCATTTCGGCGCCCAGTTTTTTGCCTTGCATATGCTTTTCGATCTGGAACTCGATGACATGGCCAAGAGGATATTCGGCCAGATACAACGGGTAGTTGATCATATGCGAATAGATGCCCAGGATGATTTCGTCTTTACTGCCGAAAGCTTTGGCA
>JAAEQF010000043.1 GCA_024231695.1 FCB group bacterium
GACAATATCGGCGCGCTTCCCCTGGAACTGGATACCCTCTACTGCCGGTGGTATATTTTCGCAAAAAGCGGTGCCGAAGGCATTCCCGCAGATACCTCGTTTACCATAGGATGGCCCCGGCCCGTATATACCGGTACACTGGCAGCTGACAGTACGAAGTACGGCGGCGAACTGCGGCTGACCTGGGATGCACCCGGCACCCCGGTTGACAGTATTCGTGTCTGGTGGCATGCGGATACCATACCCCTTGATTATACCTTTACCCTGCCGGTCTCGCAGGTGCAGTATATGGCTCCCACTTCTATCTATGACACCATTAAAGGACTGGATAACAATGCGTTGTACTGGGTCGGCCTGCAGGTATTTCGGGACATGATGTGGTCCCGGGTAACACCGGCATCCCGTGTCTCTGCCACGACCGCGGTGGGCGACACCTCAATGGTGCCGAATATTATCTCTTACGAAAGCAGCTGGTTTGAGGACTCAACCAACACCATGGTAATCCAGTGGCGTATTGATACCCTCCAGGCCCCGGGCGGCAGGACCTATCAGGCC
>JAAEQF010000044.1 GCA_024231695.1 FCB group bacterium
ATGTCCGCTTTGCCGCCTATCCGCTGAAACCGCTTTTCTTTGATCACCGGGATGAGCATTTCCTGGAGCCCATGATAAAGGGCGTCCACCTGGTCGAGAAAGAGGGTGCCATTCCGCACCGTTTCCAGCTTGCCCTTATAGGCCGCTGCCCCTGGAAAAGCGGTCTCCTCCTGCCCGAAGAGCATAGACCCTTTCATAAATGGCAACATGTTGCTGCAGTCAACAACCACAAAGGGCTCGTCTTTCCGGCCGCTTTGATTATGGATCGCTTTGGCGATCAACTCCTTGCCCGTGCCGGTTTCGCCCTGAATGAGAACCGGGTCATCCTCATCGGCGACGCGGATGATGAAAGTGATGATATCCTGCAATGCCTTTGACCTGCCCACCATGCCTTCGAAGGCGCTTCCCCCCTCTTTGTTCTCTCTATTCATCTCTGCTGCCCCTGAGGCCCGTTTCCTGTCTGCTGAACCGGGTTGTTATTGGTTAAACTGTTTTGGCCGACCTTTGTCCCTGCAGGGGTCGGTTTCCCGCTTTGGCGGCTGTAATACCGCGCATTTTGTCTCCTTATTTTGCCAGACCCCGCCGCCCTGTGTCGGCATCACTCCAGGCCGAATGGGCGGCCCATAATGTCCTGCCAGATAACCTGCAATGCGATCAGGATTAAAAACATGATTACCGCATATAATAATAACTGCAACGCTCGCATCATAAAGGGCCGCAACTCATCCAGCCACCGCTCACAGGCAATGGCATACCCGACCAGGGCGACAGAGATGCAATGGATAGACGGGGGGAACCATGTCAGGTTGAAATGACTAAAAAACAGCGGCCCTATCACATTGGTGAACATTGCCGCAACATATACCAGCAGCCCGGCAGTCAGAAAATATTTGGCCACGAAAATTCTGGAACTTTTAAGGTCTATCCGCATGGCCTTTATCAGATTCCATACCATCGGCACAGCGGGTGCAACCGCCAATAAATAGTACAGCCAAGCCAGCGGTCCATAAACCAGGGTGAAATCCGATGGCGTTAACCTGACCTCTGTCACCACCAGACCGGGGATGCCGTTCAGCAGCAGGCTCCCCGCGCAGACCGTGAAAAGCATGGTTCTGGGAAAAGGTTTCAGACGCCAAACTTTGATTTGCTTGAACGGCCGATTCTCCTTTATAACGAGCAGGCATGACAGATAATAAAGCAATGCGGCATCAAAGCCGGAGACCAGATTGGCGAGCAGGGCCATGAATACTGCCGGCCCGATGTGCCTGGTAAGGAGCTGGGAGTGGAAATAGGCATTCGTCAGTGCCCAGATAGCAGCACATACCGCAAACGCACTGAACACGACCGTGAGCCCCGTGGAATGCAGATGCCGACGGCGGTACACGTATGTCAGCCACATGACACTGATGCAAGAAGACAGCAGGAGTAGCCATGCCGCTGGATACGCTGTGATAGGCCCAAACCACAGATTATACTGCACTGTTCGCCCTCCGTAAATGCCCGGCCCGGCCATAGCGGACGGTCTTCATGTGTAAACTCCGAGTTTTCAGATAGAAGGCCATTTCCTCAGCCAGTCTGGCGTCTATCAGCCAAGTCATTGTTTTATGTGTACTGCCCGTTTGCCGGTTTAAAAGGCGGTCGGACTGGGCAATGAGACAGAACAAGCGCTCGTCTGTCTGGCGCAGTGAATTGCAGAATCCTTCAATAGCGTACATGGTATCCCACACCAGATCGGTCTCAAGCGTGGTCGTGATGAATTCCGCCCCCAATTTTCTGGCAGCTCGCGCCGCATGAGCTGCTAAGGTAAGTATATACGGCAACCGAGTTGGCAGAAACTGCATGAAAGAAACCATACGCGATAATGAGGCGGCATAGTCGAAGGCATATTCCGGCGCGTACCGCCCGCCCGCCGCCGCTATCCATTCCATTTTTTTCTTCGATGTCCGCCGCGCTAGAAACTGATACAGCTCATCTGCCATACCCGCCCTGCTGAACGCGCAGTATGCGCCGCGGCGAAAAAGATTGTCCGTGAAATAGGGCTGCATATAGAGTCTGTACTGTTCGTCACTGCCGTCATACAGGGTGTCCAGGGTTTTGATCCGCACGGTCCCCAGGACCTGGCGCAGGCCGTCCCTCTCCTTGAAAAGGACCATATGCGGCCCGGACCGGGTCACGAACTCCATGGTCTCTCCGGCCTCGACCCAGCCACGGTCCTGAATGAACATCCTGTCCACCATGCGCTCGTTGAGATCGGGCAGGGACAGTGGCGCTCCTTTGGTGTGATCGTTGTACCATTTCTTCTCCAGGGCGTCCGGGGCGCCGCCGATGTCATCATAAAAGAGGCTCTCCTCCGGGCCTTGATTTAATGCGGAATTTTTTTTGCCAATCTATCATTTGCCATAATGTAATCCTCCAAAATAAGGCTATTTTTGAAGATACATTATGTCATAGACGGCCCAATAGCGTCAAAAATGAATATTTTCGGTCTTCCGCCCGGACCAGGCCGGAGCGGTCGCAAATTGGTTGAGCAGGGCCGTGGTCACGGTCTCAATCTCCAGTATCGCCGCGCCTATTGACACAGAGGCGCGTCAGAGGTATCATTTTCTAATACAATGGTTCGTCTGTTCGTTATCAAAAACCATCCTGTGATCCCGACGCACACGCTCGGACACCCGCCGCTTGCGAATGACCTCCGATGCCATCATAATTGGAGACCCCCAAGTCAGTCGCCAGTTTCGCCTGCGTGATACCGCGTATTTTCAGCTCGTACTGTGTTTTTTCGGAAGTTATCATTCTCTTGTGGAAAAGATTAATTTTAACTGGTATAATCTGAAATATCTTGAGAGTCAACAGAAAAGGGTGATTGCCACTCTACCTTTTAAGATTATTTCGGAAATTAATAACCCCCAAAATTATGAGCAAAAATTTGTATTTTGAACGAAAACGCCGGTTGACGCTGAGCGCCGACTCTGAAACCAAAATGGGGCACCATGTTAACACTGACCGAGCGGTGTAGGTGGGCGCTCACCTACGTCATTAAAACCAATAATCTGACAAATAAAACCCTTGGAGTCTGTTTAGGCGTCAGCGAGGCGACGATAGGAAACTACCGCAATGAGGTAGCGGCCCCGAAAATCGAGTTTGTTGATAAATTTTGCGGTGAATTCGATATCTCCGCGGAGTGGTTTGTTCGAGGTACGGGGGCGCCGTTCCCTGGGGCACAGGGCCGGTATCCCGAGGTCTGCGGGGAAAGGAAGCCGGCGGGCGGGACTATTCTCCGGAAAGGTGCAATGCCGGACAGCCCGGACAGCGCCGCGTCCGGGCTCATTTATATTCCAGTGGCGCGCATGACCCTCAGTGATGATGGGCATCCGATCAAAAATGATGACGCCGGATCCATCCCATTCCGTCGTGATGCGCTCCAAGTCAACCCGAAAAACGCAGTGATGCTGGAGATGATCGGCAACGAGATGGCGCCTACGTTCCATGCGGGAGACATGCTCATGGTTGACCTGGATCAGGTCAGCATCAGATCTGGTTTGATTTACGCTATCTCATTGGGCGAAAAGTTGATCAGCATAAAGCGCCTCGAGGCTCGGGGGGCGCAAATTCGCGTCATCAGTGACAACCGCAAAATCTATGAGCCGTTCCTGATGGCCAAATCCGCGATCCAGGTTATCGGTAAGGTCGTATGGCATGGCGGGGAGTTATGAGGGACTAGGTGAGGCGGGTATGACAGATCAAAGGATAATTTACCTGTCACTAATTCATTTCTTTAGACATTTTATCACTATACTTCAAAATAACAGGAACCGGAAGAAATAATTGCAGGACGGCATGGGACCCTCA
>JAAEQF010000045.1 GCA_024231695.1 FCB group bacterium
CCTTTTTCTTCCAGTCGGATGGTGGCTTCGTCCAGCGAAAGTCCAATAAGGCGCGGGACGAAAACGGTACGTTGATAAGGACCACGATTGACCATCAGGTTGACTTCACTGCCGTAAGGGATCATGGTCGCGGTGGCCGGGTAGGAAAAGACAACCACTTTTTCGGGCAGCGAATCGGCCAGGGTCCATTCCACATCACCCAGCGTAAATCCGACGGCTTCCAGTTTCAGTCTGGCTTGCCTGATCGAAAATCCTCTCAGGTCGGGCACTTCGACCGCCTTTTGTCCCAGCGAAATAACTGCTTTTACAGTCCGTCCGGATTTGACCATTGTTCCTCCGGCGGGGAATTGGGACAATATCGTTCCTGTCGGTTTGTCCGGATGGTATTCCTCGGAAGTGACTTCGAGCCACAGTCCGCCTTCCAATAGGATCGGTTCGGCGTCGGCAATAATCATTCCTTCAATATCCGCCAGAGCGAACTCACTGCCGTGGCGGGTAAGGATAGGCATAACCAGATCGTTGACCAGGACAAAGAGGATAATCAAACCGAGAAGGACCATGCCCGAACGGACGACATATCTGGCCCAAGTCGCCTGCGGCGTGGTCAGCTTTTTCCAAAGAAAAGCGCGAGCGCCGTTCTGTTTTTTGCGCTTATATACAATCATACTATCTCTTATACACGGAATTATAGTTTATGACTTTTTAGACGTTACGCCAACCTTTTTCTTCAGGCGTACGCAGAAGGCGCCGTCCAAATCTTCATGATCGGGATAGGTTTTGACAAAGCCCCGCTCGCTGATCAATTCCTTGTCGATAACTTTATCCACCCGGTCGATGGTGAATTCGGGTCTATCCAGCAGGAATTCCTCGACCACCTGATCATTCTCGTCCCGGATAATCGTGCAAGTGGAATAGACCAGAATCCCGCCGGGATTGACCATATCGGCGGCATGGCGCAGGAGACGACCTTGGAGCTCGGCCAGCTTGGTCGAATCCTCTTTCGTTTTGGCCCAGCGCAGGTCGCTGTGTTTGCCGACCACTCCCCAGCCGGAACAGAGAGTATCCAGAAGAACCCGATTGCTGGGGGGGCCTTTGAAATCGAGAATATCGCAGAGGATAGGGGCGATTATATGGATGCCGAGACGCTGGGCGTTACCAACCAGAGTCTCCAATCGATGATGATTGTAATCAAGGGCGGTTATCAAGCCCTGATTGTGCATGCGGGCGGCGGCATAGGTGGCTTTACCCCCCGGTGCTGAACCCATATCGAGGATATGATCCCGCGGCTTGGGATTGAGCAGGCGCACGGCCAACCCAGCCGATTCATCCTGTACATAAACACGGCCTTTATCGATCAGTTCTTTTTCCATAGGCAGTCCCTGGCCTTCGATATGAAAGTAATCCTCCAAATACCGTCCCTGTTCGTATTTGATACCTTTGGGTGTCAGTAGTTGTACCAGTCTATTTTGGTCGAATTTCAGACGGTTAACCCGATAGGTCAAACCGGGAGGCTGGTTACCCCTAATCAGTAAGGCTTCCGTCCGATCAAGGCCGAATTCGCTGATACAGTATTCGACGAACCAGGTGGGGTAGCTGTAGAAGTTGGCCAGAAAATTAACGGGTTTTGATACCTTGTCCGGAAAAATCACTTTTTCCGGATTGCGCAGGAAATTACGCAGGATAGCATTGACAAACGATCCCCGTGAATGGTGAACCATTCCCCGAGCTAAATTGACCGTTTCCGATACGGCAGCGCCATGGGGGATACGATCGGTGAACATAAGTTGATAAAGCCCGAGGCGCAGAATATTCTGGGTCGTCTTATCGAGCTTGATATCGGGTCGTTGCAGATAAAATGAATAAACAAAATCAAGACGGCGTTTCATCTTGATCGTGCCATGACATAATTGCAGTAAAAAGCGTCGGTCGAGTTCAGAGAAGCGAGAGAAAGCCAATACATCGCTGATGGCCTCGTTGGTTTTCCAGCGCTTATCCAGGACCATCTCCAGAACATTTATACAGGCGGCCCGAACCGGATCGAAACGGGCTCTGGTCATGCCCGGAGTTTGAGATTTTGTTTGTCTGGGTTTTTTGTCCATCCTGCCAAGTTGCTCCTTACCCTTTAGTCCCCTTTTCATGTTATCGACCGATTTACGGTTTTATGTACCCACGATTGCTAAACTATTGCACTCAATGGGTCTAAGTAAATCCCGTCCTTATCCCTGTATTGTAACGCCTTACGATGGATCTTAAATGAGCCGATCTGATCGGGGTCAAATAACTCAAGGACACTCAAAACCTCACCCGGTTTGGCGTAGCCCCCGTCGCCCAAACCCAGCTCCATCTCAATCATCGGTTCCGTATCCTGGTTGAGAAGTTCCAATCGATAGATTGCCGGTCGGATATCTACTTTCTTGCCGCCGTCTTTGGTGGTTCTCAGGCCAATTACCGAATCACTTGCCAAAATCTTTTCCAGGGTTTCAGCCAACCGGCTGGTATCACCCAGATCGCCTCTGATCTGGTAAACGGCTCGGTTTAATAGGGCTGAAATTGCCGGGGCTTTTGAATAGATGGTTTTGCTGTCGCTTATAAAAAAGCCTTTCGGCATAGTTTGGGCCAGATCTTTCAACTGGCCGCTGCCCACGGCATCATTGAGTTTGATATCAAGATACTCGCATTCGGAACTGTATCCGACAGGTAATGGCGGGCCGAATGACAGCTTTTGATGCGGATGGAAGCCCTGACTGTAAGTCACCGGTATGCCCGCCCGTCTGATGGCGCGTTCGAAAACACGGTTGTTGTCGAGGTGCGACAGGAAACGAACCAGTCCGGTTTTTCCCCATTTGAGCCTGATTTTCCCTCGCGTTGGGGCGGCGGTATCCTGCGGCGCCACAATCCGCTTTTTGCGCCGTCCGTACATATCATCCTCGTTACGGTGAACCGGAGCTGCTGCCGGAGTTTCCGCCGGGGAAGCCGGTTCGACGGCGACTTCGGAAGTACGGGAGCGGTCTATCTGTAATTGTTGTCGCGATTGGCCGCGGTCAATATGGTCCCAAGGAAGGCGTTCGGAAAAACTGCGTTCTATGGAGAATTCTTCCATGGTCAGACCGTTTTCTTCAAAAGCCAGTACCCAGCGATGATAATCAAAATGCTCGCTCCAGCCGTCGAAACGGGCGCCGTTTTTGAAGGCGGTGAGAATGACCGGACCCAAACGGCGGTCGCCGCGCCCGAGTACTCCCTCCAGATACGACAATTGCGGGTTTCTGAATTTGAGATTCACTTCCCGGGCGTTCAATCCGCGACGGAGAATATCCTGACGCCGTCTGATTTCTTCGGGCGGATGAAGCTTGTCCCACTGAAACGGCGTATGGGCTTTGGGAGAAAATGGAGAGATGGCAACATTGATCTTGTGTTGGCCTTTGATTTGCCTTCCCAGCTTGACTATTTTCATAACCAAATCTGTTATGCCGTTGATATCCTCGGTGGTCTCAGTCGGCAGGCCGATCATAAAATACAACTTAATCAACTGCCATCCCTTGCTGAAAGCGATCCCGGCGGCGTCCAGAATTTCAGCTTCGGTAATTTTTTTACCGACCGCTTTACGGAGCCGGTCGGTGCCGACCTCGGGGGCAAAGGTCAATCCACTTTTGTGTCCTTTTCCTGCAGCATCGGCCAGATTGCTGGTGAAACTCGAGGGGCGAAGCGAGGGGAGGGATAAAGAGACACGCTGAGATTGCAATGTCCCGTTCAGCGAGGTTATGAGGTTGTCAATTCCGGGATAATCTGAGGTTGATAGCGATAGTAGGCTGATCTCATCGTATCCGGTGGCCTGGATGTTGGCGGCCACTTGCTTCTTGATGTCGTCGATATGGCGAACACGAACCGGTTTATATATTTTTCCCGCCTGACAGAATCGACATCCTTGCGGACAGCCGCGCATGATTTCCACTGAGACCCGGTCATGAGCGATTTCGGTCAGCGGCATAAGCGGCCGGTCGGGATAATACTCCGGCAAAAGCTTAGTGGCATGCCTTGTTTTTATCTGACTGGGAATCCCTTCAATGTGCGGCAGCCCGGTTTCTCGATCATAAAAAGCGGGGACATAGACAGATTCCAATTTGGCCAACAATTCGAGTTTTTGGCGACGGCTGCGGCCTTTCCCTTCTTTCAAGGCGGCGATAAGTTCCGGGAGAGCCTCTTCTACTTCGCCGATAAAAAAGAAGTCGATAAAATCGGCCATAGGTTCCGGATTGTAGCAGATCGGTCCGCCGGCGACAATCAAAGGGACGTCGTCGCCGCGAGAGTCGGCCATCAGGGGGATAGCGGCCAGGTCGAGAATATTGAGGAGGTTGGTGTAAACCATTTCGTAGGAGAGAGTGAAACCGATCAGGTCAAATTCTTTCAGCGGGCGGTGCGATTCGAGAGTGAAGAGGGGAATGTTTTCGCGGCGTAAAATTTCTTCGGCGTCGATTCCGGGAGCATAGACTCGTTCGCACAGGGCATCGGTTTGGCGGTTGATCAGATGATAGAGCATCTGTCCACCGACATAAGACATCCCGATCTCGTACAAATCCGGGTAGCCGAGGGCGATATTAACCAGGTCTTCGGGGTCTTTGATTACACTGCCCGGTTCCCCGCCGATGTACCGAGGTGGTTTTTCGACAAAGGGGAAAAACTTTCTTTCGAGTAATTCACGCATGTAGGTCAGTAAAAAAGCCCCGGCCGAGGCCGGGGCTTTTTTTAGCCATAAATCTCGGCTTCGTTACATTTGCAAACCCCAACCGGCTTGTTGGTGAATCTCCAGTTGCCGTTGTTTTTTACGGCCTTCATCAATTTTATATGCGCAATTTCAGTATTGCATACCGGGCATATGTTTGTCTGACTCTTCTTGGAGGCTTTGTCCGCAAACGATTGTTTCTTCGCCATGACTGCTGTTCTCCTTTATCTCGTTCTTCTTTATTTCTGTTTGTTGTTTTTCCTGCCGCAGACGCATCAACAAATGCGTGGCTTCGGCAATAATCATAAACCCCTGACTTTGGCCGTATTGTTCCCGACAAGTTTCAAATTCTTTGTCAGCCGCGGGGTAATCTTTCTGCCTCAGCGCTTCCAAGCCGCGACAATATGCCTTTTCTTCCGGTGACAACATGATAAACCGCCTATCCTTCCGTCCGGGTACGGCGTAATCTTTTTACGTAAGGATCGACTTTATAACCTTCCTTTTTTAGAAAATAGATCAGGGAGGCAGCCAGATGATTATACATCGGGTCGGTTCTATGTTCGGCCGAATCCAGAAGATCATCAAGGCAGGTTAGGAGATGGTCACTTTCAGCCAAAAGCATATTCATTTCCTCGGCTTCCCGATGCAACAGGGCGCAAAAGCGGTCGGCCAGTGAGGCCTGTTCTTCGGTCCCATGAATGGTAAGCCGAAAAGCACCGCCGCCCAAAGTTTTCACCCAATCCTTGATTTCCTCGACCAGTTTAAGACTGTCGGCGTTATTGTCGGTTGCAAGCACTTCGACTAGTCGAATCAACATCCGGCCCGCTCGGCCTTTCTGCGTTTTGTCCAGAACGCCTTCGGTGAGCCAATGGCGGTAATCGGCCAAAAATCCGATAAGGTCGGTTGTGACCGCATTGCCGGTTTCCCGGAGGATAATAATATCGTCAAGGCGATTGAGACCGATCATGAAATCGACAGCCGATTCTTTACCGGCAAGCATGCCTTCGATTAGTTGGGCCAGCCGGGTTTCCAGACGATGTTTGGTTTGATCCTCAATCATCATTTACTTTCGGACACATCGGCCTCGGTCAACGTTTGCCCTACTTTCTGGGTCAGGTAATCCTCGATCAACTGGCTGAGTCGATCCACCATTGACTCCAGTTTATCTTGTTTTCCAGCACCTGGTCGGGAGGTTCGGATCAATCCGGACAATTGCAATGAGGCCAGATGCTTGAGTGTCTCCAACGATTCCAGCGATGAGGCGGTAACGATTTCGGTCATGCTCCGGTGGCCGTCAACCAGGGCCAGTATGTTCCATTCATCCGGTTCCAGAGCAATATCCCGTCTTTGATCGGTCTCAGATGGAGTCAGAGTATAAACGGTCGAAAAATCGGGCAGACAGTCTCTAAGGTGAATCAATTCATCCAACCGTCTCAAGCCTTCCAGAACCACGTTTTCAGTCGAAATCTCGACGGTGATTTCCTCTTCGGTAGGAAACTGATCTTCGTAAAATTTGAAAGATCCTCGATCCCAGGACATGAGCGAATACACCAGCTCTTCGACCTGAATACGAACGGCTTCTTCCAGGTCGGCGCGATCGATATATTGCTTCTCGATCAAAATCTGTCCCAACCGCCGGCCAATGGATTTATCGCCAGCCTGTTCGTCAATTGCTTCATCCAGCTGTTCGGCTGTAATCCGGCCTTTTTCAACCAGCATCCGTCCGATATGATAGGTCTTGCGCGGGCCATAGCCATAGATGACCGAACCGGCACGGAAATATACCATGACGATATCATCATCACGCTGTATGCCCAGCGTTCCGGTTTTATGACCGGTAGCAACCAGTTGAAAGATCTCGGGAAGCGTAAATCTTTCTATGTTACCCTGAAGATCCATATCCATATTTTTCACCATTCCATTATTCCGGTGACAAAGCGTAAATATATGTTATGGGAGAGGTTTGTCAATGGTATAAATGAGTCGCCTGCAGGAAATTGGGGGGTGCTTTTTATTGAGAAATTGATGCAATTAGCTTTTTGCGACGATTGACCGGCTCAGGGTAGGCCCGGCGGCGCTTGATATATCCGTCAATCAGGCGTAGTTGATTCGACTGGATTTTGTTCAAAATCGCCTGAATTTTACGAAAAACCGAGGTTCTTCCGGTAAGTAACGGCAACGTTGACTGTTCGAAAATCACCGTCTCGACCCGGTAGATGAAATCCAGATGAGCTTCAAGCTCGCTATTAGCCTTTCCGGCGCGCTGAGATTCCGAATTGATTTTACCTAGAAGGCTCATGGCCGGACCGGAAATTCCTCGACCAAGTTCGTACGCCTTTGAATTCTTGGAGATGTCTTCGTGCAGATTAGTATAAAGATTGGCCCGGGTCTGTTTAGCCATGGAAACACTTTTCCAGAAATCAAGGTGAGATTTTTCAAGTTTTCCGATGATCTCATAATAACGGCTCAACATCTCCTCGAACGAGATCAGTACTTTGACTGATGGAAGTACATTCTTATTGATCCCGGTAGTTGTGTGAATCTCGGTAGCCATTTCTTTAATTTCATCGGCAATACATGAGATTCTCTACACGCCCTGCCGTTTGATTTCAATAGGGAATCCCGTTTTTATCATGTTTCGAGAGGTTTTTTCTTCAAACCGCAAATTCTGCGATCATATCCCTTAATTGGGGCAGTTTGATGGCCTGATGAGAGCGGTCGGAAACAGCCCGACCTTTGATGAGAAGGATGACCTGTGGCGACTGATGGGTTACGTTGAGACGGTCGGCGAATTCGAGGGATAGATCTCTATTCTCCCGCACAAGTACCTGCCAGAAAGAAGCTCGTTCTTCCTCATTGGCAAACAGGACAAATTCATCCCTGGCCGCTGTTGATACCGGACAGATGTTTGAATGTTTGAAAAGAAACACCGGCTGATCACTGTCAACCGACAATATCTCGTCAAGGTTATCTTTCGTTTTGCATTCTCGAATCATGGCCTCTCCGTCGATCGAATCCGTAATATTGTAATAAGATAATGCCCGAAATCGATTTTGTCAGCCATAAAATCAATGATTGCCTTTCGCATAGGAATTGTCTATTTTAAATATTATTGCCGATCAGTTCGTAAATATATAGTAGGAGAATCATTCGCGGCTGTTTCTAATAAAGGAGAAGCCAAAATGATATCCACAACGTTTACCGGACAAAAAGCAGTTTGGCGTATCGGGTTTTTTGCTCTTCCTCTGTTTTTTTTACTTTTTCTAGTTGCTTCACCGGCCGCTGCCAATGGTGTGGCCCGGGTGAAAATCGATATGGCTATCGGGCCGATCGCGGTCAAGGTTATATCCGAGGCCGTTGACCGGGCTTTCGAGGAAAACCGTGATCTTTTAATAATCGAACTCGATACACCCGGCGGTCTGGATACATCAATGCGGTCCATCTGCCGCAAGCTGCTCAATGCCGATCTACCCGTGGTCGTCTATGTCTCACCCTCGGGCGCCCGAGCCGCTTCGGCCGGGCTTTTTATCGCCTATGCCGCCCATATCGCGGCTATGGCTCCCGGGACCAATATCGGAGCCGCCCATGTGGTTAACATGGGGGGCGAGATCGATTCGGTCATGTCCGAAAAAGTACAGAATGATGCCGTTGCCTATATCACTTCCATTGCCAAAAAGAGAGGCCGCAATATCGAATGGGCCAAACTGGCAATCCTCGAAAGCGCTTCCATCGACGCCCAGGCGGCTCTCGACTCCAATGTCATCGATATTCTGGCCAAGGATTTCGATGATTTGCTGGCCCAGATCGACGGCCGGGTGATCGAATTACCGACCAGCATCGATACGCTGGCCGTGGCCGGTTCCGAAACTGAAGAATACCCGCTAAGTTTCAAAGACCGCTTTTTGAAAGTAATTACCGACCCCACTGTTGCTTTCATTCTATTCAATATTGGCTGGCTGGGGCTGATGGTCGAGCTATACAATCCTGGCGCGATTTTGCCGGGAGTAGTCGGCGGTATCTGCCTGATTCTGGCCTTCTTTGCTTTCCAGCAGCTACCGATCAATTATGCCGGATT
This sequence comes from FCB group bacterium, assembly GCA_024231695.1. GTDB lineage: Bacteria > Zixibacteria > MSB-5A5 > GN15 > JAAZOE01 > JAAEQF01. Next base: position 8,793 of record JAAEQF010000045.1, read on the forward strand.
GGGGCTGATCATCTTCGCTGTAGTGTTGTTCGTTCTCGAAATTAAAATCGTCAGTCATGGTATATTATCCATAGGGGGGATTGTCTCGATGCTGATGGGATCGCTTCTTTTGATCGATTCCCCGGCCCCGTACCTTCAGATTTCGCTGGTTGTCATCATTACCACCGTCCTGGTCATCTCGCTCTTTTTTCTGTTCGTCGTTGGCTTTGCAGTTAAGGCCCATCGCCGCCCGGTTGCTACCGGAAAGGAAGGGCTCGAGGGTGCCGTGGGCGAAGTTCGGGCCGAGGGTCTGGTGTTTGTCGAAGGCGAACTGTGGCGGGTCAAATGCAATCAGCCGCTGGAGCGCGGCGATAAAATCAAAGTTTTGTCCGTGGAAAAAATGCGTCTCAAAGTCGAAAAACTCGGAGGTGAAGCATGAACATTTTCAGTTCCGGCATACTTACGATTATCTTTTTTGTAGTTCTTGTAATTGCCTATGCCATACGCATCCTGCGCGAATACGAGCGAGGAGTCATTTTCCGCCTTGGACGGCTGGTCGGCGCCAAGGGTCCGGGACTGATTTTGTTGATCCCGGTTATTGATAAAATGGTCAAGGTCTCTTTGCGCGTGGTTACCATGGACGTCCCCGAACAGGATGTCATTACTCGCGACAACGTCACCGTCAGAGTCAATGCTGTTGTTTATTTCCGGGTAATGGATCCGATCAAAGCGGTCGTGGCCGTTGAAGACTATCTTTATGCCACGTCGATGATTTCCCAAACCACTTTGCGCGCCGTTCTGGGGCAGGCCGAACTGGATACGCTTTTGTCCGAACGCGATAAACTCAATGACCAGCTTCAGAAGATTATCGACGAGGACACCGAACCGTGGGGTATCAAAGTCACCAAGGTCGAGGTCAAAAACGTCGATTTGCCGCAGGAGATGCAGAGAGCTATCGCCAAACAGGCCGAAGCCGAAAGGGAAAGACGGGCCAAGGTTATTCATGCCGAGGGCGAAATGCAGGCGGCCGGAAAACTCCGCGAGGCGGCTCATGAGCTTTCCAAGGAATCGGCGGCCATTCAGCTGCGTTTCCTGCAAACTCTGACCGAAGTTGCCACCGAGAAAAATTCGACCCTGGTTTTCCCGGTGCCGATTGATCTAATCGAACCATTTATTCAGGCGAGGAAAAACGCACCGAGCGCTTGTTGGCCTTGTTCACCGTGCTGGACGTGGACGAAGCGATTGCCAGGCAAGCCGGGCGCTACCTGCAACAGTTTCGGCGCAGCCACGGTTTGGAACTGGGCGACGCCTTGATTGCGGCCAGCGCCAGGCTCGCCAACGCTCAAATCGTCACCCGCAATCACAAACATTACCCGATGCGCGACGTCTCAATCGTCACGCCTTATGAACGCGGTCGGAAACGCAATTAAAAACTCATGGCCCAAGACAAAATCGTCGTGCGCG
>JAAEQF010000046.1 GCA_024231695.1 FCB group bacterium
GCAAGAACATCTGCTTCCAGCGATGTTGTGTGCGGCACCTGGATATAATAGTTCATCCATACTGTGCTGAATCTGCTTTTGCTGCAAACCTGGATCATTTCTTTCACTTTTTCTGCATGATCCGGATCAGGAATTTTTCGCATCCGTTCAGCCAGGTCTGCCACAGTTTTGTTTTCTTTTCTGCATTTATTCAGTTCCCGGCAGACAATGAGTTCCAGCATCCTGCCCTTGAGTTCGTTCAGTTTTCCTTCCAGGGATTGTTTTTCATCTTCCAGGAATGCTATTTTTGCGGCCAGATCCGATCTCACATCTGGTTTAACCATTTCTATTTCATACTGGTATCTTTCCCTGAATATGAAATCCAGGATGTCGTCTGGAATGCCCTGGTAGTGAAAATCCGAGCTTCCCCTTGTGATGAGATCGCCGAATTTCAGGGTGCTGAGCTTTTCCTCCAGTTCCTTATCCTTTTCAGGCGACCACCCCAGGTGATCTCTTATTTCATCCCTGGTGCATTCCTTATGCCGCTCTTTTGACAAAAACAGGAGAAGCTTCTTGCCGTAAATATCATTGACCTGTTTGATCGTGCTGTCAATGTATTCCGACCATGTGCTGAAAAGCTCGCTTTCCTGATCTGTAATCTCATGGGCAAGTGTCAGTATAATACCTTCGGCGCCTGAAAAATCTTTTTCTTCCCAGTCGCTTCC
>JAAEQF010000047.1 GCA_024231695.1 FCB group bacterium
AGGAAATCTTGTGTCGTTCCTAAATACGAATCTATAATAGATACATAAAAACTATATAATATTATATTTTGTTATCACCTCCAATTCCCGATAGATGATCAAACTCCATTGTTCCCTTTTTACCGGCGGCCCAACAGCCTGTATGTTGCATTTTATCAATAACTACAGGATGTAACTATTTTGTAGACAATTTATCATTATTTACAATTCGTTTAATTGGTCGAAAATAATTGAAAGTTAAGTTGTATTTGATGGAGACCGGATATGTTCAAAAACATGAAATTAGCTGCTAGAATAGGGGGCGGATTCACTGTACTAATTACTCTTTTGGCTGTAATTGCAGGCTGGTCCTATTGGGGTATCGATGGCATTATAGGATACGCGGGCGATGTTGTGGAAGGTGATCAGATAGCGAGCCGCATTAATAGACTGGAAATAGAACATCTCAACTGGGTTAATGCCATTAGTGGGCTTTTAACTGATGATAATATAACTGAGCTTAATGTTGAGACGGATCCACACAAGAGTGCTTTTGGGCAATGGTATTATAGTGAAGAGCGCGAAGAGGCCGAAAAATATATTCCGGAAATAACCGATTATTTGGAGGCTATTGAAGAACCGTATAAGAAACTCTATGAAACGGCCATAAGAATTGACAACGTTTATCATCAAGCAGATCCAACCCTGCCCAGATTTATTGCCGAAAAGGAGGCGGATCATTTAAACTGGGTCAATCAATGTTTAATGTTATTTGTTGAGAATCAGGACGAACTAGAGGCCGAAACAGATCATCGTCTGTGCAATTTCGGAAAATTTTTATATAGTGAAGAGGCTCAAAAGGTTTCTGCATCCGATTCGGAACTAGCCAGTCTTATAGAATCCATTAAGGGACCCCACGAGAGAATGCATCAATCGGCTATCGAAATCAGCAAAGTGTGGGATTGGGCCGATCAGGACGCACGGGCGGCAACATACGATATTCTAATTGAAAAAACGCTACCGGAACTGGAAGTAACCAAAGGTATTCTGACCGAAATGAAAAACAGGTCCGTAGAGATGTTGGCCGGAATAAATAAGGCCAATCAAATCTACGCCACTGAGACAAAGCGTTACATGAATGAGGTTCAAACACTCCTGGGTAATATCTCTGAGAAAGTGAATCAATCAAGTCACAGCAATCAGTCACAAATGGTCGCTTCCGCCTCTCAGACAACCTTGTCAGTTACTACTCTTAGCATTATTGCGATATTGACCGGATTAATTCTTGCATTTGTAATAGCTCGTGGCATTACCAAGCCGGTTGCACGGATAATCTCCGGCCTTACTGTTGGATCGACACAGGTAAGTTCAGCGTCAAAACAGATTGCAGGTGCCAGTCAATCTCTGGCTGAAGGGGCATCAGAGCAAGCTTCGTCGCTTGAGGAAACGTCTTCATCACTTGAGGAGATGGCCAGTATGACCCGCCAGAATGCCGGTAACGCCAGGCAGGCCAACAGCCTTGCTTCCGACGCCAGCTCTGCCGCTGATCAAGGGATGAATGCCATGAACAGTATGTCCGAAGCAATGCGGGCGATAAAGAATTCATCCGATGAAACCGCCAAAATCATAAAAGTAATTGATGAGATTGCCTTCCAGACTAATCTGCTGGCCCTAAATGCCGCTGTAGAGGCAGCTCGAGCCGGTGAAGCCGGAAAGGGATTTGCCGTTGTGGCAGAGGAAGTCAGAAACCTTGCTCAGCGTTCAGCAGAAGCCGCCAAAGATACAAGTTCTTTGATAGAAGGATCTCAGCAGAGTGCTGATGATGGTGTTAAATCGGCCGAGCAATTGGTTGAAATCCTGAGTAATATCACGGGGGGAATAAAACAAGTAACTGATCTCCTGGCCGAAGTTTCGGTCGCAAGTGACGAACAGGCTCAAGGTGTTGAGCAATTAAATACTGCTGTTGGTCAGATGGATCAAGTTACCCAGCAGAATGCATCGAATGCCGAAGAATCTTCATCGGCCAGTGAGGAATTAGCCGCACAGGCTCAAGAAATGCAGAATATTGTCGGAGACTTAAGTCATCTGGTGCATGGAAGAAAAATCAAAAATAAAGCGATTGAAAACATGGTCGAAAAAAGTCGGGATTATCGCTCGCCCGATACAATTCACGATAAACTACAAAACAAGATAACTGGAAGGACAAATGAGACAAAAGCGGGGATTAATTCCAGTGAGGTCATATCGCTTGTTGAATCGGAGATGGCTGAGTTTTAGAGACCAATACCGTTTTTAAATCCCAGTGAGTGTCGCTACTCCCTTTTACACACTGTAGCGGCACCATTAGGATAAAAAAATACAAGTTCTATTAAAAGTACTAGGTAAACAAGGCAAAGGAGGTAGGAAAATGCATTTGTTTAAAATGCTCACACTTCTAACAATAATGATCTTATGCCTGTCAGTAGTGGCAGCAGCCAGTGACATTTCAGAAACCATTACCATCAATGGCTTCGGTCATCAGAGCTATATGAAGACAGACACCAACACCTATGTTGTTGCTGATGCTGAAGAAGGTTCATTCAGAGACTATGTTACGGGAATGACATTTTCGGCCAAACCAAGCGAGAAGGTATTTATTAGAGCCCAATTGATACACGGTAATGATGGTCTCCGAGTTGATTGGGGTTTTGGTGAATATCAATTCAACGAAAACCTTGGTTTCAAAGCCGGTCGAGTAAAACTACCTTTTGGCCTTTATTCTGAGACCATGGATGTTAAAGCTCTTCAGCCATTCTCATATTTAACGGGCATCTATTTTTATGGAGTTAACTCCTATAATGGTGTCGGTTTCTTTGGCTCACATGATTTGGATAATGGCTGGGGCGCGGACCTGGAGTTATTTGGAGGTCAATCGATAACTTCTGACGGATCCGGTATTCTCAAGGATTTTTATGGCGGACAGTTTTGGCTTAGAACGCCGGTTGACGGCCTCAAATTTGGCGTTGGTCATTGGGAAACAGAAATTAATGTTCCCGGTTGGCCGGTATTTCCGGTGGCCATATCCATGTTCTCTGGAGAGTATATTGCAGACCGCTGGTTCCTGAGATCAGAGTATAACAGAAACGTTCAAAGTCATGATCACACCGGCAGCAATCTTTATGTCGAAAGTGGATACTTAATTAATGACTTCCTCCAACCGGTTGCTCGATGGGCATACACCAAATTAGAGGAAGGCACTATGGCCTTATCTGTTGGTATAGAAGATACAGAAAATGCCTACAGTCTTGGCGTTAATATCTTTCCGGGCCCCGGAATGGTAGTAAAGCTTGAGCATCATATAATGCAGGGCGACGCAAGTTTACAGCCGACCCAGAGAGAGGGACTTAATTTAGGAGCCATGACTGCCTCAGGTCCAACCGGCCCGGAAGATAATTGGAGCCTGACAAGTATGAGTGTTGCATTTATGTTCTAAGCTTGGATCTGCTTAGGATCAATGAAGGAGTTATATAATGGCATGTTACATAAAAATTATGTTTACAGTCGTTGCATTAAGTCTGTTGGCAATGGCTGTCGCGCAGGCAGGAGACGTTGTCGTCATTGTTAATCCTGCCAGCAGTATCAGCAAGGCGACTTCCGGTGAAATCGAGAAAGTCTTCATGGGCAAATCATCTTCGGTTAACGACACTAAAGTTGTCCCGGTTGATCAGAGTTCTAAATCCCAGGCCCGAGTCGATTTTAGCGATAAGATTTTGGGTAAAACCGTAAAAAAGGTAACCAATTTTTGGAAAAAACAGGTTTTTTCCGGAAAAGGTGAACCGCCCAAACGTCTGGAAGATGATGCCAAGGTAATTGCCTTTGTCGCTGAAAATAAAAATGCCATCGGGTACATATCTGCTGATGCCTTATCTGATAAGGTTAAATCTGTTTCGGTTGATGGCAAGGAAAAGTGGTAATTACTGAATTGGAGCCAATACACAGGAATATTCATTATCAATGGGGTAGGAACGCAATTTGATTAGCTGGAAGATTTGTTGCGTCTGCTTTAGCCGCGGGACTCCTACCCCGCGGCTAACCCTAACAGGATAATTTTCTTTCTTCAGATGTATTAACACGCAGAAATTTCTAATAAGAAACATTATCATGTCATTGAAAGTACCGACGTCATCCATCCAGCGTAGTCTAATTCCACGCAATTCTCAGTCGGCGAGTTAGTGAATTATGTGGAAGTATAGGTATGAAAAAAGCCCGAGTTACTGTTGTTGAAATAGAGCCGGTACAAAACAACAAAATGTTAAAAAGGGATCGTTTTCCCACGATCCCTTTTGCTATGCATCAATTGTGCATCAATCGCTTATGCTGCTGTTTTTTCGATGACCCAGTTGCGGAAGTCGTCTCGCCGACCCCGCCACTATACAACCTTAGGTACTGCAACCACTTACAATTATAGGCCTACGAGACGATAGAACTTTTCTTCTAAAACTCTGAGTGATGGACAATGACATCTTAAATTGGATTCTGACTACAGATATGATAGATCTGCGTAAAGGCAATAAAAAAGGATGCGAGAAAGTTCTCGCATCCTTTTATTATCCTCCTCTAAAGACGACTTAATTTCGTAACGGCGGGCCGCAGATTGAGAGCCAGGTGGCACAATCGCACGGCGGCGGACCGCCCTTGAAGACGTAGTTGATAAGATAAACGGCGTCTCCGACATTCAACGAGCAATCGCAATTGGCATCTCCGCTACACAACGCATACGGCGCCGGCGCCGGACCATTCTTGAAGACACGGTTGATGACGAAAACGGCATCGCCGACATTTAGAGTTCCGTCGTTGTTGGCGTCACCCGGCATGCAGTCGCAACCGGGATCGCCGGTGATAATAAAGGCCAGATCGAGGGAAACGTCGAAATCCGGCGGTTCATACATTTCGGTCCAGGCGTCAACATCGGCGCCGCCCTGCTGCATTTTTTGGCTGCCGGTCGTACTTCCGCCCATTCCTGACAGCGCACCTCCGGGAGCGCCCTGGAAATCAATCCGGTAAGTGATATCAAAGAAGCTATCGACGTTGAAATTACTTCCGGGAGGACCCAATCGGGTAATTGTTGTATGACCGGGACTTGGGAGTTCATGTACCGATCCGATCCTGACTTCCAGCAAATCAAAATCGGGATCACCGAATATCGCGCCGGTAAGATCCATGCTGAGAATCTCGATATCAATCGTCTGACTGGCCTTGTCAGGAGACTGCGGTCCGGTATGCATCTCGATCTCTGCCGGGGCACTGAAGGTACGGTCGAAAGTGGACAATGCACCAGTGCCGGTAACGTGTAGAGTCATATCGGCTTTGAATCGCAGAATCTGACCGCCAAGGTCACCGCCGGCGGAAACAAAGACATCGAAGAAACTGTCCACTCTGGCGTTACATTCGAGAGTCGTTCCTTCGGGAAGGCCTTCGGTGGCAACCATCGGTCCGTTAGGTTGGGTTATGGGGCAGTCGACCGGTAGATCGACCGTTCCGGTACTATTACCCGGCTGAGTACAAGGATCGGATATCGAGTAGCCCCAGACGGCATCATCGTTGAAATGCTGCAGGGATGATTTCCAGCCCCAACGTCCGGGGCTGGTCGGGAATTCGACATTGGCTGTAATATTCAGCCAGTAAACCGTCCCCGAATCCTGATGGAACCACAGATCTTCCGGTAGATAGACATCATACTGGAAGTATTCCAGATGATTGTCAGGCAGAATGATGTGACCATAAGGATCATAGTATCCTTCCCAGGTCTGGGGGATAATACTGGTGGCCTTGTAGTCTCTGACACGTCTTTCCCACAACAGTTTACCGGGCCGGCTGTAATCCTGACCCTGCGTTCCGGCAGGAATATCTTCGTGAATACTAAAGACAAAGTCGAGGATATTTCCGGTTTCACCGTTTAACCAGGAACCCCAGAAGTGAATATCCTTGACCCATCCGGTTTCCGAGCACTGCCAGTCGTCGGCCAGAACCAGGGGCCATGAGGCGTTAACATCCCATCCGGCTTCATCCGGCAGTTGCGGATAATGCATTTTGTGATCGTCGGCCGGAGTCCAGGGGTCTTCACACAAATCATCTATGCCATTGGCGTTGTTGTCACCCAGGCAATAGGTGTTGTCGCCCATGTAAGTTCCGCCTATGGCTCCACAACCATTGACCGAAATGTTGGAAATGCAGGAACCATCATCCAGACAACAGGCCCCGGTTTTTGGGTCGCAGGCTTCGTCGACGCCATCAAAGTCGGCATCGCAGAGTGATCCGGGCCCTTGGGGAACGCCGCTTCGGTCCAGACAACACAACGGATCAATGTCTTCGCAGCTGCCGTCGGGAAGACAGCAGGCTTCCGGCGCGGTACACTGAGTACCGGGGCCTTGCGGTATACCGCCCATGAGTTCACAACAGAGCGGGTCGGCGGTTATACAGCTGCCGTCGGAGAGACAACAGGCTTCCGGCGCGGTACACTGAGTCCCGGGGCCTTGCGGCATGCCGCCCATGAGTTCACAGCAGAGTGGATCGGCGTCAATACAACTGCCGTCGGAGAGACAACAGGCTTCGGGAGCCGTGCAAACCGTTCCCGGGCCGAGCCATGTTCCGCCCATAGCGTCGCAATCCGTCTGAGTTGCTAAAACGCAGGAACCGTCATCCAGACAACAAGCGCCTTCATCAGCCGTCGGTGGCTCGCCGGTTATGACAAAAGACAGATCCATCGATTGGGGCGGTTCGGAGGATACACACTCGTGTGTTATCCGACCGTTGCTAATTAGGAAGTTAAAGCCGCGCACATCGATGGATACCCATTCAGGATTAAAATCCGGAATGGTGAAGTCATAAACATAGTGCCCGCCAAACATTTCCGAGTTCAACTGAGTGGCCCGTCCGATATAAAGAGCTTCGTCGGTTCCCGGGAGAGGGGGCATACTATCGGAGGGCGGCTGATCTATCGACCATTGTGCGGTGGACCAGTTTACCGCAAGTTCGAGGGAAGCCATGGTGGAGGGGTCCATTATCTCCGCGTCAAACTCAATATGTATGGTCTTGAATCGATCCGGGTTATAGGGGTGATCGTAGAACCAGATGTTCCACCACTGTTCTGGCGGATAATAGTACCATCCATCACCATAAAAATCGCTGCCGCTTCCGTTGAGGAAGTTTCCGTTCGGATCGATGCTGATATCGAAACTATTGATTCTCGCTCCGGCGAATGGGTCCGGTTCATAGAGTTCGTTCCAATTCTCGCCTTCCGTAGAGCCGGGTCGCATCCGGACTGTGCCCTGCGTCGTACCGCTCAAACCACCGAGGACCGATCCGGGAGCGCCGACAAAGTCGATTTCGTAATAAATATCGAAGAAGCTATCGACCTGGAAATCACTTCCAGGTGGTCCCAGTCGGGTAAGAGTCGTATGACCGGGGCTGGGTAAGCCGAAGTCTGATCCACCTCTAATTCGTATTTCATCGAAATCGGGATCTCCAAAGATATCCCCGTTAATCCTTATCATGTGATGAGGAAAGGATTGTACCGCGTCACCGGGATTTCGTGGCCCGGAGTGGGTCTCAATCGAGACGGGAATGGTGATGAGGCGGCTAAAGCCGCCCAAGCCCCCGGTCCCGGTCATTTGCAAAACCAATTCTCCATCGTACTGCTCAGATTCACCCCCATAGGAGCCACCGGGTCCGCTGACTATATTCTGGTAATTCTCCAGAATGGGATCACATTTAATCGTGGAACCGGCCTGTAACCCATTTACAATATCGATGGTTTCATCCGTTGTCGTGGAAGGACATGATGGCGGAAGGGGAACTGTTCCGGTGCCATCATCGGGCTGAACACAAACACCGACCAGATTTCCATCCACCGCATCGTCATTCCAATGATGTATTGATGATTTCCAGCCCCAATGAGTACTTGTCGGGTCTTCCAATACAGCCGAAATATTGAACCAATAAATGGTGCCCTGCTCCTGCCAGAACCAATCGTTGGAATCCAGACAGATGTTGTATTGGAAATACTCCTGGTGATCATTCGGAATAATCTCGCCGGTTTCCGGATCATACCATCCTTCCGGAGTAGGCGGGGTTAGCATAATTGCGTTAACCTGATCGAAAGTGATATAACGCTCCCAAATGATCGGTCCCGGCCGACTGTAAGGAAACTGAGGTGGATTGACCGGAATATCGGGATGAACACTCAGGAAAAAACCGAGTATTTGACCTTCAACTCCACCTTTCCAAGACCCCCAAAAATGAAAGTCCTTGACCCAGCCGGTTTCCGAACATTGCCAGTCATCAGCCAAGACAGACGGCTTGGTTGCATTAACATCCCATCCGGCTTCATCCGGCAACTGCGGATAATGCATCTTGTAAGGATCATCCAGAACCCATTCACAGGTTGGATTCTGGGCGGCAGTCCAGGGGCAGAGAAACAGAAGCGCGACTACCACACAAAATAAATGTGTCTTCTTCACAATACTCCTCCTAAATGGAATAGGGCTATGATGTTCACAAAGGAGGAAGGCCAGGAAATTAGTATTGACGAGCACACCGGAAGTTGTATATTTGAGGTGCAGAATGTCTTTCGGATTTCCGGTGAGGTATTCTGTGTAATCCGGCTCGATGGGTTGATGTTGTCCAGACAAGGCCTGTCGAGCCGCCTTTTTTCCTCCGGCTATCATTGTCTTACAAAATCTGTTCGATAAGCACCTCTTTATAAAGGTAGAGTAGGGTCAAGTAAAGTTCTCCAAATTGGTCGAGGAAATGTCTTCTCCCACATTGCTGACTAAACCAAATAAGGCCGGCAAGGTAAGAGGGGCGTTTATGAAGGCAAAAACCGAGGTATTGCGATCCCGGGGGATGTGCTCTTCCTCTCCACAGAGAATTACTCGACCGTATGGAACGCGAACGTCCTCATGAATATCTTTGGCCAATTTAAGAATACGATCCAAGCCGAGAGAACAATCAAGGACGGTATAATCCGGGCGTAAGGATTCGATACGCAGTGAGCACTGGTATTCATTCTCGACAAATTGCATATGACAGTCAAATTCCTTGGCCTGAGCCGTCAGTACCGCCTGCGTCTTATTGCAATCGGTAACGATCAAAAAACTAATCCGCCGCTCATGCACCAGGGAAAAATACTCACAGTCATCACAAGTGTTTGTGCAAAAAAGTTGAGAATGCCCGGAATCCTTGGAAAGTTTGGCCAATTCATAACAACGACCGCTTCGCGAACGGTAAACGATGCAGTTGCGGCAACTCTCCAAGATGCCGGTCGAAGGAGCATGGAATTCCCAGCAAAATTGAAATGGCTTTTTCCCACCCGGCTCGCGTCTATTTTTTTTTCGAGTATCAAGAAATTCAATTAGTGATTTTCGATGAATGCGGTGATGGCCACCGGGAGTGTGATCTGCTCTGATTTTGCCTGCGCTAATCCACTTGAGAACTGCGTCGGTGGTAACCGAACAATAGGCCGCCACCTCGCCGGTGGTAAAAACTTCCTTGCCTGGCATCATATGAGTCAACCCGACAGTAGATTATTGAAATTATCGTTTATTTTCTTGATTCTCTGGAAATATATAAATATTCATGGATTCTGTCAATAACTATATTGTATTTTTTTATCCACGGGCAATAGTGGATAGGGATGGGCGGTATATCTGGTAAAAGATACACAACTTGCGAGATGGCCGACTCGGCATGCTTGTCCGAATTGCTTGACGACATACGCTAAAACAGCATCGAAAGTAATTCAACAAATTACCAGAATTGGGGTGGGTAACAGCGCCCTCTATTGTATTAATTGAGACGACAAAACGCAGATGCATACCGTGCTTTAAAGCGACACGAAAATGGCTCACTACCAATCATAAAAAGGACTGGTTCTGGTGGAATGGGTGAGGTCTCTCCGGCTTTCGGAACTCAACTCACTCGTAAAGTAACCTTTAAATTCCTTTCACCTCATTTATGTCAGGAATAGGAGCACCGAGCCCCTACAAACGCGAAATGCAGGCTGCGACCAAACTCAATCGCCCCAATATGACTCTCTGCCCGAAGGGTTATTTCCATACCACCTTCTTGGCGGCTATATATGATGTCGGTGAGTATCAGAATCGCCCGTATTGCGCCATGCAGTTAATAGAGAGGCAATCGCAGGGCGAAGTCACTACTCAAACGGCCTTATCCGAGAAGCTCTTTGACTTTGTTCAACAAATCTTCATCGTTGACCGGTTTTTCGATATAGGCTGCAGGCGGATTAACCTGACTTCGTGTCGATATGAACCGTTCGAATTCAGGGGAGACCCCGGTCAATATTATAACCGGGATATCGGATAAAATTTTCGATTCATGCAGATTACGGTACATTCGAATCCCTGATTCCTCGGGCATGGTAATATCCAGTGTGATCAGGTTGGGATGTACTTCTTCCGCTTTTTTGAAACCTTCGGAGCCGTTGGGCGCCGAAACGACGTCGTAACCGCTATTTTCAAACAGTACGGTGAGCCATTTAACAACATCCGGTTCATCGTCGACGACTAATATTTTCTTTTTGTCTGCCATTTGTCTTATCTCCTGCGGTCAACTGCTCTTTTTCTTATTGAGCATTTCTTTTATTTTGCGAAGTGTTTCCGGGTCGGCTTCATCGACCAGGTTTTTGACATTACTCTGAAGTTCGACTTTCTCGGCCAGAATAGATTCTTCGGCCGTCGTATCCATACCGAGTATTTTCTTGACAGCGGCCACATAATTGTCCGGTTTGACCGGCTTTTCCAGATAGATTCCCGGTCCGGACATGGTCAGCTCTTTCAGGTCGGCCTGACCCAGATCGTCCTGGGCGTGCCCGGTGACAATGATGATCGGTATCTGCGACCATTTAGGATTTTTTGTCAAATCTCGGTACAACCGCGCGCCTGATTTTTTAGGCATGACCAGATCAAGCGAAATCAGGTCCGGCTTCTGTTTTTCGATAATTTCCAAAGCCTCAATCCCATCGCAGGCGGTGACGACATTGAAACCGGCTTCCAGCAGGGCCGCCTTCAGAAAATTCCGAACATCCTGCTCGTCATCCACCACGAGGACTGTTTTTACGGCGTCTTCCGCCATGGTGCACTCCTTATGCTTTATTATCGTTGTTTCTTATTCTCGTATTTTCGTCATGCAGAGTTATCAGTCGTTTGCGCGGGAATTCCATGCGGAAGCGCGCGCCGCGACCCGCAGTCGAATCGACGATTATCCGGCCACCATGTTCCTGGACAATTTTGCGGGTGGTTAAAAGACCCAGCCCGGTCCCTTCGCCTCCTTTGGTAGTGAAAAAGGTCGTAAATATCTTTTTCTTGATTTCATAATCGATCCCAGCGCCGTTGTCGGAAACTTCGAATATCAGTTTGTCGCCTTTTTCTCTGACCCCGACTGTTACTTCAGTACCTTTCTGTTCACCCATCTGACAGGCATCGATGGCATTGGATACCAGATTGGTCAGGCAGGTATGTATGCCGTCGGGGTCCAGTGGGGCTTTCTTGATGCGGCCCGTAATCAGGGCCTTGAGTTCGATGCCGGATTGAGCGGCCACGTCTCTATATAAATCGACTATCTCATCGACCAAATCAGCCGGTTTGACCATTATTAGAACCGGCAGGCGGCCTTTGGAGAAACTCAGGAAATCCTTGACCAGTGAAGTGGTCTTTGTGAAATTGCGATCCAGCATCTCCCAGCCTTCGTTGATCATCTCCGAATCGCCTTTTTTGAGGCCGAGACTGACAATATATTTTCCGCCTTCCAGTCCCATCAGGATATTTTTGATGCTATGGGCCAGACCGGCAACAGTTTGACCGACCGCGCCCAGACGTTCGGCTTCGAGGATATCATGTTCCAGCTTTTTGACGGCGGTAATGTCAGTGGAGATTTCAATCACATGGCCGACCTGTCCGCCGTCGCGGGCCAAAGGCGAGGTCGAAACCGAGTAATGAATGTCCTGACCACTCCGGCCGGTGCCGATTTTATTGGACCGATGAACTTTCCCATCGCGGAAAGTCTTAGTCGCCGGGCAACTGGGGCAGCGTGATTTGCGTCTTTTGTAAACCTCGTAACAGTAACGGTTGAGGACGTCGCCAAAATTATCGCGAAAGGCTTCGTTAGCCCGCACGATACGGTAATCACGGTCGATGACGGTGATGTAACAAGGTACGCGGTCGAAAAGAATCTGATATTCTTGTTGCCAGCTTTGGGTACCGGTTACGGTGCGGGTCATCTCCATTACATAATCGCAGCCTTTTTCCGGTTCGTGCGCCAGCGGGATCAGATGTCCGACATAGTGAGTCTGACGGCCAAGTTTGTCGATGCCTATAGCGTCGGCCACGACGACCTTGCCGGTTTCGAAGACCCGGGTCGAAGGGCAATCATCGCAGGGTCGATGAAGTTTTTTGTAAACGGCATAGCATTTTTTACCACGCCATTGCCCGAAATGACGTTCAAAGCTGTTGTTGGCTTCGATGATATTGAAATCCCGGTCGATGACGGCGATATTGAACGGCACCTCATTGAACAAGGTTTTGTACATCATGTCGGTCAGGCGACGCGGTTTGTCCTGGCGAGGCTCGGGCTTCATCGTTTACGCCCTTTCCAGGTCATTGACGATTTGATCAGGCGTTTGACCGTACGGACAAACTCTTCCACGTCGATCGGCTTTTCAAAGAAGCATTCCGGCGGCGGTATCTCATCGTCCGGGACAAAAGAATGGATATCAAATTCGCCGTCGGTAGTCACTCCACTGATTATGATAACCGGAATGTGTTTCCGGTTGTCTCCTCCGCGCAAATGAGTATAAAACGTCAGGCCCGATTTTTTCGGCATCATTATGTCCAAACAGATCAGATCGGGACAAAAACGGTCGAGCTTCTCCATCCCGTCATCGACGCTGTTAGCCACCTGTGCTTCGAAACCGTTGGCCTGCAGGGCCATCTCCAGATAGGTGGACACATCGGGCTCATCATCAATTATCAGAACTTTGCCGCTCATTCAATTCTCCCGGGTCAGGCAAAATGACATTGTTTATACCGAGCTCATAATCTTCAATTCGCACGCCATCTTTCAGGATGTCCGGCGGAAGGCCGGCATGGCAGGTGGGACAGAGAGCCAGTTTAGCCCGGTTTTCGTTTTCGGCCGCTTTCTGCCGGTGGCAGACAATGCAATTGCGATGCATGACGTCCACATAGGACGGCGCCAGATAGCTCTCGACGGCGATTTTTGTCCCTTCCGGATAAAGGTCAAGATGGCAGTCATTACAGGTTTTTGCCGATTCTTTTTGCCGTTCTTGTTCGGGTGCGTGGCAGTCAAGACAGGCCAAGTTGCCTCCGTTTTCGTCCGCATGCCAATCATGATTGAAAACGTCGTTAACGGAGTACATACTGCGATGGCATTCCCAGCAGCCACTCTCTTTATCGCCGGGCAAATTCATATGATGACAACCGACACAAGAGGTAGTTCCGCCCAAGCTGTCGATATGGGCGGCATGATTGAATCCGGTGCCATAACCGTCATGGTTGCCGTCGATATAAAGTACATCTCCTCCCCGGGCTTTATGAGCCGGTGTAGGATCGACACCCTGACTGGCTATCTTATCATCCGGGATGAATGCGAAACCAAGGGCAAAACTGAGGACAAAGGCCAGCGAATACCGAGTTCGGGCGGCCGTACCGGGGACTCCCAGCCAGACCCGCGAGGAATAGTCGAATTCCGGCCGGGCGTGGGCGTCAGCTTCCGGATGCGAAGGGCGGCTTTCCCAGATATGAAGTTTTTCGATGGCGAAGAGAAAGACCAGACCGGCCGCGGAAACCACGCCGAGGCTGATGGCGATTTCCATCCAGGATGGTATATATGTGCTCCCGGTGGAGCTGACCATGGTCAGGCCACCGACATTGATCCGGTTGAAGATCATTCCGAAAACCACCAGAAACGATCCGGTCCACTGTCCGCCGGAACTGCCTCGCAGGCGAGGTACAGAGAAGATGATTATGGGGATGATGACCGAGATCAACATCTCCAGAATAAAGAGATTGCCTTCCCAAGTTCCGGCGAAAATCAAACCCATTTCCCCGGAGGCGGCGATGTCGGCGATTTTGATCAGAAAGTAGACAGCCAGCACCCATACGGCGGCTTTCATCAGACCCGACACCAGATCGTTTTCCGGTTTGCGTCGGTACAACCAGTGGGAAGCCAGGCTTTCCAGTGAAACCATCATCAACCCCAATGCTACCGCCGAGATGAAAAACATTACCGGCATTATCGGGGAATACCAAAGTGGGTGCATTTTGTATGGCATAATGAGAAACAGCGATCCGAGTGATGATTGGTGCAGGGTCGAGAGCATAATTCCCAGCAGAACCAAAGGGAAACGCAATCTCATTATGAACGATCGGATTTTGGCGTAGCGGCTGAACTCCTCGAGCGGCACAGGACTGAATTCCAGCAGCAGGACGGTAGTGTAGAGCATGACGCACCAGCCGACCTCGAACAGGGGCGAGTGAGGGTTCCAAAAGACGATCATATGCCAGATGTTCCAGGGCAAACCCAGATCGAACATCAATCCGCAAACTACGGCTATATAACCGAGAAAGGCGGTCAGAACGGCCGGCTTAACCAGTGGATGGTATTTCTCGCGTTTGAACATATAAAAGATGGCGGTCATGACAAAGCCGCCGCCGGCCAAAGCGACTCCGGCCATGACGTCAAAACCGATCCAGATTCCCCAGGGGGTGGTATCGGTAAGATTGGTCGTGGCTCCAAGGCCGAAAATGAAGCGGGTGATGCCGACGGCAGCGGCCAGCCCGGTCAGCATCCATAGAACGGTTTTAGTATTGCGCACTCTGTTCATTATTCGTCCTCGTCGCTGTGGTTATTTCCGGTCAGCTTCATCCGCCGACGGATAATCCAATTTATCCCGTACATCACTCCACCCATCCCGGCAAAAGCGAAGGGTACCGATTTCATGGCCAGACGGGTGGTTTCTGGCAGCGGCGTAGTACCGCTACGGGCACCGTAGGTGAGAAAACCAAGGTCGATATCAGAGACATACAAAACCGAAGTTCCCCCGAACTCATGCTCGCCCCAGACGCGATTAATATATTTGTCCGGACTGGCGACGATGCGCGTGTGTCCTTCGGCAATCAACTTATCCCGATCTCCGAAAACAGTCGCTCCCGTTGGGCAGGCTTCGGTGCAGGCCGGTTGTCCACCCTTTTTTATTTTTTCGAAACAGAGTATGCATTTGCGCACGTAGGGAACGGGTTGATCCCAGTCATAACGAGGGATACCGTAAGGACAGGCCATCATGCAATAGCGGCAGCCGAGGCATTTGTCTCCGTCATAAACAACCGCTCCTTCGGCTGTCTTGTGCAGGGCGCCCACCGGGCAGGCGGAAGCGCAGGCCGGTTCCAGGCAATGGCGACATTGTTTGCGGATATAATGCCCGTCCGGTTTGCGGATGATCGAAGTCCAGTTTTGGGCCGATAAACCATCATTTTTCTGCCAGATATGCGGCCGATCAGGTTCCAGCTCGTTGCTTTCCTTGCAGGCGGCCACGCATTCCAGACAGCCGATGCATTTGGTGATGTCGGTTAATATAGCTGCGCTCATACCGGGGCTCCTTTCTTGTTCAGAGTCGTACAGACATCATCATCGGTGTCGGCCGGAAAGCGCCAGGCCAGATTGGAAATGATCTGCGACAGGGGCATCAATATGCAATGGGCGATTTTAGTGAAAGGCATCAACAGGAAGATAACGTCGGCCGAAAGGATGTGAATCAACATCAATGTCTGATAACCGGATGGACTGAGACTGACGCTGGCGCAGGCGAAACCGGAAACGAAAGGCATTATAATCAGAATCGGCCAGAGGTAATCCTGCTTGCGGCTGATAAAACGAGAAGTTTGGCTGAAGATGCGCCCGAGGAACAGGCCAATGGCACAGACGATAGTGATAACTGTCAATACATCGGCTGTCGGCTTAGGCAGGGTGGGCCAGGCGATACCGATAGCCTTGTGCCACAGCTCGACATGAGCAAAAAGAAAAATCGGAACCAGCAATAGTCCGACATGAAAGAATATGGATAGAAGGCTATAAGCAGGTCGATTGGCCAATGCGCGGTTAAAAGGAAAGAGCCATTTGAATGTACGCCGAATAATGAAATTCCAGGGCAGGGTCGTGTCTCCGGCACGCCGGTAGGCGACGATGATGGCAATCAGATCGATGATCAAAATTCGTAAAAGGCCCAAAAGCATCACCGCCAAACTGAAGCGAAAGAGCGGTCCGCGGGCAAAATCAAGAATATTCTCCATTGTCTATTTCTCCTCCATTACTTCCTGATCAGCCGGGGGCTGGACTATCAACGATTCATCGAAGATGATCGCCTTGTAAATCAAGTCATGCAA
Organism: FCB group bacterium; assembly: GCA_024231695.1. Classification (GTDB taxonomy): domain Bacteria; phylum Zixibacteria; class MSB-5A5; order GN15; family JAAZOE01; genus JAAEQF01. The sequence goes on from JAAEQF010000047.1 coordinate 16,431, forward strand.
TCCAACGACCTCGCAGTCTATCTTTTGATCTTCCACTAATTCTTTCAATTGTTTTTTACAGTTGGCACAGGGAGCGACCAGGATATTACATCCCGAATTCCTGATCTGATCGGCTTTAAGCTTGCCGCCGACAGTCGTCCGATAGGGACGAATTTCATCGATTGAAACCGTCCCGCCGCCGCCGCCGCAGCAAATATTGTCTTCTCCGGTCGGGGTCATCTCGACATAGTTTTTACAGAAGGCTTTGAGTATTTCCCGTGGTTGATTCACGATCCAGCCCTGCCGGGCGATATTGCAGGGGTCGTGGTAGGCGACTTTCTCAGTGACTACATTAGGGTCGAGTTTCAAACGCCCCTCTTTCCAGACCTTGTATGTATATTCCATTATGTTGACTACCGGGAAGGCGTCTTTGCCTCCGCAAAAGGTGGGTAAAAAGAGTTTGGCCGAACGGGTGGCGTGACCGCATTCACCGATCAGGACTTTTTTGCCCTTGAGTCTTTTGGTCTCGGCGTCTATTTTTTTGACCACTCGCTCCAGAATCCGGTCGCTGTAGAAAAGGCCGTAATTGATGCCGTCGAAATATCCGGTGCCGGTTGTCCAGGAATCCCCGGTGGCGGTGAAGACGGCGGCAATACCCATCAGCGTTTCCGCCTCCATTAGAAAATCACTGACGGCCGGATAGAAGACAAAATCGGCGCCTTCGACATCTAACGGGAAGGGAATATTAACCCCTTTTTCCTCCATCATATCCTCGGTCAGGAATTCGAGGGTGTCGACCAGCGCCGGAACAGGGATAGCCGAGGTATTGCCCGAGGTGCCTTCCAGCTGTTCACGAGTACTAACGACCAAAGCCCGCGGAGCTATGCCGATTTCGCTTAGGATGTAGCGGCCAAGATGAGTAATAAGGCCGTGATCGATACCGGAAGGACAGTCGTTAACACAGCGACGGCAAGCGGTGCAGTTCCAGAAACTATCGGCCATCTCCTGAATCTTTTCGTCGGTTAGATAGCCCGACCCGACTAACCGCCCGACCAGCATACCGCCCATAGTGAAATGCCGGCGGTAAACGCCCAGCAGTAGTTCCGAGCGATAACAGGGGATGTCTTTGGGATCTCCTGTGGCCTGATATACCTGGCAGGTTGTGGCACAGCGTGAACATTTGGCACTCATGCGCACATAATGATCGAGAGCCAGACGGTAATTGGAGTGTTTTAGAATGGCGGCGAAGGCCTCCAAAAACCGTTGGGGACGATTGGTCGTATCAAAATTCTCAATATGATAGAGGACATCAAGTTTCTGCTTCTCGATCACCTCCGGTTTTCTGGCCGAGGTATAGGCTCGTTTGCGTTCCTCGGAGTTTATTACTTTTGTCCTCATGGTTTCTCCACTTATTCCAGAACCGAAGTCCTGCTTGTCTGTATTATCAGCCGATTATTATTCATATACAGGTCCCGACGCCTTTTCATGACCGGTGACCGGTCCGCGCAAAAGCGGAATTCTTCCAGGGGTAGATACTCGAGTCAGCGTGTCCACGAGGTTGGGGTCAATTAGTTCCAGACTGTATTCCCGACAGCATTCGATGACTGACGAGTGGGCCGGACTGACGTAAACGCGGGCGTTGTAATTTGATGACGAGGCTTGATGGAATTCGCGGATTTCCAAATCAGCTCGATAGGTATGCGCGCCACAACATACAGCCACGCGCACGGTTCGCGAGCATGCCGGGCATTTTATTTCGGCGACCAGATCGACCAAAAATGAATCCTGCCCCGGACCGGGACTAACCGTATAGCCGCTCTGTTCAAAAATCTCCCGCGCTCGTTCCACCAGTTGGCTATGCGACATCGCGCAGGATTCGGCAGTTGAATTATCATCGGGGAGTGTAGGTGCCAACCGGCCGGATATAAACAGGTCCACGGCTTCGACCGCACCGGCGCTGACGCCGGAAATTACGGCCACGCCGGAAGCTATCAGCATATCCTTATAAGCGCCCTTGATTCCGTTACAAATAAGTGTCCCGATGCTGTGTATCTGTATCATCCGGACTCGCCGGTACCCTTCCGGTCCGGCACATTCGACGTTCTGGATCGATTTGATCTGGTTGCCATCAATGGTCATCACCATAAAATTGCGGGCCGCTTCGAAGCGCGGTGCCACCGCATCACCCAGTTGTGGAACTGCAACTTTCATCATAACATTTACAACACTATGCACTAACCGTGCCAATCGCACACATGTTTAGTAAGGTCTTGTCGGTCAAGAGAATGGGTGAAGAGGACGGTTTTCGGTGTTGCAGATTCTGCAACGGATAGTGTTGCGTGATTGGGGTGGCGCTGTTGCATGCAACGCACGCAATGCAGTTTTTACAGGGGAGCTTTGAAGACGGCGGTCAGATAAATAGAATTTATTGTGTTAGGGGGAAATCTGGTAACGGTTGAGTTTGCGCCAGAGTGTGCTGCGGTGCATACCGAGCTCTTTGGCAGCCAGGGTCATATTCCCTTTGTGCTTTTTGAGAGCAGCGATGATGCAGCTTTGTTCGTCGATGGTTTCCTGAATCGGAGTGGTCGATTCCTTGCCTACAGTCAAGATGGATGCATCAGCCTGCCCTAATTCGATCGGAAGATGTTCACTCTGGATGATACTGCTGTGGCAGACGACAAAACAGTATTCGATGAAATTCTCCAGTTCGCGGATATTGCCCGGGAAATCATACTGCATGAGTATTTTCATTACTTCCGGGCTTACGCTGAGAATTCTTTTTCCCTGACGGGCGTTAAATTTGCCGATAAAGTGATCGACCAGATAGGGGATATCCTCGCGGCGCTGATTGAGCGGAGGAAGTTCGAATTTCACCACCGCCAGCCGGAAATACAGATCGTCCCGGAATTTTCCCTGGGCTACCAGATCCTTTAGATTTCGATTAGTGGCAGCCACGATCCGAATGTTCGCTCGTATCGGTTGCGTGCCGCCAACCGGTTCGTATTCCCGTTGCTGTAATAGGCGGAGCAGTTTCACCTGGGTTGGCAGGGGCAGATCACCGATTTCATCGAAAAAAACCGTACCTCCTTCGGCTTTGACCAATTTACCGGCTTTGTCCCGCTTGGCGTCGGTGAAGGCGCCTTGGACATACCCGAAAAGCTCCGATTCGAAAAGCTGATTGGGCAGGGTGCCGCAGTTGATGATTACCAGGTTTTTATTATTTCGCGGACTCAGGTTGTGAATGGCATGAGCAAAAAGTTCTTTGCCTGACCCGGAAGGCCCCTGAATTAAAACCGTACTTTCGCTCTCAGCGATATCGGGTAAAATAGCGAACAGTTTGTGGATTTTAGGGCTTTTGGAAATGATATCCTCAATTGAATATTTCCGGGTCAATTCCTTGCGCAAACGCTCAATGGCAGATAGATCGCGGAAGGTCTCGACCGCCCCGAGGATATGTCCGTTGTCGTCCTTGAGAACCGCTGTTGATATACTGATCGGGGTTTTTTCTCCCCGGCTGTTGATAATGCTGACCGGCCGATCGATTGTTTCGACACCGGTTTCAAGGGTTTTGTTCAGGGGACAGTGTTCGCATACATCAGAATGGAAAATATCAGAGCATTGACGACCGATTGCTTTGGAGGCGGCGACTCCGGTGATCTTCTCGGCGGCCGGATTGAAACTGGTAATTACCCGATTGCTGTCGACGGTGAAGACACCGTCGGCAATGGAACTCAAGATGACCTTGAAGAACCTCAGGTCCTGTTTGGTATCGGCCATGACAACTCCGGTTTGTCCATCCCACTTTAACAATCGGCCCCATTATATGTTGCTGAATCCCAAATAGCAACCGATTAGATGGCCGGGGCGAGACAGAACACGTCTCCAGCCATCAATTTCAATACACAGTATTTTGGCTAACGTTGGTTTTTGGGGCCGTTGCCATGACCGTGTGCGCAACCGCTCGGACCGTGACCGTGACCCTGGCAGGCCATGGCGGGATCGAGCTCGACTAACTTGCCGGACTTGATTTTTTCAATTACTTCGCCCACTTTTCCGGCCTCGGATTTATACACTTTGATACCGCCCTGATTAAGGGCCTGAATTGCCCGGCGGCCGATTCCGGTGCAGATAATCATATCTACGTGACGGTCGGCCAGAATGCTCATCGGTTGACAGGTTCCATGTTGGTGATGGGCATTATTGTTGCCGATGACTGAAAATTCATCTGATTCGGTATTGTACATCCCGAAATAAGGGGCCGAACCGAAATGTTCACTTAATGTATCCTCAAGACCGCTGTTCCCGTTTATCGGTATGCAGGCTATCATTCGGATGCCTCACTTTCCTTTAGATTTATTACAATGGCGTGGTTGGACACCATAGCTTCGATTATTTGTTTGCGGGCCCCGTATAGAAGACGCTGAATTGTACCACGTGATATTCCCATTTTACGCCCAGCCTCTTTCTGATCGAAGTTTTCAACATCGCAAAGACGCAGAGCCTCGAATTGATCGACACTCAAGACAGTTACTTCCATGTTTTTCAAGGGGATTCCACGAGGTTTGTAAACCCGGTCGGCTTGGTAGCGGCGACAGCATCGCTGTTTTCTTGGTCGAGCCATATCGTGTCCTTTTCATATTGTGCATATGCACATAAACAGTATCGGTATAAATTTTCTGTTTGTCAATCGAAATAAAATAAGACGACATGAGATCAATCCATTTATAGTGGTATCAGTGCGAAGAAGCCCCGAATTGTGACTGTTTAAATAGAGTCAGTATATGACAACAAAATGCAAAAAAGGGGCCGTTACCTACGGCCCCTTTTGCCTTGAATCAATTGCGCATCATGCGCTTACGCGGCTAAGTTTTCGATTGTCCAGTTGCGGAAGTCGTCTTGTAGACCCCGCCAGTTATTCCATAAGATGCAGAAATTCAACAGGTTGAGCAAGCACACATCACTGAGTCAGATAGTGCTTTCCTCGTTCATTCTCCACATCTTTCTTTGTTGCTTTCTGATTTATAATACACTTAATTTTCATATGAATCGATAAATACAGAAATGCTTCCATATAGGTTAATTACAGTGACCATGATAAAATGCAAACTCAATTGCCTTAAGTATTGGGACAGAGGTGCCCGGGCTGAAAAGCATGATTAGAGCTGAGTTTTAGCCAAGCGGTCGGAGCAAATAGTGATACTTATCCGGAGGTTTAGGCGATGACCTACTCCATAGCCACGATATCTCTGGTCATTATTTTTGCCGTTTTATCGATTGGCCGAATTGTGAGAGCGCTTACTCGGAAACGCTTCCTGTTCGATTCGTATCTGAGTTATTCATGGCTATTTTTCCTCAGCCTTATTGTATCAGAACTGATTTCTTTTTCGATTGGTATTTGGATACTTGCGCTAGTAAGTTTCTGGGCCATTAGAGAATACCTTTCGTTGATAGATATTCGGTTGCAGGATCGCCTGGCGATATTCGGAGCCTATCTCTCGATTCCATTCATGTATTATTTCATTCAGATTGAATGGTATGGAATGTTCATCGTATCAATCCCTGTTTATGCTTTTCTTGCTATTCCGCTTCTGGTAGCCCTTGGTGGTAAGAAGACCGAGGGTACAGTCTTCTCCATAGGCTCAATCGATTTCGGCTTGTTTCTCTTTGTGTTCTGCATCGGCCACATTGGCTATCTTTCGCTCTACTCGTCGTGGATGGCGGCCTTGCTGATTGTCAATGTGTTAGTATGCGATGTAGCGATCTGCATGGTTCATCGAAAGTTTACAAAGGTTTGGGTAAGACTGATTGCCTCCTATTTTCTGCCGGTCCCCTTCATAGTGGCGATTTCCCTGGCGCTGTCGGGGTGGACCGAGATCCCTGCCGGGCACTCGGTTATATTATCCCTGATGATACCTCTCCTGGTGATAATGGGGCATCAAGCCGGCAGTTATATTAAGGCCGACCTCGGTATAAAAGAGGACTTACTGATTCCGGGTCGGGGGCAAATACTCGACAATCTTCAGTCATTACTCTATGCGGCGCCGGTCATGTTTCACTATATACGATACTTTTTAAGATGAACAAACCGACTGACATAACGTTTTGGGCGATGCTTCTGCATGTTCTCTTACTGCGACCACTCGTGAAGTTGTTTTCGGGAATTAACGTGGCAGGCAAAGAAAATCTGGATCATCTCAGGCAATACATCATTATAGCCAATCACAACAGCCATCTTGATATTTTGCTTTTATTCTATCTATTGCCAATCAGCCACATTGTGCGCACGCATCCTGTTGCCGATAAGCCCCATTTTTCCAAATCGCGCCTTGTTTTTCGACTGGTGGACTTTTTTTTCAAACCAATCTGGGTCACACGGGGAAAGCCAAACCTTGCGGATGATCCTTTTCGTGAAATCAAGAGAATTATTGACGCTGGGCAGAATGTTATCATTTTCCCTGAAGGCACCCGCGGCGTTCCGGGTGAGATGCAGCATTTCAAGAGCGGAATTGGGCGACTGATGACACAGTATCCAGAGATATCGATTGTCCCAGTCTTCCTGATCGGCCCTGAACGGGCGTTACCCAAGGCAAGCGCTTTGCTCCTGCCGTTCTGGAACAGCATTATTGTGGGACCACCTCAATTATGCACTGGTGGCCACCGCGAGATCACCCATCGCCTGGAGGATATCCTGATCGAACTTTCTCGATCTGAATCCGCTCGTAGACATAAAAGAAAGCCCCACGAGCCGAGGGCAGTCAAGCATATTGCCTTTCTGGGTATTGATGGTTCGGGGAAGAGCACGACTTCACGGATGGTGGCCGCAGCCATTTCGGATTCCTCAAAAGTCTGCCTTGTCAGTGATGAACTGCAATTTTTCGAACAGGGCCGGGCCAGACAAATACAACCATTAATTACGGAAAGATTACGACAAGTCATTAGCGGTTACGCAAAAAAAGCGAAATCATTAAAGCTTTACAAAATTCCGAAGCTGATGGAACTCCTCTTGAGAAACCAACTCCTCAAAGAAGCGGAACGGTGGTACTCTCCTGACCTGATAGTCATGGATGGTTCTCCACTACTTAACTTATTGGCATGGTCAGTTCTTTACAAGAAAGACACAATAGACGAGGTCACATGTTCTACGGCTCTGGCCATTCTTAGCGGTCGTGAGGGGAACATCAGACGCGATGATCCAATCTTCGACCACTTTCCGGAGCTTGCCCATTTGAAGCGTTTGGGTCTGACAAAACTGGCCCTTCCGGATATCGTGATTCTAATTGATCTTCCTCCGGAAGTGGCCTGTCAAAGAATAGAAACCAGGGGCGAGCAAAAGCAGGTGCATGAAACTGCCGACAAACTTGATCGGTTACGCCGGGCCTACCTTCAGGTGTGTGGAGTCGTGCAAAAAGACTGGCAAGTTTCTACTGTGATTCTGAATGGCGAGCAAACTCGCGAAGACCTCTGCCGCGCGGGCATTGAGTTAGTGAGGAAATCTATTGGTACGGGGGACTTGAGTGGATGAACAACAAGATTGCCGTTGTCGCAACGACGATCTCCGGATCGATCAAGGATTGGGGAAAGGTCAAGCGTATCGTCCCTCTGTTTCATCAGTATGGAGAGACGGATGTTAATCTCCACACAGTGGACAGTCATGTTGATGCCCGTCACATAACCAGTGAGCTTGTTCAGTCCGGCAGCAACATTGTTATCTCCGCAGGAGGGTCGGGAACATTCAATGCCGTCCTCGAGGGCTGTTTTGACTCCGGCAGAAATCTGGACGATCTGCGGCTTGGCTTCCTGCGCAAAGGATCTGCTGATCTCATTGGCAAGGTTCTCGGAATGCCGGATGAAATCGAAAAGGCAATTAGCGTTTTTGTGAATGCGATCGACAGGAATCGAGTTGTCCCATGTGATGTCATCCGGGCTGTCAGCGAGGGAGGCGATTCTCCTGCTCGACGGTTTGTAGGTTATGGAGGGGCTGAACTGTTTGGCCGGATACCACACTATACGGAGAATCGCTTTATCAAATACTACAAGGGTTTGCTGAGCCAGGCATTCGGTGATCTCGGTCCTTTTTTTGTCGGCACCAGCCTGGCGATTATGGAAAAACTGCTTAAAACCATTGGCCGGAAGAAGCGAAACTGGAAAATTATAGCTGATGACGATCTGGTTTCTCAGGATTATTTTCAATCCATAATCATTGTCAATGGTGACCTTGGCCCGGATCTTCCCTTTGCCAAATCCGAGCCCCTCGGCTCCGGAAAATTCTATCTTTTCGCCATCAAAGATATTGGTGCCATCAAGTTGTTGGGGCAGTTGAAACACGCATGGAATTCGTCAATTATGGAAGAACCCCAAAAATGGGGTTTCGAATCTTTTTGCATTGAGAAGAAACTGATTCTGGAGCCCGATGGGGCCGATGTGTTCCCGGTTAATGTCGATGGTTCAACTTTGGAATGCCGTATTTCAGCCTCTTTCGAAATCTGTGACAAAATTCATCTATTATCTGCGCAGTAAGAATGCTGGAAATATCGCGTGCGTATTCTCGATCCAACACCAGCCCGGTGCCGTGATTGGCATATGATTCAATAGGTTGCGCGGTCATGTTTTCGATATATGGGCATTGGCAGCAAAACTGAATTTAATGCAGTTTATCTTGCCCTGAAGCTGGTCTATTTCGCTTTTGGTTTTTTGATCCTTGGAGCAAGATCTTTGAGATCGAGATTTCCAGATTCCAGAGCGTCATATAGTCTGTCGAATTTTGACTGTTCGAGGCGATCTGCTTGTTGAGGGTGCCAATTTCGGCCTCGTGCGTCGTTTGTGATTCCGCTACTTCCGCATTGATCAATAAGTACAAAATACGTGCTACAGCTCTGGTCACAATTTGGCTGGCAGTACTTGTCAGGAAAGGTTCAAAATAGAGACTATCGATCCGACCAGACCGCCAGCTCGTTCCCACTTGGATCGACGAAATGAAAGCGCCTTCCCCCCGGAAACTCATACTGATCCCGAACGATTCTCCCACCATTACCCTTAATACTACTCTCGATCTCTTCCAAATTCGTGGCATAAAGAACTACCAGAGGGCCACCCGATACAACTTCCGCTGCCAAGGAAAATCCACCCCCTAATCTTCCGTCCATGAAGCACGTGTATTCCGGCCCATAGTCAGTAAACTCCCAACCGAAGACGGCTGAATAAAACATCTTGGTTTCTTTTATGTCTGTTGCCAAAAACTCAATATAATCCACACGACGGTCATGTTCTACCTGGCTCATAGCATCATCTCCTTTGAAATCATCAGTAACGCCGTTCAGGAATGCGTCCTGAGCGTTTACATCTTCAGGTAGTCTGGACAACGATACTTGAAATCTAACAAGTGGTATGTGCGATGTCAATTGCCTCACGGCAGTTTTATCCATCAGTTGAGGGTTTGGCTGGAGCCCATTAAAATACTCTGCAAATGTGTCTGCTGCCTGTCATAAAAATCTTGCGCCCGGGTATGTCAGTGGATTAACTTTCTATATCAATGATTCATCACCTGTGACAGTTGCCGGTCTTTACTATCCGGCCATTAGGGAGGTTACATGCGTCTGTTGTCTACCATACTCTCGAATGTAATAATAATCGCCATAGTGCTTTTAACGGAACCTTTGTGGCCGGTTCCGATTGCGACGGCTGCAAACGGGCGGGGAAACTTGAAGAATGCACCGCCGATGATCCCATGGGCAAAGTCATCCCGAAAGGAAGCGACCATCAACCCACCGGCGATATGTGGGATGATGTCACCCAGCCCAGCGGTAATTATTATAGTGGTCTGGAGGCATTCTGCGTGTCGATAAAGACACACCTTAATGAGCTGTTTCTACCCGACTGCTTTGGAATTCTTGGCACTGAGAAAGTCGAGGCTTTACGCAAAAAAGCAGAGGAATTAGGTTGGCCTGAAGCTGTTATTCCAAAGAATTACAAACAACCGGAATACTCGTTCGATGTGGACTTTGTGTCCGGACTTGAGAACCAGTTCCGAGAGCGTGATAATCGCCCCGTTGTCGGACGGCTGAAAGTATCAATGTACTTCGAAGGCAACGAACGCGAGTTGGTTCACGAATGGGAGGCCGAAGGTACGCTCGACGTTGTCTCGGGCGGAAGTACCAGTTATTCAGGATATATGAATAGGTTAAGGAAAGCCTACAAAGAAGGTCCAAGTATCACAGAAATAATCGACGAATTTGAAAAGCGCCCGGATGACTGTCAGATGAAACTGGAAGAGGAGGTGGTCAAGCTCGGGCAGGTTATTGAGATCGAGTTGAGTGATTTCAAGGATGTCATGGGTGAAACCTCACGCGAGTTCAACCGCGTGATGCTTCAGGCGCTTAACGGTAAGATTCTAAACGGAATGCCAAGTAAATACTCTGATGGTCTGCGTATATTCCCGGTGGGCGAAGAACCTATCAAGATCAAGTATCAGGCGCCAGATAGTTGCTATACCTCCACTGATTCGTTGATAATCAACAGTACCTGCGATATTCTCGACGAAGAACGTGAGCCATATGCCGACACTGAACTCGACGAGCAGATTCAAAGCAAGGCTATTCCACTTTTCTGTCCCGGCGTGTATGCGATCATGACGGTAACGCAGAAAAAATCGAGCAAATGGGACAAAAAAGTGCGGGGCAAGATCGACCGCAAGGATTGGAATCAGACAACGTCACTTACTGTGCGGGTGGATTTCGATAAGGAACCGGCCGAAGTGCGCCAGTCTTTTGACCTGACAACCATGACTTCGGTACCCGACCGCTATCGATACAAGCCGGTCAAATGGACGATTAACTCGCCACAGCATAGCGGCAGCGGTAGCTCCCTTCAGAAGAAAGAGGGTGGGAATGGTATTGATTTTTTACTGGAGTCGTCATCGTCCGAAACAGGCGTTTTTACAAATCTGAGGCCGACACAGTCGGAAATAATGTTGACAATCGACGTCGACCCGGCCACGGGAAAGGCCATGCAGGTGTCTGTCCCGGCATACGAGGCTGATTTGAACATGACTACTACCAAGAAGTGCACCAAAAAAGAACGACGCATGGTGGACGGTTATGACAAGCTGGTAACCGAAGACTGCAGTGATTCCTGGAAACATGAGAGCACATACTCGGTTGGGCACGCCGAGGATGAATGTTGGGAGATTTCAGGTGGTGACGGCATCTCAAGCATCTCCGGTGAATGTCAGCGAAGAATCGACAGGGACAACGGTTATGAGGAGATAGAGTTCCGGTGGAGTATTACAATCCAGAATGAGTCTTAAATGAAGCTGGAAGTAATCCTGGCAGCAAGGAGATAAGTTGTGAAAGATAACAGACTAACCGGTTTAATAGCAGGAACCATCTTTATACTGGCCATTAGCGTCTTTTGTGGTCAGGCGCATTCGTCGGGATTTGTAGCCGACCTGGTAGTAGTAGCAAACAGTGATACTCTGATAAGCAGGATTTTTGTACTGGGTCAAAAATTTCGCATTGAGACAGAAGAAGATGGTCAGCAAATTGTCGTCATCGTCGAGCAGGAGACGGGCATAACCAAAGTGATTAACATAGACGAAAAGGCATATCTGAAAGTGCCCGCCAATGACATGAGAAGCCATGATAATGATCCCTTCAGTAGTCTGAGATACACGTTGACCATACCCGATGCCGAAATCAAGCAACTCGGAACGGAAACGGTTTCCGGTGTTGAATGTGAAAAAAAAACAGTCTCGTATGACGGCATCGACTACTTCACTCAGTGGGTGTCAGAGCAGCATGAACTCCCTCTGAAGATCATTGCACTCAACGAGCCTGACAATCTGGTGAAAATGACAAACATCAAGGATAGTACTATTGGTGATGAGCTGTTCGAGGTGCCGGAAGAGTACACTGCGGTGGGTGGAGAGCAATCCCAAACTCAAGATCAGTTCGTGGAAAGAGAACCAGTTTTCCCGGAGTGGATGAAGGATGCATCTGCGGCGGAATTGGTGGAGCTTCCGATGAAAAAAGAATTGCTGGCGGGTGAGATGATTCGTATCAAGGTCCTGGCTGGCAAGGATATCTTTGTTCTCGCAATCAACAACAACGATGGCAAATCCGTTTTTCTGGCTATTCCTTGTCTGGGCGGCCAACCTATCGACGATCCTTCCAAAGTGTTTGCAGAATATGGTGAAACCAGGATGTATCGCATGGAAATACAAGATCAGGCATGGCCGATGAATTTAACGGAAACACCCGACCAGGCTGACGAGGTTCTGATACGTGTGGATAAGGGTCAAGTCAATATGTTGACCCAGTATACCAATAAGCCGTAGTCAGGTTTTGCCGGACAGAGAATCAGAAATTATCCCAAATGAGGAGTGAGGTCATGGTCAGACAAAGTATTAGAATATGTAGTATCGCTTTGGGACTTGCTTTTCTTGCGGTTCTGTATCAACCCGCATTTGCCCAGGAAGATGAATGCTCAACACCTACGGTAGCTGTAAGAATACAGCAAATCTTTGATTATCCTGATGATATAGGCATTGGCTCTGTTTTTGATGAACTCAACAAGAAGGTTAAAAAACCAAAGAAAAAAGAGGAATGGCGGGCTGAAATCGAGGCGGCGGTGATAGCAGAACTTCGGAAAAATTCTCAAGAAATTAAATTTATTCAGAATGGCTCCGATTGCGATTACTTCTTCAGATATATTCTGATACCATATGGCGTTGGCGAAGAGTTTGAAGTGCGTCCGGGTGTGTGGAGCAGCGAATTTGTAGGTTTTTTGATGCTATCGTGCCTGGGTACTGAGAAATCGTGTATCGGATATCGTCCAAGGCTAGTATTATGCATCTGTCAGGGTGAAAACCGGGATATCTTTCAGGCAATTATCAGCAACGTTGGATATTATGGAAATTTAAAGATGAGAATTGCAAGGTATGAGAAGAGATTCCCGGTACCACCCAGAGGTCCCAAAATAAACAGGTCTCTTGATCGGGATTATGTATCACCCCTGGAAGGAGAAACCGAACTAAACATCAAAGTTCAGGTAACCAATTGCAAGGGGGATCCTGTCTTTGACAGATATCATCGGGAACAGAAAGTTCTCTATCAAAGAAAAACAAAAAGAGGTGAACTCACAGCTGACGAGGATTTTAATTACTACGATTTGGTGGACAAGCATAATAGCGATGCCAATTATCTAGTTCTAGGTATTTACCAGCCTAAAGGAGTATCTGCAAGATACACCCTTCAGAAAGGCATCGAAGCCAGTCTGGATAGTGTTGAGATAAAAACATGCGGGCGTAAAAAAGACGCTATTGATACGGCCGAAGTTAAGATCATGGGACTGGATTTAAAAGTTTCTGCTCGCAAGAAGGAACTACTACCGATGCAGAGCACACAAATCGATATCAGTTTTAACAAGATTGGTCAGGAAGGCGGAAAAATCCCCATAGCCGGTAAAACGGTTCAGATTAAGGTCAGCGGACTGGTCAACGGCACAGTTTACCCACAGGGGGATGTTGAAACCAATTCACGCGGCCAAGCGACCCTTACATATACAGCCGGTGATCAGGATGAGGAAGTTACCTTCCGGGCCAAATTCCAGCCGAAGAAATTCAAGGAATTCGTCCAGGACAAAGCCAAGGTAAAAGTCATTAAGTTTGATCGACTCTGCCAGATAACCAGGAAATCCTCTCATACTACCGACTATACAGAAAACTTATATAATGAGGTTAGAACGCACAAATGGACCGAAATCTCGGAAATCACGATATCAGTAACCTTTAACGATAATCCGAGGGTAGATATTGCGTTTGATCCGGTAACGATGCAGAGTAAGCCCCGTCGGTATGTGTATTACGTGGATGATTACTGGATCAGCTCAAGCTACCACACGGGTAGTGGGAGTAGGGAGGAAACGGTCGGCAGCGGCGAGCATATTCAAAGGCATATTTCTTCATCAAATAACCAAAATGGGACGTTTCAGGATCTTCAACCGAGCAACGATGATGCTCGGATGACAGTAACGGTTGACCCGGCCACCGGCAAGGCCACTGAAATCGGTCTTCCTTCTTTTGGTGCTGTGATCTCCATAATGAACCAAAGCGATTGCGATGGCGAGAAACGGGTGGAGGGCCGACTGGAACCGTTTGACTGCAGCAGTACCAATCAATACACCCAAGATTTTCCAATTCAGTCGTTCCGGGAGAAATGTATGGAAATCTCTGGTGGTGATGGCGTACAGATAATAAGGGGTCAGTGCAGAGAAAACAAAAACACCAGCCAAGGCTCTAAAGAAGAGAGTTTTGAGTGGGTTATATATATCAAAAAATGAAATCAGGTGTCGGGTAAATTGCCCGACACCTGTAGAGATTTTATCAAACTGATCCGGCGTTCGAATTCGGCTCGTTATGGCTTCTTGTTATACTCAATCTTCATCATAACCTGCCCCTGATCGACACGAATCAGCACCATATCCGCCTGATCGGGAGTTTCGGTCAGAGTAGTCGGCCGGGCTTGACCTTCCATCATCAGATTATAAGTGCGGGTTCCCCCATATTCAGAGAATACGACCGAAGGATCTTCTATCGGTTTGCCGTTCAGACAGGGAATAGCATTAAAAGTGGAATTGCCGCCGTGGTTGTTGATTCCATTAACAAAGATGTCCTTACCGGCCATGACTTCGACACGGATCATCTCGCCGGCCAGCATAACTTTCTCCAGGGGAAGCTGTACCAGCTCGGCTGAGGCGGCATCCTTCATCCACTCCGGAAACCCGGAATCCTGTTTCACAGGCTCGGCCGGAGCAGCAGGCGGGTCATCGCCCATTATAGTATAACCTTCCGGCACAACAAACAGGCCGTCATCAATGGCGGTTTCCTTGATATTGGCCAACTCTATCACCATATCGACTGTAGCGTGAGCCACGATTTTCAGAGGGAAATCGTGTTGGCTTGACACCCACTGAGTGATGAGATCATTTCCGCCATACGAAACTACCGACTTGTCGCACTCTACACCCGCGACGGTTTCCTTGCCCAGCGGCTTGACGCTTGCATCCGGTATGGCCGCCGTATATTTCAGGCTCTGGAAGGGATCGTTGGCGAGGCTGCCGAAGTCGTCACAGGGCATCTCCATGTAGGCCTTTTCGCTGATGTTGATCGCCTGTGTCACATTGGTTTCCTGATTGACGATAATGAAAATTTGTTGACCGTTTTCCATCAATTCCATTCGATACTTGAGTCCCTTGACGAAGATCTTGCTAACCGTTGTGTCACTATCGCCGATTTCGAGCATGTCGGCGGAGAATTCGGCCGATAACGCCTGACCGCAGAACACTGTCACGATAATCATGGTGACGGCCACGGTCAGCCTTTTTGCATACATTCTTCTGATCACGGTTCCTCCCTATGTAAAGAGCCTCTGTTTATTTCCGTATATCAATGCGGAATCAGAAATCGACCTCCACGTCCGCCCGGTCGGATTCGTCGGCCTGAAATAATTCCCGGGGGGTGTAGCCGAGCATCCGGGCTACAAACATATCCGGGATTTGCTCGATGCGGATATTGAAAGTGTTGACCGAATCGTTGTAGAATTCACGACGGTCGGCAATCTGGTTTTCAATTTCGCTGATCCGGTTCTGGAATTGGGCGAAACTTCGGTCGGCTTTCAGTTCGGGATAGTTTTCGGCAACGGCAAACAGTGATTTCAGGGTCGAGGTCATCATATTATCAGCCTTGGCCTTGTCGCCGATAGTCTGGGCCTTCATAAATGCGGTCCGGGCCTCGGTGACTTTGGTCAATACGCCTTCCTCGTACTTCATGTATCCCTTGACCGTGTTCATCAGCTTGGTCAGTTCATCATGGCGTTGCTTGAGAAGCACATCGATATTACTCCAGGCCTTCTTGATATTGTTCTTCAGCCTGATCAGCGAGTTGTAGATTCCAATGAGCCAGCCAATAATCACAACGACTACGAGAATCGCCACGAGGCCAACTACGGTCCAGATTGTAGTCATATGATCAACCTTCCGGTATGATACCGAGATTCATTAGTAAAATCACTATTCCAGCGGCCAGAAATATCCCGCCGAAGATAAAACAGGTGCGTACTGTTTTTTTCAAACTTGCCAGTACCGCTTTTTCGCCCTTATCCGAAATAATGAAGGTCTTCTCATTCTTACCCCGGCGAATAACAACACCGTCCGGCGTCGTGGGATCGGCGGCGGCGGTTCCCAGTACAAACAAGTTGTCATCTGGTTCGATGATGTACTCGTAGTATTTCCTGTCGCCTATTCTGATAGACTGCAGTCCCTGTCTTTCAGACATCGGTACCAGATCTGAGTCATCGATATTCAGAGAACCCGGATCCTGGGGGTCGAAATTCTTCAGGGCCTCGATGATCTTGGGTATCGCCTTGAGAGAACCTATCAATCCTTCGCCCTTTTGATAAAAGGCGTTCTTGTACGAAACCACGAATTCAGCTTTGTCCGGCTCCACTAATGCTTTTCCGGTGTCATCCTTGGCGAAGAAGGGCACATGACTTTCACCAGAACCAACCTCTTCCCACTTGCGTGAGGTGCCCTTACCGCTTGAGGAGCTTGATTGGCGGTATTCCTTGATCTGCCACTTGTAGTACACACATTCTGTTTTTGAAAAGGGCGATCTGATTAGTTGATCTGCTTCAACATTTCCATGGATTTCGACCACTCCCATGGCCATCGATCTGATTTTCGAGCGAGGTATATCTCGAATCACACGAAGCTTACGCCATTTAAAGAACCCCAGAAAAAATACGAAGCCCCCAATCAACGTAAAAGCTGCTGCCATCAGGTAATCTTCACTGGTTGCCATTGACAATCTCCGGTCAATAGGTCATTCGTTTGAGAATACCGCCATCTGCTTCAGGTAATCGGCCGCGGCATTCTGAACACCGAAAATGGGACAATCAATGGCCGCCCATCCCCATATTCATTTCCACTTCTTTGTAGCCTTCAGGTATGTCATAGATTCCATCCGGAGCGTCTTTCTCGGCGTGCTCAATCATTTCGACTGTCGTCAGAATATCTTGCCCCATGACCGACGCTACGGTAGTCGTCAGCACCGGCACACCTTTGATTTGCTTAAGCTGTTCGACAAAGTCCCCAAAACCTGGCATTTGGGCCATCATTCCCCCGCACACTGCGTGGAAGGCGCCGATGTCGGTGTCGATATCCTCGGTGACCCACATCTGCTGCTTCGAGGCCACCATGGCCATTGTCAAGTCGATGGTGTACATTTTGGTTTGCCAATCACCAATCTTTTTGGTTTCCTTGGACGGCGCGACAGTAATTTTTGGGGCGCCCATCATAGCACTCGCTCTCCTCATCATTTGCGCCTGGTTGTCGTCCTTGGGATCTCCCTCGCCGCCACTGGCAGCAGGGTTAAGAGATATTGCCGAGTATTCTTTCTTTTCGAGATCCAGCATATACATGATGTTCTTTTTGGCATCGAAGATGACGGCAGTTTTGTTTGCGGTCTGAGCACAGGCCTTGCCATTTGCCAACCACAATATAGTCGTATCATTCTTCTCGGCCTGTTTCTTCCCCATCACTTCGTATGCATCAGTATGGACAACCTGCTTGAAGAAGCTGTCGGCCAGAGCCGGCCCACCGATACCGAAGATTATAACCATCATAACCGTTATCACGGAACGAGTAACAAAGGTAAATCGCATTCCACACCTCACCTTTTGATAAATTATGTTATTGTCTAGCAATAGCATCACACGGCAGGCAAGATCATCTACAATAGGGTGACTATTTGCCCCTGCCTACTGGTAAAATAGCTGATACACAATGAAGTGTCAACTTGAAATCGAGAAACGGTGGTATTCGGCAATGCAGTATGACTCTGAATTCATCCCTGTGCCGATTGCCCGTAGTGGCAAAGCCACTTTTCGGCTGTCGCCATAATGACCCAAGTAAGGCTCACAGTGAGGCAAGTGAAGGGAAAACAAGCCCCACCTGTGGGTGGTCTGCGTCTTTAAACGCAGGGAGTGATAATTCGGGTCGTACACGCGATAGCCAAAAACAGGCTTCGCCTGTGAGATAGCGCCAGCGATCGAGCAGAAAAACAGGCTCCGCCTGTGAGATAGCGCCAGCGATCGAGCAGAAAAACAGGCTCTGCCTGTCACGTAAATCTGCCCATAATAAATGATATTATAAAAATCCAACGGGCATTATCAGCATTTTCTCACTTTAGAGGTTGATCATGATCGGTTTTCCCTGATAGAAAACAATACTTTTTACTATTGAAATTACGATTTTATCTACTATAATGTATTCGGGTTAAACAAAGGAAAGCCGTTATGGCGATAATTGCAGTAGTCAGTGGTTCATATTGTTACGGTGAGGAAATCGTGACCGAAGTGTCCAA
This sequence comes from FCB group bacterium, assembly GCA_024231695.1. GTDB lineage: Bacteria > Zixibacteria > MSB-5A5 > GN15 > JAAZOE01 > JAAEQF01. The sequence continues at coordinate 34,825 of JAAEQF010000047.1, forward strand.
GCGTCTTAATTACCGCAGGGTTGACGGTGTCTTGTCTGAGGAAACTTCTAAAAGATATAAGTTAGGCAAAGATCAGGTGCTCCGTTCCATGATCGGTACTGCGCCGTTTCTGAATATCACCTCGAGTAAACACAAGAGAAGTCTTGGATATCTTGAAGCTACATTGGCTGAATTGTTACAATCCGACAATGTAGTCCTGAGCGGATGTGCCAGCTATATGATTCCGGGTAACATCTCTCATGTTTTGAAGGTATGTATTATAGCCAACCACAGTTTCCGGGTTAGGCAGGCGGTTAAGATCGAGGATATATCGGATTCAGAAGCTGCCACCAAAATCATGGAATACGATAAAGGAATCTCGTCCTGTTCGAACCATCTCGTGGAACAACCGGCCTACGACGAAAGTCTTTTTGATCTGGTGATTCCAATGCACAGCACTTCTGTTGACGAAGCGGTTGAAATTATCTGCAACCAGTCCGTTTCTGACGCAGTGAAAACAACCGTCAGATCTCGTGGCATCATGGAAGATTATCTTCTAAGCGCCAAAGTAAAACTTGAACTCACTCTGGCAGGGCATGACGCAAACGTGTATGCGGAAAACGGCGATGTGACCATTGAAATCAATGAGCAGGCCATACGGATGGGGAAGCTGGAAAGCAAATTGAAGGATATCGCCTCTACAGTACCCGGCGTGCTGAGAGTTTCCACGAAACTTGGCCCCAAAGCCGCTCCACCGTCATTAAATCCGTGGGATAGAATTGACGTACCTCCCAAGATTTTGCTCGTAGATGATGAAAAGGAATTTGTCCACACGCTGTCGGAGCGTCTGAGGACAAGAAATCTTGAATCATCGATTGCATACGATGGAGAACAAGCGCTCGAAATGTTGAACGAAGAGATTCCAGATGTCATTGTATTGGATCTAATGATGCCGGGAATCGATGGCATTGAAACTCTCAGACGGGTAAAAGACTCGCATCCGGATGTCGAAGTAATAATCCTGACGGGTCATGGTTCCGACGAGGAGCAGGAGACGGCTGAGGATCTGGGAGCTTTTGCCTATTTACATAAGCCGGTTAATATTAATGATTTGGCGCAGAAGATGAAAGAGGCCTATGCTCATGGCAAAAGGAGGCGATAGACCTGATTCCGATTGATATTGCTCCTGCAACATAGGGTATAGAACTTTATGAATGATCAGACGCAACATGCTGTTCCGCCTCAGAGCGAACAACAGAGCAGTCTTCCGAGATATCGTCGGCTGCGCCGAAATCTTATTATTGTACCGTTTTTAGCCGCGTTAGTGCCCCTTTTAATAATGGCCATTATTAATTATTATCAGGACTACAATGCCTATAAATCGGAAAACTATTTTACTGTTTCCCATTTATTGTCCAATTCGAAACGCTCCCTGCAGTTTGCGGTAGAGCAGCGCCGAGCCGTCCTATCTTTGATTGCCAGAGGACAATCTCTAGATGATTTGAGTGATGACGCCAGATTGATGGCTATTCTGAGAGATTTGAAGGAGTCGTTTGGTGATTTTGTGGATTTGGGGTTAATCGAGTACGAAGGGAATCAATCTTATTATGCGGGCCCTTACGACTTGAAGGGTATTAACTACAAGGATCAATCATGGTTTCATGAAGTATCGCTCAGGGGTACATATGTGAGTGATGTTTTTATGGGTTATCGAAAATTCCCGCACTTTGTTATTGCCTTCGCTCGCGAACTGGAAAACGGTAAATTCTATGTGTTAAGAGCAACAATTGACACCAGATTGCTGAACCGTCAGATTTATGCTCTTGAATCAAGTGAACCGGTTGATATCTTTATAACTAATAAAACCGGTGTCTTGCAAACGGCATCAACATTTTATGGCGACGTACTCGACACTTTCAATTTGAAATTTCCGTCGCACATTCTTGACCGAGAGATAATCGATGAGCGCACTTTGTCCGACGGACTCAATGTAACCATGGGGGTTGCCAGTATCGACGATAGTCCTTTTGTCCTGGTGGCTATGCTGCAGCATCGGAGTGCGTTTCTGCATTGGATCTCCAAGCGATCGGATGTTGTCTGGTTCCTTTTGGCCAGCATGATAGGAATACTGGTGACGGTCTCATTGCGTTCCAAGTATATTGTATCTCGGTTGCAGGAATCTGATACCCGCCGGGCAAAAACTTTGCATAATATCGAATATACGAACAAGATGGCTACTCTGGGAAGGCTATCTGCCGGTGTGGCCCACGAAATCAATAACCCGCTGGCCATCATTAATGAAAAGGCCGGTTTAATCAAAGATATTGCATCGCACCAGCCTGACTTTCCTAAAAAGGAAAGAGTCATGGATTTGGTGGATTCGGTTACCTCTTCTGTAGAGCGTTGCAGTCGGGTTACTCATCGGCTACTCGGTTTCGGCCGTCGTATGGAGTTTCGAAAAGAACACATAGATATGGAAACGTTAATAAATGATGTCCTCGACTTTCAGCGATCAGAGGCCTCCCATAGAAACATTAAGATCGATTTGAACACGGAATCCGACATATCAACCATCCAGAGTGATCGAGGGCAACTGCAACAGGTTTTTTTGAATCTTATCAACAACGCCTATGCCGCGTTGGATGATAACGGGAAAATCGACATTAATATTCGTCAATTGAACGCTGACGAAGTTGAAGTAGCTATAAGCGACAACGGTGTTGGTATTGATAAAAAGGATTTGGATCACATCTTTGAACCGTTTTTCTCAACCAAGGGTGAGTCGGGCACCGGCCTTGGATTATCAATCACCAAAGATATTATTGAAAAACTGGGTGGAATTATTGTTGTCTCAAGTCGGGTCGGCAAAGGAACGTGTTTTACCGTCAATTTACCTGTGGAGAGATTAGGTTAAGGGAATAATATATGGATAATTTTCGTGTTTTACTGATTGATGACGAAGAGGAATTGGTCTCAACCCTTGCGGAACGGTTGGATTACCGTGGCATAAGCGCCGACTACGCAATCAGCGGTGATATGGCATTGGAGAAATTGCAGGAATCTTCTTATGATATTGTACTTATTGATTTGAAATTGCCGGGATTATCTGGTGACGAGTTGTTAACCGTTATACACAAATCATATCCCAACCTTCCGGCTTTGATGATAACCGGCCACGGTTCCGGGGAAGCAGGCGATTTCGTAAAACCGGAGGGAGCCTATAGTCTTCTGCAAAAACCAATAAATATATCGGCATTAATCGAAAAAATGAAAGAGGCCATTGAAGCCAATGAACCCGGATAACAGTAAAACTCTCCCGGATCAATTTCTTTACCAGGGTTTGGGGTTCTTTGGTGCGATAACTGCCTCAGTCACACATGAATTTAATAATATACTGGGCACCATAGATCAATTGTCGGGATTACTGGAAGATTTGACGGTTTCTTCCGGACAGGAAAAGGCAATATCGGAAGATCAAATAAATGCCATTACCGGTAGAATTAGTTTACAAACAGAACGTGGTCTTACGCTGGTGAAACAGCTAAACACCTTCGCTCATACCAGTGATCATAAGGCGACTGAGTTTAATGTATATAACGCATTGGAAAATCTTCAAGCTCTTATGAAACGTCTGGTGAGTACACAGAAGAAAGACCTGATATTGACCGGACCGGGCGAAGAAATATTGGTTAATACAAACGCCTTTTTTCTACTGCAGGCGCTATTTCTGATTATTAGCAGGATACTGCCCCTTGTCGTAAGTGATTCAGCGATAGAAATGACTCTATGTGAACAGAATGATAACGCCGTTATAACGATTAAAGCCCGGCTTAACGGAGCCTTAATTGAGTTACCTGATGACCGCTATCTTGGACAGTTAATTTCCGGATTACAGGGAAACTCTAAGGAGCGTTTTGATAACGAGCTATATAGTCTTGAACTCAGAGTTCCTCGATCAGACGCTAGCGTTTAGGAGGTATTATATATGATAGTCACAAAAGTTCTTATTGTAGATGATGAAGAGGATTTCGCGAACGCGCTGGCCGAACGAATGAGAAATCGTGACTTGCAGGTTGATATTGTTGGAAATGGTGAAGAAGCTATTAATTCTGTGTCGGAAAAGGCTTATGATGCCATTGTCCTGGACATGATCATGCCCGGTTTGGACGGTATTGAGACGCTCAAGCAAATACTCTCTATCAATCCTGATCTTCAGGTTATCCTCCTGACCGGAAGGGGTACGATTGAAAAAGGTGTCGAAGCTGTCAAGTATGGCGCTTTTGAATTCCTGGAGAAACCGGTGAAATTCGATGTTCTGTTCAGCAAAATCGAAAAAGCCAAATCAGCAAAAATAGCGCTTACCGAAGAAAGAACAAACGACATGATTGATAAAATAATGAGGAGCAAAGGCTGGTAGGAGTTTTCTGCTAAAAGGGAATAACTGCAGACAGAATTTGCGACTGGTTAATCAATGAATTTAGGATCATAATGCGGTCTTGTGTTGCTATAGTCATTGTGCCTTCGTGGAGAAGAAATTGTGAGCCTTAAGTATATATCTCGTGTTTTCCCATTCCTGAGTTGGTTCAAAGGATATTCATCGAGCTATTTTCGTCGCGATCTTACGGGTGGACTGACCGTTGCGCTCGTACTGATTCCTCAGTCGATGGCCTATGCCCAGTTGGCCGGACTGCCCGCATATTATGGACTATATGCTGCTCTTTTACCTCCAATTGTTGCTTCACTTTTTGGATCCAGCCGACAATTGGCCACAGGCCCAGTTGCTATTGTGTCGTTGATGACAGCTACTGCCCTGGAGCCTTTGGCGACAGCAGGCAGCGGAAATTTCATTGCCTACGCCGTTCTTCTGGCTTTGATGGTCGGCATATTTCAATTCTTGCTGGGTGTTGTCAGGCTTGGTTTGGTTGTCAATTTCCTGTCCCATCCTGTGGTTAGCGGTTTTACGAACGCAGGTGCTCTGATTATTGCTTCCTCGCAACTGTCCAAGCTGTTCGGTGTCTATGTAGAAAAGGGCGAACACCATTACGAGACTGTTTACGGCGTTATCAAGGAGGCTATTTCGTTTACGCATTGGCCGACTCTTGCTCTGGCCGTCCTTGCCATTACTACAATGATTATCTTGCGGAGGATTAACCCGCGTATTCCCAATGTGCTTATTGCCGTACTAATCACGACTGTTATTTCCTGGTCCATAGGTTTTGAGCGAACTGCAGAAGTGGCCATTGGACAAATAGAATCAGATGATGTACACACTTTGATTAACGGATTTAATAAAGGTGTTTCAGGGGTTGACGAGAATACCGCTGAACGTGTTTCTCTACGAGTACAGTACGATAGCCTTGTTGAAGCATATGGGGATAAAAACCGAAATGCGTTGTCTTGTATGCACCAAATTGAGCTTCTGAATGCTGAACTTGACGAGCTTGCTTACAACGTCGGGCAATCTCGTACCAGTCTGAGAAGATATAGGCTTATCGGTACGGATGAGTCCCCCGGTCAGCAGCATTTTTATCCTTATTCTGAAAGCCTGGCCGATGTTGATAGCGATGGGCATATTTGGCGGTTGAAGATCGGAAACGGTCAATTGAATACTGATGCCTTGACAATATCAAGCGGAGGTGCCGTTGTCGGTACCATTCCGCAGGGTCTGCCGAAATTCGGACTTCCGGTTATCGATTTCTCGATAGTTTTTGCTCTACTACCTATGGCAATGATAATTTCGCTTCTTGGCTTTATGGAAGCTATCTCGATAGCCAAAGCAATGGCCGCAAGAACGGGTCAGCGGCTTGATGTCAATCAGGAATTGATCGGGCAGGGTCTGGCAAACATAATCGGATCATTCGGCCAGAGCTACGCGGTTTCAGGATCTTTTTCCCGCTCGGCCGTGAATCTTCAGGCCGGGGCCATGACTGGATTATCCAATGCGATCAGCAGCATGGTAGTCGTTATCGTACTGTTGTTTTTTACGCCGCTTCTTTATCATCTTCCCCAGGCAGTACTGGCCTCTATCATCATAATGGCGGTCATCGGGTTGGTCAGTTTGAAATCATTCATTCATGCCTGGAAAACACAGTGGTATGATGGATTGATAGGCATCACGACCTTTATCTGTACACTATTGTTTGCTCCTCATCTGGATCGAGGAATCATTATTGGAGTCATTCTTTCTTTATTGCTCTACATGATTCGCAACATGAAGCCAGTGATCGCGTTGTTGTCTCTGCATGTTGATGGTACCTACAGAAACCAAAGTCGCTTTGATCTTGGTCAATGCCCTCACATCGCCGTTATTCGATATGCCGGTTCGTTGATATTTTCCAATGTGAATTATCTTGAAAATCAGGTTTTGGAAACCGTTAGTCGAATGCCTGAGCTTCGCCATGTATTAATCGTAGGAAATGGTATCAATGAGCTGGATGCATCCGGGGCTGATGCTCTGTCGGTATTGATTGACCGCCTGCGTGGTCAGGGGATTCTGTTTTCGGTCAGCGGCCTTAATGATAGTGTAACCGACGTTCTCAGAAGAACCGGTTTGACAGCAAAAATTGGAGAGAATAACCTCTATCACAATGTGGCTCGATCAATAGAAAACATCTGGGAAAAAGCGCATGTTGACTCTAAAGAATCCACATGCCCCCTCCGGGAAAGGCCTTTCAAACATTGGCCGATATCGCCGGAAGCCCAAAAATCAATTCAGGCCCAAGGTGATGCCGACCCTATTAATAAGCCTAGGGACTCATCAGGTGAGGAATAGGTTCCTTGATGGTCGGAAAATCATCTATGCTGTGAAGTAGTTTGGGGAATAATTCGACAATTTTCAAAAAACGGGATTGGGATAACCAGCCCCGTTTGTTTTAATTGATTATAAATGTGTAAGTTCCGCCGCCGAGTTGGCGAGTATCCAGTCTATGCGTCTATGATATACCTCAATAGTGGCTATTTTACCTCAGATACTACCTGGATTATTTATGGCAGCCCCTACGTTGTTTTAAATGACATCATTCTTTAACAAGCGACTAGCGCATTTTGGCTATTGCCGGCGCCAGCCTTTTTGTCATATTGATGATATTCCTTGGTGACGCATTGGTGCAAGTAATTTCGCGAATCCCGATAATCTGGCTACTACGCACATCGACCAAGCGAGCGGTTATGTGCAGTTCGCTACCCAACTTATCGACACTACCAAGTATTATCAACTCGGCTTCAATCAGTTTGCCAATTTCGACCGCCATCGAAACGGTCAGTCCGGACCGCTGCAGATCAAGCTCATCTACAATCTTATCGACTTGATTTCGCTCCAGAAGTTGAATGTACGGACTCTTGAACAACTGGTTCTCAAGCATGATAGTTGCCGAGCGGGCAATTGTACTATCCACATTATTATAACTAAAATTAAGCACACCAAGTGGCCGTGGTGGACCGGACTGAATTAGAGGCAGACCATCATTGAGGGTGATCACAGTCCTCAAAATGTCCGGTGACCAATCGGTTTCGGTCGGGCCACCAATTCCAGATGTCGACCACAAGTAAACGTTGCTCTCGGCCGGAACTTTCGTTTGGGTGAATGAACTTGCCAACCAGCGACCCTCACTGGATAATTCAAAACAGGATATTGAATTGTCGAGCCTGTGGTTGGCTTCAACCACCCCGGCCTCAGCATCCCAGAAGGACAGC
>JAAEQF010000048.1 GCA_024231695.1 FCB group bacterium
CCATTCTCAAGCGTTCCCGGGCCGCTGATCATACTGCAGCCAACCAGGTTGTCATCGACGTCATAACCGGAAACATCGAAACTGAAAGTCGTATCGCCGCAGGCGGTATAGGTCAGGTCATCAGGTAGATTGCAGACCGGAGGACTATTTTCAAAACGGACGGTGACGTAGGAAACGCATTCGTCGATCGCGCCGCAATCGTCGGTGACGGTATATCTGATTTCATAAACGCCGGCAGTATCAGGTGTGAAACAGACTGATCCACCGGAAAGTACTCCGTGGCTGACCGTTTCACTGAAGATATTATTGTCCGGATCGGTTGACGTGAACCCGGAGCCAAAACAGATTTCCTGCGGTTCGCAGCTAAACACATATTCTATATCACCGGGGCAGGTCGCCACCGGCGGAGAGTTGAACGATACCGTAATACAGAACTGGCAAACATCAGTGCCACAGGCAGTGATGGCTTCGACCGCAAAGCAATATGTCCCGGCCGTGTCGGCAAGGAAGGTCAACATGCCGTTGCTGTAATCCGCTTGAGGAGTAATAATCAATTCTGCATTGGCCGGAGCGAAACTTAGGGGCACGGAGACTATCTCCGGGCCGCAGAGGAATACTTCATCCGACGGCGGACAGGCTATTACCGGAGAATCGCCGCCTTCAACAGTGATAGTCACTTCACCGGAGCAGGTCAGGCCGCATTCATCTATACATTCGAAAGAGGCCGTGTAGGTTCCCGGACCGGAAGTCGTAAAGGTCCAGACACCATTCTCAAGCGTTCCCGGGCCGCTGATCATACTGCAGCCAACCAGGTTGTCATCGACGTCATAACCGGAAACATCGAAACTGAAAGTCGTATCGCCGCAGGCGGTATAGGTCAGGTCATCAGGTAGATTGC
>JAAEQF010000049.1 GCA_024231695.1 FCB group bacterium
ACATATTCAAAGATATACTTATGAGCGTTAGCCAATGATTCGGGAAGGATACCGCCCTCGCCGGAACACATGGCCGTCCTGATCGAAGCGCTTCCCTGGGCCAGAGCGATTTTGGCTTCGCGCGAAAGGGCGCCGAAAGACATATGGCTGATATATATCGGTGATTCGATTTCAAGAGGGAATTCGGCTTTGGAACCGATTATCGTTTTCGATGAAACCGGCTGATCGTCATTCAGCGGCATTTTAGCCAGTTGCGCACCCTTGACGATAATATCATCCCAGCCGATGACCGGCTCTTTCGTCCGCATCGGTTCGGTGATCGACTCACCCGATTCGGCCATGGCATTAATGTCGGCCATGTAGGTTTCCAAATCATCGCTGGTTCGCCGAAACTCATCCATTGATGGTTTAACCGAACCGGCGACGATTGGTTCGTCGCCGATTTTGGCTGTATTTACTTTTGCAGACTCAAAGTATGATTTATCCGATTCACAGATAGGGCAGGCCCAGTCAGCCGGAAGATCCGACCACTGGGCGCCTTCTTTATCCTCGTCATACTGATAGCCGCAAACGCTACAGGTATAAATGGCCATCGTTAAATGTCCATATTGGCTGGTTCGTAATACTCTTTCGGATGTTTACAACAGGGGCATTTCGGCGGCGGTTCGGTGCCTTCATGAATATACCCGCAAACACTGCATTTCCACTTGATCGGCTGTTCGCGTTTGAAAACCGTCCCGGCCTTGACCATTTCCAAAAGCCGTTTGTAGCGGTCACGGTGATGAGCTTCTACTTTGGCGATCATTTTGAACAGGGCTGCCGCTTCCTTGTGGCCTTCCTCAGCCGCTTCCTTGGCGAAAGTCGGATACATTTC
>JAAEQF010000050.1 GCA_024231695.1 FCB group bacterium
ATGCTTCTATCTGAGGTTCGCTCAGACCGGCGGCAAGTAGTTTGCCCTTGAATCCTGCAATGGTTGCCGACCGCCCGATTCCCCACATGACATTGGTGAACATCGGATCATTGAAATCGATATAATCGCTGGTGGTCAATCTGGCCACCGGAGCAAACGAAGATCTGAATTGAGGACCGTTGTCGTTTATGCGCCAGTGGAATCCGGACTCGGGAACACCCTGCACACGAATGTCAACCTCCGGCCGGAAACCGAGTGCTGTCTCGAAATTCGTTCCCAGATCACCCATGTCGTTCGTTTGCATAATATCCAGATAAAGGTTGTTGTTATCCGGTGTACTGTAAGCGCGGTTATACGTCGCCCGCAGATTATGATTTTCAACCGGCTGATAAACCAATCCGGCTCGCGGAGAAATAACCATATCCTTGAGACGATTGTTGTCGTCCAACCGCACCGCCGTCACCAGTTTCAGCTTATCATTGAGTTGCGCATCGGATTGAAGATAGATACCGAATTCATCGATATCATCATTCTCTTCATTTCCACCATTAATTGTCGCTTCCGTATTCGGGCGAGTGAACAGGGCATCGAAACCATAGGTAAAGGACAAATTATCCGAGGTCGAATAGCTATGCTGAATTTGACCGGCCCAGAGTTTCGACTTATCAACAATCAATTGCCCGGTCTGCAGCAGATAAGTATCCCCGGCATCGCTGGCATTGACAAATCCCTGGATAAACAGGTCTTTGTAACGGTAACGAGTTTGCGCAAACCAGTAGGTCCAATCGATAGCCTGACCCGCACCCAAGCCAGTAAGTTCAATACTACTGGACCGGCTGAAGCCGCTGTTGACGATCAGCGATGAATTATCACCGATCAAAAAATCCAGACGTCCGTCGCCGGCCAGCTTATTAATATCAAAATCGCGCTCAGCGGGTATCGAATCGCCGACAAATTCCGGACCATCTGCGGTTGGCAGATATTTTTGGATCAAATCATTATCCTCTTCGGCCTGTTCGGTGTGTTCCCAGTCATGACCCTGATAATATTGTCCGGTGATTTTATAACCGATCCGGTCATTGTAGGTCCCGGCATGACGGAATGAACCGATAACCAGATCGCGCTCGCCGCCGCCAAGGCTGAAAGTTGTGCCCTGCGAGGCAAACGGCGACTTGGTGATAATATGCATAACGCCCGATGCTGAATTCGGGCCGTACAAAGCCGATCCCGGTCCGGAAACGATTTCGATCCGCTCAATATCTTCATTGATGGTCGAGATGAAATTATAGGCGTTGAACCGAAGTGAAGGCACTCGGGCGATGCGGTTGTCGGTCAAAACCAGAAGGGCGCCGGAAAAGATATTGTTGAATCCACGGACGACCACGTTCGATTGATTGAGACCGGTGCTGGCTACATCAACCGCCGCCAGACCCTTGAGATGTTCCGTCGGAGTCAACGTTGTCCGGGCTTCGACGCTTTCGGCATCGACCACGGCGACCGAGGCAGGAGCCTCGACCAGCTTCTCCGGCCGCCGCGAAGCGGTCACCGAAATCGCGTCAAGGTCGATATAAGTCGGTGTCAAACTTACTTTCATCGACTGGTTACCCGACTCAGTGACCTCAATCTCGGAAAATGTCTGTGGAGTAAAACCAATGGAGGATACGATTACGATATATTTTCCGGGCAACATATCGGTAAATTCAAAAAAACCGTCCTTGTCGGCAGCCGTTCCCCGCGGCTCGAATCCAGATATGGCCGACTTGACATTCACCGTCGCCCCCATCAACACCTCACCATCGGTTTTATCGGTGATAGTCCCGTTGATCGTACCGGCCACAGCCGTTAGCGGCAACATAACGGCAATCAGCCCGGTCAGGGTGACCATAATGAATTTTTTGCTGAATCGTTTGCGCATTCCCATGACAGTTACTCCTTAGTTTTTATAACGGTCAATTCGTACCCATATTCCAATAATTATACAACCGCCCGCTTTTTAATCTTGGTCACATGGCAAATGTCTGTCAGACCCTTTATTCTTACTCTTTTAGGATGCGACAATATACAAATCGCATGAGAGAAGATCAAGCGCGTTTTACGTTGGAGAATAAATATCAGGACCACTCGGAAGATCATCGACGGTAGCAAACTTCGTATAACCGCCTATCCGACAACACATTACATTAGTGTTTAAAATAAATAACATTCGCCGGCAAACGACATCTACACCCAAGGTGTTACTACGATACGACTTAGGCAATAAATTACAATGATTTATACTCAGTCGTCTACCGCTATCGTGTCCCTCGCACTTCGGCCGACAACTTCTGAGACGTCGATAAACCGATAAGGCTCTTCCCAACTTGAAAAATAACTGCGGTTTTCGAATAGCTCAAAATCAGCCTTGAAATACTGATTGAAGATGACCCGGAATGAATTGCACGGACTTATGTCGTCGCCAAATGATATGTCTTCCCTGCCCGGAAGATACAACGCCTGCAAAATTGAGAATTTCTCTTCGTAGGCCGTTTTTACATTCCCGGCCGAATCTCTCGGAAAAAGCGAACCATGATCGCCCTGAAGAATAATTATCGGCGAGGTCTCACTGTTATCCAGCAGATGATTGATGATCTTTTGCAGACGATTATTCACATAGGTTATCTGGCCGACATAGTTTTTTTCTTCGTCCGCCCCGGTCGGCCATACACCGTTTCTCCCCTGAGCCGCTATTTGAAATTCACCGGATAATATTTCCTTGCCGTCAGGACCTAATACAAACGGTGGATGAGGACAGACAATATGAGCAAATACAAAAAGCGGATGATCACTTTCCGGGCGCTTCGACAGCGCATCAAAGGTGAACATGATCCGTTCGCGATGCATCTGACGTGAATTCATCTTTCGCATTACAACCGGAACTGGAGTCATATTCAGAAGGATACCCTCGAATTCGCTCATCGATCCCGACTGAGCAATATATATATC